>JAGXSW010000124.1 GCA_018333715.1 Syntrophaceae bacterium | reverse complement strand
ATGTTTCCGCTATAAGATTTTCTCCAACATGCCTGCCCGAAGGCCGGTAATTTTCCACGGAAGAGTGACGCATTACCTCGTCATAAGAATATAGAGACTCTCAAAAATTTTCTTGAAATCTGACTCCGGTTTGATTAAATTAGTCTGGTCATTTTGCATCAGGAAGGCCGTTTAATCCAGATGATAAACCTGTTTACCCCGTTAGAAATTCCAGCGGGGCATTAAACCCCGGTGGAATTATTCTAAAACCTAACCCTGCTAAAGAGCAGCGGGGCATTATTTCTAACGGGGTAAAGATTCCATAGGATTGAGGAGTTAAAAATGTCTTCTACATTCTTTACCAATCCCCGAATCAATCCCGAATTGAAAAGCCTCCACGAGATCTCCATGCTCTCTCCCCAGATTCAACTCCAGGAATACTTTATTGGAGTTATGACCGCGCTCTCTCAATATTTTCCCATCGGTTATGCGGCGATTATTCTACGGGACGCCAAGAAAGGTTCTCTTCATGTGGAAGCCCTTTATGGAATCGAAATGGAAAACCATCCCCATCATTGTCATGGCAAAAAGGGAATCATCGCCGAGGTTCTTCAATCCCGGCAACCCATGCCCATTCAGCACGTGAACCAGGAGCCGCTTTATGAGGAGGCCATCGAGAGTCCGAAACAGATGGATAAAATACAACCGCCGTTGCTCTGCATCCCTCTTATCGTCGAGGCTGAAACCATCGGAGTCATGAATATCAATCCTCTTTATGGATCCAGGAATGAATTCTCCGAAGATTTTCATTTTCTTTCTATTCTTTCGGCTATTCTCTCCCCCACCATCAGAAATTATCATCTGAAAAAAGCGGAACATCATAGAGGATCGAGCAGGGCAAAATTAAAAACTTCTTTATTGGAAGAGATACTCGAAGAGAGATTGACAGAGGTTTTAAACAGAATTGATCCCTATGTGGAGTCGAAGAGCAGGACCGGCCTCCTCGACGATATCACTTCGCTCGTGGAGAAGATCCTGATCAAATCGGCGATGGAAAAGGTGGGCCATGTTCAGACCTCCGCCGCCAGGCTTCTGGGTATCAATCGCAACACCCTACGCACGAAGATGAAAGAGTTAAAAATAAAATCCCGCTGAAAATCTTCCCCTCACCCCTTCCCTCTCCTCATAGGAGGCTGTGTCGTAAATCACCGTTCCCCCTTCGACACGCTCAGGGCGAACGGCTAAGTAATTGAATTTCAATGTGATGTGGTCCGTTCGTGGTGAGCTTGTCGAACCATGAACGGACTTGTGACACAGTCTCATAGGGGAGAGGGGGAGGGGGCCTCTTGCAATAAATCCAACGAAAAGTCACAATTCATTTTATGACAAACCCAAAGGAAAATGTTGAAAAGATAACGTCCCTGTGTCGCCAGTGGGGCGCCTCGCTCTTTGGGATTGCCGATCTTAGCCTTTTGAAAAAAGAAGACATCCTTCTTCCCTCCGGCGCCATCGACCGCCTCCCTTTTGCCATCGCCGTGGGGTATCATCTCTCCGATTCGATTCTCGAAGGAATTGAGGACGCTCCTACGCCTCATTACTTTCATCACTATCAGCGGGTCAATATTCTCCTCGATACGATCGGCCTCATCGTTTCTTCAGCCATTCAGGAAAAAGGATACCGGGCCATGCCCATTGCAGCCTCACAGATCGTGGATTGGAAAAACCAGAAAGGCCATCTCTCACACAAGCATGTGGCCCGTGCCGCGGGGTTGGGGTGGATTGGCAGGAACAATCTCCTCGTCAATGAAACGTTTGGCTCCAGGACTCGCCTCCTCACCCTCCTCACCGATCTCCCTCTTGAGGCAGGCTCTCCTCTCACAAGAGACTGCGGTTCCTGCAATGCCTGCATAAAAGTCTGCCCAGCGGAGGCCATTAAAGAGAGACCGCAGGATTTCGATCATCTCCGATGCTATGAACAACTGAAGATCTTTACTAAAACCCTCCATTTCAGCCATAATATCTGTGGTATCTGTGTCAAAGCCTGCCGAGGACTTAAATAGCATAGAGCATGGAGCATAGCGCATAGCGATTTAATAAATTCCAAATTCCAAGCACCAATAACCAAATAATTACCAATATTCCAATGACCAAAACTCAAAAAAGAATGCTAAATATGTTATTAGTTATTTGAAAATTTGGTGATTGGAATTTATTTGGAATTTGGAATTTGGTTATTGGAATTTCATATGGCGGAGGATAACTTATTCTCGCGTTGATGAATAATATGGAAGCCACTAATGACTACGATGTGATTGTGGTGGGGGGAGGCCATGCGGGCATTGAGGCATTGTTGGCTTGCGCCCGGATGGGCCACCCTACCCTTCTCATCACTCAGAATGTCGATCACATCGGTTACATGTCCTGCAACCCTGCCATCGGCGGCCTGGCCAAGGGCCATCTGGTGAAGGAGATCGATGCCTTGGGCGGAGAGATGGCCAGGGCGACGGATGAGACGGGCATTCAGTTCAAACAGCTCAACGCCACAAGAGGACCTGCGGTTCGTTCCTCCAGGGCACAGGTGGATCGGCAGGCCTACCGGCTCCGAATGATCAAGACGGTGGAGAATCAAAAAGATCTCACCGTCAAACAAGCCACCGTTGAAGAGATCATCGTTGACGGGGATAAGGTCATTGGAGTAAGGACAGAGGCAGGCGATACGATCTATGGAAAAACCCTGATTCTTGCCCCGGGAACCTTTTTAAACGGTCTTGTCCATATCGGCCTGACCCATTTTCCCTCCGGAAGGATGGGGGATCCTCCTTCGATAGGCCTATCCGAATCGCTCAAAAGATTGGGATTTCGCATGGGAAGGCTTAAGACCGGGACCACGCCAAGGCTCGATGGCAATACCATCGACTTTTCAGAACTCACTCCTCAGTATGGAGATGAACCTCCGATACCTTTTTCCTTTTCAACTGAAAAGATCGAAATAGAACAGGTCCCCTGCTACCTCACCTATACAAACCCGGCCACTCACGAAATTATCAAGAGCGGCCTTGACCGGTCCCCTCTCTATTGTGGGATTATCAAGGGAATCGGTCCCAGGTACTGTCCATCCATTGAGGACAAGGTGGTCCGTTTTGCTGATAAGAAGAGACATCAGATCTTCCTCGAACCTGATGGAAGGGATACGAAAGAGATCTACCCGAATGGAATTTCCACCAGCCTCCCGCTCGACATCCAGATTCGTATGTTGAGGTCAATTCAGGGACTCGAGAATGTAGAGATCGTCAGGCCGGGTTATGCCATTGAATACAACTTTGTCGATCCGACAGAACTAAAACCCACCCTTGAAACGAAAAAGATTGAAGGGCTCTTCCACGCCGGACAGATCAACGGGACATCGGGATACGAAGAGGCGGCCGCTCAGGGGTTGATGGCCGGAATCAATGCCGCTCTTTATATCCAGGGAAGAGGGCCTCTCGTCCTGAAACGCTCTGATGCCTATATCGGTGTTTTGATCGATGACCTGGTCACAAAAGGGACTTCGGAGCCATACCGAATGTTTACCTCCAGGGCAGAACATCGTCTCCATTTAAGAGAAGATAATGCGGATTTGAGGTTGAGGGAAATAGGCCGTCAAATCGGATTGGTACAAGAAGGGGATGATCGGATCTTTTCAGAGAAAAAGTCTGCAATCGAAAAGACCCTTATTAGAATTTCAGAGTTGAAAGTCACTCCCGCCAGGGAAAACAATGAAATCCTCCATCGTTGGGGGTGTTCGCCTTTGAAGAAGGAAACTTCCCTCCGGGAATTATTGAAAAGGCCTGAAATCCATTTTGAACATCTTTTAGAATTTGATCCGGAACTCAAAATTCTTAAAAAAGAAGTGAGTGAACAGGTCGAGATTCAGGTCAAATATGACGGTTATATCAAGAGACAGATGGAACTGATCGAGCGATTTAAAAAACTGGAGGAGGTGAACTTTCCTGAGAATTTTGATTTTCATTCGATCATCGGCCTCACCACGGAGGTGTCGGAGAAACTCATTAAAATCAGGCCCATCTCTCTCGGTCAGGCCTCCAGAATCTCAGGCGTCACTCCTGCCGCCCTCTCCATCCTCATGATCAACCTGAAGAAACAGGAATATTTATGAGTTTTGTGTTTAGAATTTTAACTTTTTAATTCTGTTACCAGTTGAATGATCTTCCTGGCGGTGTATTCCGCCACATCGGCCAGGCCAGCCACAGGCAAAATGTGATCGGCATTGGAAGCGAAAAGACAGGTGACTCTTGCCGGAAACTCTTCATCGGGCAGATTGAAGATGTAGTAAAGGGCGACACGGGGGAGTGGGTAGAGGAAATTGTTTGAAGGACTTCAAAGGTTTAAGTTGGACCGGCTCGTTTGTAACAAAGCTCGCATACATTGCAATAAGAATGCCTTCTGCACTGCGAAGGGGTTCGCCACCCAGAATGATCTCCTGTGGATGGATTTCACAGGGCTCTCCGAATGCCTGGAAGTGAAAACAATTTCTGTCATATCGGGCAGGAAGTGACTCCTCAAGTTCCCGAATTGAACGTCCCCAGGCTTTTTGGAGATACTCTTTTTGAATTGGAAGAAAATTTTGAGACATGGAGGTGAGATAAGGCAGGAGAATAACTATATTGTCAATCTTGAACCAATCTGTTTTCTCCATTCCTGCATTTCTTTCATCTGGGACTCTAAATCAGTGAGTCGTCTATCCAGCTCGGAAAAAGAAAGCTTGACAAGCGCACGTGTCTCCAAGTGTTGACGTTCATTCTCCTTTTCCATGTGGTCAAAGCGTTTATCAATATTGTTTAGCCGGTCAATAACCCCGTCATGTCCCTCTGCCAAAAGCTTTATTTGATCCATCAACCCTTCAGAGATGATATGAAATTGATCGATGACCCGCTCCTCAAGGGTAGTCATTTTTTCATCCATCCGCCCCTCAAGACCTGTCATTTTCTGATCTATCCGTACCTCAAGGCCAGTCATCTTTTGGTCTATCCGCTCCTCAAGGCCTGTCATTTTCTGATCCATTCGCTCCTCAAGGCCTGTCATTCTTTGATCCATTCGCTCCTCAAGGCCTGTCATTTTCTGATCTATCCGCACCTCAAGGCCAGTCATCTTTTGGTCTATCCGCACCTCAAGTCCCTTCAATTTCTCATCCTGGCGTTTTTCAAAACCTGTAAATATTTCCTCCAGATCCTTTTTCAAAAGCACTTTTTCTTCCATCTTCGTTTACTCCTGGTCCCTCTTAACAGAAGAGGGTTAATATGGGTGACCAAATTCCTATCAAAATATTATTATCCTGTCAAATTAATTATTGATGGGGTTCGATGATGACTTTAATGGACTCCTTGGTCTCCATAACAAGTTTAAACCCGAGACCTGTTTCGGCCAATGGAAGTCTGTGGGTGATCATCTCTTTGAGAGGTAAACGATGAGCCCGTATCAATTCGATGGCCTGGGAGATATCGATGGGCGCTCCTCCATAGGTAGGAAGAAGGGTAATTCCATCGTTCCAGAAATCGAAAAATGGGAAAGAAATATCGATTCCCGGTTGAAGGAGTCCAAAACATAAAACCGTTCCTCCCCGCTCGACGGTTACGAGTCCTTGTTTGTAAGCCGAGAGGCTTCCGGCACAGACAATCACCAGATCGGCCAACCGTCCGTGATTGATCCTACGAATCCTTTCAGGACTCACGTCTTCTCCAGAGAGGGCCTCATCCGCTCCAAACTGTTTCGCTGATTTCAATCGATATTCATTTATATCGGACGCAATCACCCTCCCCACGCCTGATGCCCTTGCCAGTGCGATATGAAGAATTCCGGATATTCCACTCCCGATAACAAAGACGCTCTGGCCGGGTCTGATCTTTGCCAATCTCTGTCCCCGGAGAACGCAGGCCAGAGGCTCAATGAAAACCCCCTCCTCAAAAGAGATCTCCTCGGGCAGTATAAATGTTCCCAGGTCCACATTGATCTTCGGAACACGGATATATTCTGAAAAACCTCCGGGATCAAAGTTAGTCGTGCGCAGGGTATCACAAACCGTGTGATGACCATTCAGGCAGTAGTGGCAGGCATTGCAGGGGACATGGTGGGAGACAAAGACACGATCACCAACTTTATATTGATCCACTTCCTTGCCAACCTTAACAATCTCTCCTGCAATCTCATGGCCAAGAACACGAGGCGCTCTTTTGATCCGGTACCATTCCATCACATCACTGCCACAGATACCGCTGGCTAAAACCTTCACCAATAATTCACCAGGGCCGATGGTTGGAATGTCCATTTCCTCCAACCTCACATCCCTGTTGTTGTAATACATGGCGACTCGCATGGTTTATCCAAAAATAAGTTATGAGTTCGGGGTTCAGAGTTCGGAGACATAAAAGAACACCCTGAACTAAGAACTAGCCAAAAATATTTGAAATTTCCCAATAATCCCCTCCCCCTTCGACGGGGGAAGGTTAGGGTGGGGGTGGACAAAATAGAGACCATTCGGTCCCCCCTCCCCTTCATCCCCTCCCGCCGAGGGGAGGGGAAAGTTTTGGGAAACATTTTCCCGCGCATCGCGGGATTAGAGATAAATTCTCAGACTTTACGTGTAAGAATCTAACTACTCCGAACTTTTTTGGTTTTCTCCTGTTCGAATATTTCGTTCGCTTCTTGGACAGTCGCCTTCTTGTGGATGATGGCGCGTAAAGCCTTGATCATCGCCACTGGATGCTCGTTTTGCCAGATATTCCTTCCAAGATTGACACCGATGGCCCCTTTTTTCATCCCGTCATGAACAAACTGCAAAACCCCTATATCCGTATCGACTTTTGGCCCTCCGGCCATGACCACCGGCACGGGACAGCCATTGACCACCTTATCAAAGTTCTCGCACCAGTAGGTCTTCACAATCCTTGCCCCTAATTCGGCGGCAATCCGGCTGCTCAATGCAAGGTAACGAGCGTCTCTTTTTTCTAACTCCTTCCCTACCGCTGTCACAGCCATCACCGGAATGCCATACTTTTCCCCCTCATCCACCAGTCTGGCAAGATTGAGAAGATTCTCTTTCTCATGATCACTTCCGACAAAGATTGAGATGCCCACAGCCGCCACATTGAGACGAATGGCTTCCTCCATAGAGGTCGTGAGACCCTCGTCAGAGAGGTCTTTCCCAACCATGCTCGTCCCCCCTGAAACTCTGAGGATGATGGGTTTCGTATTTTCAGGATCAATCGAAGCCCGAAGAACGCCCCTTGTCACAAAGAGAGCATCGCAATAGGGAAGCAAAGGTTTGATCGTCTCTCCGGGCTTTTCCAGTTTCCGAGTGGGACCTTGAAAGTAGCCGTGATCGATGGGTAAGAAAAGGCAGTGCCCGTCGGACTGAACCAACTGTGCCAAACGATTCTTCATACCCCATTCCATTGTCGCCTCCATTTCACTTTTTAGTTGAAATTTCTTGTCCGATTCTTGTGAAAACGTTACGATTGAAATCCCAATAACCAAATTCCAAGCTCCAAATAAATCCCAATTTTCAAATAACCAAACTAATATTTAACAAATGATGTTTAAAGTTTTGGTTATTGAGACATTGGTTATTATTTGATTATTGGTGCTTGGATATTGGTGATTATTCCATTATATACTTCACCACCAAATCCCCAACCTCGGAGGTGCTATGCCCCATTTTGCCGGCGGTCAGGCTCTTCACATCATTCCTGACAACCTTCATGATAGCCTCTTCGACTTTTTTTGCGGCTTTTTCTTCTCCGAGGTTTTCGAGCATCATCTGGCAGGCCCCAATGGCCGCCAGAGGACTTACGACCCCCTTCCCCGTATATTTTGGGGCGGAGCCACCCATCGGCTCGAACATCGAAACGCCTTCGGGGTTAATATTTCCTCCCGCCGCAATTCCCAATCCGCCCTGAATCATCGCTCCCAGATCGGTGATGATGTCTCCGAACATATTATCCGTCACAATCACATCGAACCATTCCGGGTTTTTCACCATCCACATACAGATGGCATCCACATGGGCATAATCGGTCTCAATATCTTCAAACTCCTTTGCCACTTCTTTGAAAGTTCTCTCCCAAAGGTCGAAGGCATAGGTAAGGACATTCGTCTTTCCGCAGAGTGTGACCTTTTTCTTTTTGTTCCTTTTCCGGCAGTATTCAAACGCATAACGGATGCACCGTTCCACGCCTTTCCGGGTATGGATTGCCTCCTGAATCGCAACCTCATCGGGCGTGCCCTTTTTGTGAAACCCTCCTGCTCCCAAATAGGCCCCTTCCGTATTCTCTCTCACCACAACGAAATCGATATCTTCAGGTCTTTTATCTTTTAAAGGCGTATCCACTCCCGGGTAGAGTTTGACAGGTCTGAGGTTGATATACTGATCCAATTCAAAACGGGTTCTCAGTAAAACCCCTTTCTCCAGGATCCCGGGCCTTACCTCCGGATGGCCAATCGCTCCAAGATAGATCGCATCCATCTTTTTGAATTCCTCCAGGAAAGAATCTGGAAGGGTCTCTCCTGTCTTGAGATAACGCTCTCCACCCATGTCGTAATGCTCCAGTTGATATTTAAAATTGAATCTCTCAGAAACCGCCTTCAGGGCTTTTAATCCTTCAATCACCACTTCAGGACCAGTTCCATCTCCAGGGATCACAGCAATCTTGTACATGGTTTCTATCCTCCAGGTAGCGTCGGCATTTATTGCCGACGACGATTTTCTCCAGGTAGCGTCGGCATTTATTGCCGACGACGATTTTCTCCAGGTAGCGTCGGCATTTATTGCCGACGACGATTTTCTCCAGGTAGCGTCGGCATTTATTGCCGACGACGATTTTCCGCCCTCAGTAAATGAGGGCGCTACAGAGGTTTTTGGCCCTATGCTCTCTGCCCTTTGCGTTTTATAGTTGGGTCAGACCCGGCACAGCGCCTTTTGGCCAATATCTGTCCGGTAATGAACCCCTTCCCAGGATATCTTTTTGACTGCCTCATAGGTTCTTTCGATTGCATTAGGAATATTCTCTCCCAAACCCGTTACACCCAAAACCCTTCCTCCATTTGTGACCATCTTGCCTTCAACTAATGCCGTGCCGGCATGGAAGACGAAGATGTTCTCCATTTGAGAAGTCTCTTTGAAGCCCTCGATCACTTTTCCCTTCTCGTAATCTCCCGGATATCCCTTCGAGGCCATGACCACGCAGACCGAAGCCATTTTCTCCCATTCGATCTTGCATCGGGAGAGATTTCCGCTGATACAGGCCTCAAGAATGGGGACGATATCTCCTTTCATCCGCATCAGGACCGGCTGAGTCTCGGGGTCTCCGAAGCGGACATTGAATTCCAATACCTTGGGATGACCATTGTGAATCATCAGGCCGGCGTAGATGACGCCTTTGTAAGGTCTTCCCTCTTCGCCCATTCCCTGAATGATCGGCCTTAAAATCTTCTCAACGATCCTCTCATTGACTTCGTCCGTCACCACGGGCGCAGGAGAATAAGCTCCCATTCCTCCTGTATTTGGCCCTTCATCCCCATCGAAAATCGCCTTATGGTCCTGTGAGGATGCCAGAGGAAGGATCGCTTTTCCGTCCGTAAAGGCGAGATAAGAAGCCTCCTCCCCCACAAGATATTCCTCAATCACAACCCGATTGCCTGCCTCCCCGAACACCTTCTCCACCATTATTTGATCGACAGCCCCAATGGCTTCTTCCACTGTTTTGCAGAGGACCACCCCTTTGCCTGCGGCAAGACCGTCAGCCTTCACCACAATGGGAGCGCCTTGTTTGCGAATATAGTCAATGGCCTTCTGCCGGTCCTCAAAAGCCCCGTAGGAGGCAGTGGGAAGGTGGCACTTCTTCATCATCTCCTTGGAAAAGGCTTTGCTCCCTTCGAGTTCCGCGGCCTTCTGGCTCGCTCCGAAAATGGAAAGCCCTTTTGACTCGAAGAGATCGACAATGCCTCTGGTGAGCGGTTCTTCGGGTCCGACTACGGTGAGATCAATCTTTTCTTTCAGTGCAAAATCGAGAAGGCCCTTCAAGTCATTCGCCTTGATGGGAACAAGGGTCGCCTGTTGGGAAATGCCTGCATTGCCCGGAGCGCAGTAGACTTTTGATACTTTCGGGCTCTGTCCGATCTTCCATACCAGGGCGTGCTCCCTGCCACCGCCGCCCACCACCAGTACTTTCATCGTTTCCTCTACAATCCTTTTTTGTTAACGAACTTTACTGAATATTAAAGACGCCAGATAAAAATCCCAAATCCCAATATCCAAACCCCAAATAAATTCTAAACTCCAATTTCCAAATGACCAAAACTTTTTATTGCTTCCCTATTTGGGATTTCGGTCATTGGAAATTATTTGGAATTTGTGATTTGGAATTTGGAATTTCTTTCGTCACTAACAAGGTTAGTGACGAAAGTGTCTCATCCCTGTGAAGACCATGGCGATGTTATATTCATCGGCAGCCGCAATCACTTCATCATCCCGAATCGAGCCGCCGGGTTGAATGATCGCTATGGCACCCGCCTCCGCTCCCGTATCTACTCCATCCCTGAATGGAAACATCGCATCCGAGGCTAAAACCGTTCCTTTGGTCGGAGATTTGGCCTTCATCACTGCCAGCCGGGTGGAGTCCACACGGCTCATCTGACCTGCCCCTATTCCAATCGTCCGGTCCTCCCGGACGAGGACGATGGCGTTCGACTTGACATGCTTGGCGACCTTCCAGCCGAAAGCCATCGCTCTTTTCTCTTCTTCTGTCGGTTTCCTCTTCGTCACTACCTTCCATTGATCCATCCGAACTTTTCCAAGGTCCCGGTCTTGAACCAGAAGTCCGCCGACGACCCTCCTGAAATCGAATCCCTTCTGATTGGCAAAGGAAACAAGAGGAGGTGTTTGAAGAATCCGAAGATCCTTTTTAGCCCTTAGAATCTCCAGCGCCTCGGGATCAAAACCGGGAGCGATGATCGCTTCGAGAAAGATGTCCCGCATCTCCCGGGCTGTTTCCTGATCGACCGTCCGGTTGAAACCGACAATCCCGCCAAACACAGAAACCGGATCACAATCCCTTGCTTTTCGATAAGCATCGCCCAAACTCGTTAAAGAGGTGGCCGCCCCGCAGGGGTTATTATGCTTGATGATGACGACGGCCCGTTCCTCGAATTCTTTAACCGTCTCGTAGGCGGAATCGAGGTCAAGGATATTGTTGTAGGATAATTCTTTGCCCTGAAGCTGGACTGCATTTGAAACGGAGGGTTCAGTCAACAAGTATTCTCGGTAGAAGGCCGCTTTCTGGTGGGGGTTCTCCCCATAGCGTAATTCCTGTGTCTTCTTCACCTGGAACGTGAAGGTCTCCGGAAATTCATGGGCCTTCTTTCCCTTTTCGATCTGACCGAGATAATTGGAAATGGCGCCGTCATATCGGGCTGTATGTTGAAAAACCTTCTTCGCCAATCGAAAATTGGTTTCGGAAGAAATCTCCCCCTTCTCTTTCAGCTCGGAGAGGACTAAATCATAATCCGCCGGATCCACCAAAACGGTCACGTCCGGATAATTCTTGGCTGCCGAACGGAGCATGGTGGGCCCGCCGATATCGATATTTTCGATGGCCTCCTCAAGACTGCAATTCTCCTTTGCAACAGTCGCTTCAAAGGGATATAGGTTCACAGCGACAAGGTCAATGGGAAGAATCCCGTGCTCCTTCATCTTTTTGACATGATCAAGTTTAGACCTCTGCCCTAAAAGGCCACCATGGACTTTCGGGTGAAGGGTTTTCACTCTTCCATCCATCATCTCCGGAAATCCTGTATAATCGGATATGTCCATCACAGAGAGTCCTTGCTCTCTCAACATTTTGGCAGTCCCTCCTGTTGAGAGGATATCCACTCCCATCTGCGCCAAATTCTTCGCGAAGGAAACCACGCCTGTCTTGTCCGAGACGCTGATAATAGCTCTCCTGATTTTGCCCATTTATTTACCCCCCTTACTCAAATTCGGAATTCGGAATCCCCCTCACCCCGCCCTCTCCCCCGAGGGGAGAGGGAAAGGGTGAGGGGCCGCATTCCGCATTCGATTCAAAAACCTAACTCTTCTCCAACGATAATGATCAGCATATCCGTCAGCGATGGTCTTCTCTCGTGGATGACGATCACCCTGCAAATCCGGTTGGGAGAGTTGCAGTCCACACACCTTCCCGTCTTTGCGCAGGGAACATCGATATTGAGCCGCCTCGCATTGAGCGGCGCAGACACATTCTTTATCCTTTTGATCGCCTCCTGGACATCGTCCACAATCTTATTATATCCGGCGACCAAAATGACCTTCCCCGGTCCAAAGACAGAGGAATTGACGCGGTTTCCGGTCCCATCGATATTGACCAGTTCCCCATTCAGGGTGATGGCATTGGCGCTGCTCAGGAAGAGGTCAGAGGTCATCTGGGCTTTCCGGATCTGAAGAACCTCTTCTTCCGGAAGCCCGGCTTTCCAGTGATTATAGAGGACGTTTCCCTGGGCTTCCAGCCTCTCCAAAATTCCCAACTCTCTGATGGTGACAGACCCTCCAGCCCCCACCTTTGTCTTAGGAGTGACATATTTCCAGATTTCTTCGACGGCCTCCTTCTTATCCCTCACAAAAACCGCTTTAAAATCGTGAGACTCCAGTTTTTCGACGGTCTTCTTTGCTTTCTCTTCAACCCACCATTGTTTAATCGGATCCATCTTGTTCCTCCCTTTAGACCTCTTCAACCTCTATAAGGTGACTGTATCGTAAGTCCGTTCTTGGTTCGAGAACCTCATCAAGAACGGACTATGGCATGTTAAAAATCAATTATTAGCCGTTCGTCCTGAGCTTGTCGAAGGATGAACGGTTCACTCGGGGCAGGCATATCGAAGGACGATTGGCTGATTACGACACAGTCTTTACGAGCGAAGGGACTCATAAAATCGAAAAGTACTGTTCTAATTCATAATCGGTCACACGGGCGCGAAAGCGCTCCCATTCCATTCTCTTGTTTTCGATAAATTTACAGAAGAGATCATCTCCCAGAGCCTTTCTCACAAGTTCGCTCTGTTCCGTGGTTTTGATGGCCTCCCAGAGGTCTTCGGGAAGGGATTCGATTCGGCGCTTCCTCCTCTCCTCCTCGCCCATCACATAAACGTTACTTTCCACCGGATCTCTCAAAGGGTACTTCTTCTCGATTCCCTCCAGTCCTGCGGCCAGCATGACCGAAAAGGCAAGATACGGATTGCACGCCGGGTCCGGTGAACGATACTCCACGCGTGTGGCAACTTCTTTTCCCGGCTTGTAAACAGGTATCCGGATCAGATCAGAACGGTTTTTCTGCGCCCAGGAGATATAGACCGGCGCTTCATAACCCGGCACCAGTCGTTTATAGGAATTGACCCATTGATTGGTCACCAGGGTAATCTCTTTCGCATGTTTCATCAGTCCGGCGATATAATGCTTGGCGATTGGCGAAAGATGATTTTTATCCCTCAAATCGAAAAACGCATTCCTCTTCCCCTTGAAGAGGGATTGATGGGTATGCATCCCGCTTCCGTTAATGCCGAAGATCGGCTTGGGCATAAAGCTGGCGTAGACATTATTCTTCAGGGCGACCTCTTTGACGATCAGACGGTAGATCATTGTGTTATCGGCCATGGAGAGGGCATCTTTGTATTTCAGATCAATCTCGTGCTGGCTGGGCGCTGCCTCATGATGGCAGTATTCGACCTGAACTCCCATCTCTTCAAGGGCCATAACAGTCTGTTTGCGGAGGTCGCTCGCCACATCAAGGGGGGTCAGGTCAAAATATCCTCCTGAATC
>JAGXSW010000123.1 GCA_018333715.1 Syntrophaceae bacterium | reverse complement strand
GATCGGCTCCTGAGGGAGTTCAACGTGGAAGCCAACGTGGGAAGACCCCAGGTCGCCTATCGCGAGACGATTACGAAAACGGTCAAGTCCGAAGGCCGTTTTATCCGTCAGTCAGGCGGAAGGGGTCAGTATGGCCATGCCTGGTTGACCCTCGAACCACAGCCTCCTGGAAAGGGTTTCGAATTCGTCAACAAGATCGTGGGGGGCAGAGTCCCGAGGGAGTATATCCCTGCGATTGAAAAGGGCGTGGCAGAGGCCATGGAGAAAGGGGTCCTCGCCGGATTTCCAATGGTCGATGTGAAAATCACTCTCATCGATGGATCTTACCATGATGTCGACTCGTCTGAAATGGCCTTCAAAATCGCCGGATCCATGGGATTTAAAGAAGGGGCCCGGCGGGCAAATCCCATCCTGCTTGAACCTCTGATGTCCATCGAGATCATCACGCCGGAGGAGTTTGTGGGTCAGGTTGTGGGCGACCTCAACTCCAGAAGGGGAAAGACTGCGCGAGTCGAATACCGGAAAGGAACCAATGTGATTGCCGGAGAGGTTCCACTGGCTAATGTGTTTGGATATGTCACCGACCTTCGATCCCTCACACAAGGAAGAGCCACCTTTACTCTGCAATTCTCTCATTATAGCCCGGTGCCGCCATCCGTGAGTGAGGAGATCCTTTCTGAACTGAAAAGGGTTGCCTGAGAGCGCCCGGAAACAAGGAGGGTTTGAGCCATGTCGAAGCCGAAATTTGAGAGGACGAAGCCGCATGTCAATGTGGGGACCATTGGGCATGTGGACCATGGGAAGACGACGTTGACTTCAGCGATTACGAAGGTATTGGCGGGCAAGGGGTTGGCGTCGTATATGGCGTTTGATCAGATAGACAAGGCACCTGAGGAGAAGGAGCGTGGGTTGACGATAGCGATTGCGCATGTGGAGTATGAGACGGGGAAGCGTCACTATGCGCACATTGATTGTCCTGGTCATGCGGACTATATCAAGAACATGATAACGGGTGCGGCGCAGATGGACGGGACGATATTGGTGGTTTCGGCAGCGGATGGGCCGATGCCTCAGACGAGGGAGCATGTGTTGTTGGCCAAGCAGGTTCGGGTGCCTTATATTGTGGTTTTTTTGAACAAGGTGGACATGGTGGATGATCCGGAGTTATTGGATTTGGTGGAGTTGGAGGTGAGGGAGTTGTTATCTGGGTATGATTTTCCTGGGGATCAGGCGCCGGTGGTCAGGGGCAGTGCGCTCAAGGCGTTGGAGTGTGGGTGTGGGAAGTCGGAGTGTCAGTGGTGCAGCGGGATATTGAAACTGATGGATGCGGTGGACGAGTTTATTCCGCAGCCTGTTCGGGAAGTGGACAAGCCCTTTTTGTTGCCGGTGGAGGATGTTTTTTCGATTTCGGGTCGAGGGACGGTGGTGACGGGCAGGGTTGAGCGTGGGATGGTGAAGGTGGGAGAAGAGGTGGAGGTGGTGGGGATACGTCCGACGATGAAGACGGTTTGCACGGGAGTGGAGATGTTTCGCAAGACCCTTGATCAGGGGCAGGCCGGGGACAATGTGGGGGTACTGCTTCGCGGGGTCAAGCGAGAGGATGTGGAGCGTGGTCAGGTGGTATCGAAGCCCGGCAGCATTACGCCTCATCGGAAATTCAAGGCTGAGACCTATATCTTGACCAAGGAGGAGGGGGGTCGTCATACTCCGTTTTTCAATGGTTATCGGCCTCAGTTTTACTTTCGGACGACGGATGTGACGGGTGTGGCGACGTTGCCGGAGGGGGTGGAGATGGTGATGCCCGGGGACAATGTGTCGTTGTCTGTGGAGTTGATCACGCCGATAGCGATGGAGAAGGAGTTGCGGTTTGCGATTCGCGAGGGGGGCCGGACGGTGGGCGCCGGCGTCATCAGCGATGTCCTCGAATAAACCCCGTTAGAAAAGGGGGGAGTTTTAAACTCCACCTTCCATAAAAAATTGAGGTTTTCTATAACAGGCCCACCATAAATGCAGGGGCTTTCTTACGGGGTAAATTTGGATTCGAACTTTTCGTCTGGAGCTGTGTGAATGAGAAATATTTTAAACCTGGCCTGTACGGAGTGTAAACGGAGGAATTACTCCACCACCAAGAATAAACGGACAACTCCGGATAAACTGGAGTTAAAGAAGTATTGTCGCTTCTGTCGAAAGCATTCTGTTCACAAAGAGACAAAGTAAGGATAGAAAGTGGCAGGTGGAGAGTAGAAGGTGGCAGGACAAAAAATATTCTGGTCTATAATCCACGTTCTACATTCTACTATCCACTCACCGGATACAGGCCAGTAGCTCTAACGGTTAGAGCACCGGACTCCAAATCCGGGTGATGGGGGTTCGAATCCCTCCTGGCCTGCCACGCACCCAATCAATATATTTGACCGGCGATGGATATCCGATGGTTCTGAGCCGAATATAGATTTTTTTAAGGGGATGCTTGCGGCATGCCTCAGAAAGAGTTGAACGGATGGGGTTTTCTTTTAGAGAAAAATTTGAAGGGGCCAAACAGTTTTTAAGGGAAGTGAAAACCGAGTTAAAAAAGGTCACCTGGCCATCGAGGAAGGATGCTCTTGCCGGGACGGCTGTGGTTCTCATCGCTGTTTTTATTATCGCCCTCTTCTTGGGCATTGTCGATTCAGGCCTGTCCAGTCTCATCCGGGAGTTATTGAAGAAGGCGGGCACTTAATAAAGCATAAGGCCAAACCGCATTTGGCTTCATCAAACCCTGTCCGGTAGGTCGGAGAGAACAGCGATTATGGCGCTTCAGTGGTATGTCATTCACACTTATTCGGGTTTTGAGAACAGAGCGAAACAGAACTTAGAGGAACGCATTAAGAACCTCGGGAAAAATCAATATTTCTCTTCCATCTTGATCCCAACAGAGACCGTGGTGGAATTGACGAAGGGGAAGAAGAAGACCTCACAGCGGAAGATCTTTCCGGGATATCTGTTGGTTCAAATGGAGTTGAATGAGGAGACCTGGCACATCGTGAAGGAGACGCCGAAGATCACCGGTTTTGCCGGGGACAGCATCAAACCGCTTCCTCTTTCAGAGAAAGAGGTGGAGGAGATCCTCTCTCAGATGAAGGACGGCGTTTCAAAGGCCAAGCCAAAAGTCTCTTTCAATGCCGGCGATAGCGTCCGGGTGATTGACGGTCCCTTCGTCAACTTTATCGGGACGATCGAGGAGGTCAAGCCGGAAAAAAGGAAATTGAAGGTTCTGGTTTCGATCTTCGGAAGGTCCACGCCGGTCGAATTGGATTTTATTCAGGTGGAGAAAAATTAAACTCGAAACACGAAATCCGAAACTCGAAACAAATCCGAATGACCGAAGTACAAAATTCAAAACAGCAAGATGAATGTTTCCATGATGAAAATTTAAATTGAATTTGGTTTGAATTTCGATATTCAGATTTCGATTTTTTGTAGTTAAGTGAGGAATAGACGATGGCGAAGAAAGTCGTGGGGATGGTGAAACTTCAGATTCAAGCGGGGCAGGCCAATCCTTCTCCTCCGGTGGGGCCGGCTTTAGGGCAGCACGGGGTGAACATCATGGAGTTTTGCAAGGCTTTTAACGCCCGCACCCAGGCGCAGGAAGGAATGATCATCCCCGCGGTGATCACCATCTATTCCGATCGTTCCTTTGCTTTTGTGACAAAGACACCGCCTGCCTCTGTCCTGTTGAAGCGAGCGGCCAAGATTGTCAAAGGATCAGGCGAGCCGAATCGAAACAAAGTGGGCAAAGTGACTAAAGACCAGGTGAAAGAGATCGCCCAGATCAAACTGAAAGATCTCAATGCAGTGGATCTGGAGGGGGCCATTCGCACGGTCGAGGGAACGGCCCGGAGCATGGGTCTGGAGATTACTTGAGAGAAGGAAGATGGCAAATCAAGGGAAAAAATATTCAGAGGCAAGAAGCAAGGTGGATCGAGATAAAAGGTTTGAACTGGAACCGGGGGTGAAACTCCTTCTGGAGACGGCCTATGCCAAGTTCGATGAAGGAGTGGACATCGCCATCCGTCTCGGGGTAGACCCGAAGAAAGCGGATCAGATGGTTCGGGGCACAGTGGTCCTCCCTAATGGGACCGGCAAGAAGGTGAGAGTGCTGGTCTTTGCCAAGGGCCAGAAGGAGAAAGAGGCATCGGATGCCGGCGCCGATATTGTGGGAGCGGAGGAACTCATCGAGAAGATTTCAAAGGGATGGCTGGAATTTGACAAGGCCATTGCCACTCCGGACATCATGGGCCAGGTCAGCAAACTGGGAAAGATTCTGGGGCCTCGCGGACTGATGCCCAATCCGAAGGTGGGCACCGTCACCTTCGACCTGGAGAGGGCGGTCAAAGAGATTAAGGCAGGGAAGGTCGAGTTTAAAGTGGAGAAGGCAGGGGTGGTGCATGTCCCGGTGGGAAAGGTCTCCTTTGGCCTGGATCGATTGTTGGAAAATATAAAAACGCTTCTGGAGGTGATCCTCCGCGCCAAACCGCCCACCAGCAAGGGGGTCTATTTGCGAAGCATTGCCCTGTCCACAACGATGGGGCCGGGGATCAAAATCGATCCCGGACAGATCAGAGGGGCTTTAAAAGCCTAATAAGGAAGCCAGGAAGGCAGGAAAAATTCAAATTCTAAAACCCAAATTCTTTATTCATGGTTTCCTGGGTTCCTAATAAAGAGATTCCTAATAAGGAGACCAGGAACTCAGGAAAAATCATAAATTCTTTATAAACACGACCTCATCGAGGAGGTGGATGATCATTGAACCGAAATGAAAAGAGACAAGTTGTAACCGATTTTTCAAGGAAGATGGAAGGGTTTCAATCCGCAGTCCTGACCCATTATCGGGGTCTCACTGTGGAACAGATCAACACCCTCAGGCGGCGTTTTAGAGAGGAGAAAATCTCCTATCATGTGGTGAAGAACACAGTGATGAGGCTGGCGGCCAAAGGGACGGATCTGGAGAAACTGGATGATTATTTCAAGGGGCCAACCGCGATCGCCATTTCCCATGGCGACCCGGTTTCTCTGGCAAAGATTTTGTCGGAGTTCGTTAAAACACAGCCTAAACTTGAGATCAAGATCGGTCTGATTCAGGGGAGGGTGATCTCGCCCGATGAGATTAAGGGTTTAGCCACAATGCCCTCCCTGGAGATTTTAATGGCTCAGATACTGGCGGGAATACAGGCCCCGGCGCAGGAATTGGCAGGAGTCATCCTGAGCGGTTTTCAGCAGGTCGTCGGTGTGATTCAGGCGCGGGCTGATCAATTGGACCAGTTGGAGAGTAGAGAGTAGAACGTGGAAAGTGGAAAGTCGAAAATGGAAGGTAGAGGGTAGAAAGTGGAAGGTAGAAGAGGTACGTTCCACTCTCTAATTAAATGGATAGGAGGATTTTTCAATGACGGATATTCAAAAAATTGCAGAAGAGATCAGCGCTCTCACCTTGCTGGAAGCCCGGGATCTGGTGAAGGTCCTTGAGGAGAAGTTAGGAGTTAAAGCGGCGGCTCCGATGGCTATGGCAGCGTTTCCGGCTGCCGGTGCGGGAGCGGAAGCAGCTCCCAAAGAAGAAAAGACGGAATTTGATGTGATCCTGACCGGGTTTGGCGACAAGAAGATTCAGGTCATCAAGGTCGTGAGAGAGCTGACCGGATTGGGGCTGAAAGAAGCCAAAGATTTGGTCGAAGGCATTCCGAAACCCGTCAAAGAGGGCGTCACCAAAGAGGAAGCTGCGACGGTGAAGAAGAAGTTAGAAGAGGGCGGCGGAACGGTCGAAGTAAAATAAGTCAAAGTGTCATATAGTCTCATAGTTTTATAGTCATTTGACTAATTGACTATTCGACTGGCGACTATATGACTGAGGCAAAGGGTTTACGAAAAAGTTTATTGAGGGACATCGTTGTCTCTTCCCTGAAGGACAGAGCCGTACATGTTAAGAAGTCCGATAGGGAGGGGACTTTTTATTTGAGGAGGGAGTCCATATGGCCAGCATCGTTCCCGTCTATCGCCGATATCGCAAGAATTTTTCAAAGATCAAAGAGGTCCTGGAAATCTCTAATCTGATCGATGTTCAGAAGAGATCTTACGAAAAATTCCTGCAAGCCGATGTGGATCCCGAAAACCGGGAGCCCGTGGGGCTTCAAGGAGTCTTTAAAACGGTTTTTCCAATCAAAGATTTCTATGAAACCGCCTCCCTCGAATTTGTAAGTTACCGCTTCACAGAGCCTAAATATGATATGGAGGAGTGTCTCCTGAGGGGGATGACCTATGCCGCTCCCATCAAGGTGACTGTTCGCCTGGTCGTCTGGGATGTGAATGAGGAGACGAAGGCCAAAAGCATCAAAGCGGTGAAGGAGCAGGAGGTCTATTTCGGTGAAATTCCCCTAATGACAGAAAACGGGACCTTTATCATCAACGGGACGGAACGGGTCATTGTGAGCCAGCTTCACCGCTCTCCCGGAGTCTTCTTCGATCAGGATCAGGCCAAACCCCATTCGGGAGGAAAGGTTCTTTACTATGCCCGCATCATCCCCTACCGAGGGTCCTGGATCGATTTTGAATTTGACCAGAAGGATATCCTCTATGTCCGGATCGACCGGCGACGGAAGATTCCAGTCACCGTCTTTCTCCGGTCTCTGAAATATACCGGCCAGGAGCTGCTGGACTATTTCTACCGAAAGGAGAAGATTCTCATCCGGAAGGGAAAGTTTGCCAAAGAGGTTTCAAAAGATGTCCTTGTCGGGCAGAAGGCGACGATCGATATTCTCGACCCCGAGACCCACAAAGTGATCCTGAAGAAGCATCGGCGGATCACCGAAGAATCCTATAAACGACTGGAGATGACAAAGATCACCGCCATTCCGGTGGAACCACAGGATCTGCTGGAAAGATATCTTGCGAGGGATGTGGTCGATCCGGAGACAGGTGAAGTGATCGCCGAGTATAATGAGGAGGTGACCGAGAAGTTTCTCGACCAGGTGAAGGAGAGGAAGGTCGATGGGTTTGAAATCCTCTTCATCGACAACATCAATGTAAGCTCTTCGTTACGGGATACGATGGTCATCGATAAGATCGAGCTGAGCCGGGAGGAGAAGGAGAAGTTGTCGAGAGACGAACCGGGGAGATCGATCAGGGAGAAGGAAGCCGAAAGGGCCCTCATCGATATTTATAAAAGGCTTCGGCCCGGCGATCCGCCCACCCTTGAGACAGCGATCAATCTCTTTCATAATCTCTTCTTCAATCCGGAACGATACGATCTTTCCAAAGTGGGGAGGATGAAACTGAACCACAAACTCAGTTTAAAGGGAAATCCTCCCAGGATATTGGTCATCACCGAAAAATGGAAGAAGGAAGCGCTGGATGCCGGAGCGACTTACGCCGGAGGCAGGGAACTGATCGACCGGATTCTGGGCGGTTGGCTCGATTTTGACGAAGCGATCGCCACTCCGGAGATGACTGATGAGATCCAGCGAGCCGGGAAGATTCTCTATCCTATCGGAATGATGCCATCCCTGAAGGAAGGAACCCTGACCGAAGATGTCCGGGGACGGATCCGGAAGATTTTAGAGGACGAGAAGGCGACGTTGAGGAGACGGGATGTGCTGGAGGTGGTGAAGTACCTGATCCGATTGAAAGACGGTCAGGGTTCGGTGGACGATATCGACCATCTGGGAAACCGCCGTGTGAGAACGGTCGGAGAGTTGCTCGAGAATCAATATCATATCGGACTGGTGAGGATTGAGAGGGCGATCAAAGAACGGATGAGCCTTCAGGACATCGAGACCTTGATGCCCCATGACCTGATCAACTCCAAACCCCTTTCCGCAGTGATCAAAGAGTTTTTTGGTTCCAGTCAGCTCTCTCAGTTTATGGATCAGACCAATCCGCTCTCCGAAATTACCCATAAACGGAGGCTTTCCGCTCTGGGCCCGGGAGGGCTCACACGTGAAAGAGCGGGTTTTGAGGTGAGGGACGTCCATCCCACCCATTACGGACGGATCTGTCCCATTGAAACCCCGGAGGGTCCTAACATCGGTCTGATCACCTCTCTCAGCACTTATGCCCGTGTCAATGATTATGG
>JAGXSW010000122.1 GCA_018333715.1 Syntrophaceae bacterium | reverse complement strand
CCTTCCCTACGGCGCTGCTGTGAGCAGGGTTCCGGAGGCCGATCCGTGAGGCCATCCTCAGTCCGCTCGGGTTATGAGCCACTTCGACCTTATCTATGTAGACCACTTCATTTCGATCGAGAATCACCATATGGACGGTCTCTTTTGTTCTTTCAGCCAGTTCCCTTAAAAAGGGTTCGGCCTCCTTGCGGAGATCGAGCTGGCCCAAAAGAATATTTCCAAGTTCGACTAATTTGAATCCCAGGAGATAGTCTCTTGTCTTCGAATCCTGACGCACATAGCCAAGGTAGGATAGCGAAGAGAGGAGGCGATGCGTGGTTCCCTTCGGAAGGTTCACTTTAACAGAGAGGTCTCGGATACTGATGCCCTGAGGATTCTGGCCCAGTATGTCAAGGATCACCGAGATTCTTTCAATGGTTTGTACAAGGTTGTTTGGTTTTGATTCGTTCGGGGTTGCCATAAGTCGTTTCGTATTACGAAACAATGTTTCGCAAAATATTAACAACATCCAATCTCTAAGTCAAGTCTTTTTTCAAAAATTTTGGAGCTAACAATGATGGTCTCGTAAAAAGTCGAAAAATCCTAATAATCGTCATTCCCCGACTTGATCGGGGAATCCAGTCTTTTCAAGTAATTATTAGTCCACCGGACACCGGTTCCTGCCGCAGGACCGGTGAGACGACTTTTTACGAGACCATCAATAATCACTTTGATTTATTTTGCGGATTTGTGTTAGTGATGTGGATGATGAAGTTATGATGATTAAAAAGATTCTCGCGCCCTGGCGATGCATGAGAAAGGAAGAAAGGTTCTGAAGAGTTCAAAGGTAGAAATTGGTCTACCTTTCGGGATGATCCGAAAGGCGGAAGTCATGATGGCAGGGGGGAGAGACCACTTAATAAGATCAATCCTGAAGTTTTTCAATCTATCAAATACCTTCAAAAATAAGGAGGGGGGATCAAGGTGAAAAAGTATAAAGTGTTGCTCTATGAGGAAATGCGCGAGGAAGGGAAAGCGGTTCTGAAAGAGAAGGCAGAAATTCTTTTTGCCCGTTCGCTGGAAGAGGATTCCCTCATCCAGGAGGCGAAGGAGATCGATGGGATCATCATCCGGGCCAATGGAAAGGTGACCCGGAAAATGATGGAGGCCGCTCCCAAACTCAGGGTGGTGGGCAGGCACGGGGTCGGGGTCGAGAACGTCGATCTGGAAGCCGCAACAGAGATGGGGATATGGGTGGTCAATACGCCGGATGCCAATGACATCTCGGTGGCTGAGCATTTTTTCGGGTTGGCCCTGATGCTTTCGAAGATGCTAAAAAAAGGGGAGATGGCATTGCGTCAAGGCCGGTGGGAGGCCCGCTATCAGTATATCGGCAATGAACTTCACGGAAAAACGCTCGGCATCCTGGGCTTCGGCCGGATCGGTAAGGCCGTGGGCCGCATCGGACATAAAGGTTTTAATATGAAGGTTTTTTATTATGATGCGCTGCGATATGAGGAGGTGGAGAAGGAGATTGAGGCCGTCAAGACCAATCTGGAGGAGGTGATGTCCGGATCGGATTTTATCTCCATCAATCTTCCCATGTCGCCTGTTACCAAAGGCTTGATCGGGGAGAGAGAATTCGGAATGATGAAACCTACGGCCTATATCATCAACCTCGCCAGAGGACCGATCTGGGATGAGAGGGCCCTTTATAAAGTTCTAAAAGAAGGAAGGATCGCTGGAGCAGGAGCCGATGTCTTTGAGGTGGAACCGGCCGCAAAGGAGCATCCCCTGTTTCAACTGGATAATTTTATCGGGACCCCTCACATGGCAGCTCACACCGAGGAGGCGTTGAGGAGGATGAGTCTGGTGGCGGTGGATATTTTAAGAGCGCTGGAAGGGAAGGAGCCGGTCTATCCGGTCAACCGGCCTAAACGATGAACGATAGACTATGGACGATAGACGTGGTAATACAAACGCATTAAATCGTTTTACATGTAGCGCAAGGCTTTAGTATAACGTTTCATTTAAATAGTTACGATATACACTCGTTAAAGAGGTCCAATAATCGTCACTCCGGTGAAAACCGGAGTCCAGAACACCTTGAATTCACTGGATTCCGGCTTTCGCCGGAATGACAGACATAATAGGACGGAGGAGCTTTTTAAAAACCTTATATGTTAATATTTAACCGAAACGATATATTAGCCTTGCATAAAGCAACCCTGAAGGGTTGCCCTGCAAAAGAAATAATGCGTTCGTATTAATATTCAAGGTTTCTTCATTTCCTCAAGGGTTGTCTTTGAGGCATTATACATAAAGCCAATATCTGTGGAACAGGCCAGGACGGTCATCCCTTTTGCTTTCCACTTCCTGATTGCATCGGTATTTCCGATGTGAATGCCCGAGGCTTTCCCTCTTTTCTTGGCCGCCTCAACCACCTTATCAATGGCATGGGCCAAAATCTCCGAACTCATCTGATCCGGGATGCCGAGGGAGATGGAGAGATCATTCGGACCGATCAAACCGACATCGATCCCCTCTGTGCCGAGGATCGCATCGACGTTCTCAATCGCTTGGTGGGTTTCAATCTGGGCAATGATCAAAGTATGTTCATTTGCCTCCTTCATAAACTCCACCGCCTTCAGAGGTTTGTAGTCTGTTTGACCGGTCTGGGCGCCAAATCCTCTCTGTCCGATGGGAGTATATTTGCCATATTGGACAATTGCCTCTGCCTGCTGTCTTGTCGAGGTCATGGGGACCATGATTCCCTCTGCTCCTGCATCCAGAATTCTGGCGATGAAGTAAGACTCCAGATGGGGAATCCGGATGACGGGAGCAATTCCGCAAGATTTCGCCCCGCGAATGAGATCAGCCACCGTCTCCATGGAGTAGTTCCCGTGTTCCATGTCAATTAAGACGAAGTCAAATCCTGCGGCGGCAAAGATGACCGGCGCTCCCGGATCCCGCGCCTGCCGGATCATTGTTCCATAAACGCATTCACCTGCTAAAACCTTTTTTCTTAAACCAGACCAGACCATATGCACCTCCACAGAAAAATCATAGGTCAAGGTTTAGATTTTGAAGTTTACTATTTAGTGTCTGTTTATAAATGTCTTTTTCCGTCATGCCGGACCTGAGGAGCCTGCCCCGTACTGGATACGGGGGCATCCAGACGTCGTCCCGACGAAAGTCGGGAACCATCTCAAAGACTGGGCCCCGGTTTTCACCGGGAACCCTGGATTCCGGCTTTCGCCGGAATGACGACCTTTTTGGAAACCGATAGTTTATAAACAGACTCTATTTAAACCTCAACCTTAGCCTCAGCCTTTACTTTAGTAGTTCCATATTCTTCAGAATCTCCCTCAACTCTTCCTTCGCCCTGGAGGAGATTCCTCCGACCGGGGGTATTCCCACTCCTGCATCAATCCCGATAAGGTTTAATGCCTCCTTAATCACAACGGGAAAAGTCCCTAAATCAAAGGCCAGTCTTAGGGGAGCGAGACGGAACTGGGCTTCGAGGGAGCGTTTCATATCCCCTGCTTTAAAAGCATCATAAATTTCTACGATCAACTTGGGCGCCACATTGGCTGTGGCAGCAATAGCTCCTTTCCCTCCATAGCAGAGTGTTCCATAGATGAGAGTATCCCGGCCGGCAAGGACTGAAAATGTCTCATCCGTTCTTCGGATATACTCTGCCGTCAGCGAGAGATCTCCTGAAGAATCTTTGATCCCGACGATGTTTTCCACCTGAGAGGCCCGGACAACGAAATCGGCTGAGATGTTCACTCCCGTGCGGCCAGGGTTATTATAGAGGAGGACTGGAAGCCGGGTCGCCTTTGCAATCGAGGTATAAAATTCCATCAGCTCCGCTTCATTGGGTTTGATGAAATAGGGGGTGAGGATAGAGACCGCATTGACTCCGGCGGCCTCGGCCATCTGCGTCAGGGTAATAGCTTCCCGGGTAGTGATTGCGCCTGTGCCTGCATAAACCGGCACCCGTCCCCCGGTCTCATCAACCACTACCTCAATGATCCTTTTCTTCTCCTCAAAAGTAAGGGCATAAAACTCTCCCTGACTCCCAACGGGAAAGAGACCATGGACCCCTCCTGCAATCAAGTAGTTGGTCAGTTTTCGGAGGGCCTCCTCATTGATCTTTCCCTCTCCGGTGATCGGTGTGACCATTGCCGGAATGATGCCTCTGGGTTGAAAACTCATTTTGGCCTCCCAATGCCCCCTCACCCCTCCCTCTCCCCACGGGGGAGAGGACAAAGGTGAGGGGGGATCTATTTTTTGATTATAGGCAATGTTAACAGCCCATCCGGGATCAAAACAACCCTTGCCTTTGGATTCTTCTTCAGTTCTTGATCGAAAGCTTCCTGCAAGGTGGGAACCGATTCAAGGTAAAGTTCCTTCAGCGTTGCTTCCTGAAGGAGACAATCCGTCATCACGATCCTTGCCTGTTTCAGAATCCTGGCAAGGATCAATGCTTTCTGTTCTCCCGGAGCAAAGCCTTCCTCGCGTGAGATGGCGATGATGTCATCCACATCCTCAGCCCTTTTCATAATGTCACAATATCCCGGATGTCCGCAGCCCTCCTCGCAGGGCGAAGGGATAAGAATGACACCGCCTTTTGACACGACTGGCT
>JAGXSW010000121.1 GCA_018333715.1 Syntrophaceae bacterium | reverse complement strand
GGGATCTGAATTATGCCATCGTGGACGAGGTGGACAGCATTCTGGTCGATGAAGCGAGAACGCCCCTCATCATCTCCGGCCCTACCGAGGAGTCGACCGACAAATACTACAAGATCAACCGGATCATCCCAAGTTTGAAACAGGGGAAGGATTACCAGATTGAGGAGAAGACCCACGCCGCTTTTCTGATGGAAGAAGGAGTGGCTCAGGTGGAGAGACTGCTCCGTGTGGAGAATCTCTATGATCCGAGGAATATCGAAATCCTCCATCATGTCAACCAGGCCTTAAAAGCCCATGCCCTTTTTAAAAGGGACGTGGACTATGTGCTGAAGGACGGCCAGGTGGTGATCGTCGATGAATTTACCGGCAGGTTGATGCCCGGGAGGAGATGGAGCGACGGCCTCCATCAGGCGGTCGAGGCAAAGGAAAATGTGAGGATCGAGAATGAGAATCAAACTCTGGCCACCGTCACCTTCCAGAACTATTTCCGGATGTATAAGAAACTGGCCGGCATGACCGGCACAGCGGACACCGAAGCGGCTGAGTTCAGGAAGACTTACAATCTGGATGTCGTGGTCATCCCCACCAATATGCCTCTGATCCGAACCAATCATTCCGATGTCATTTACAAAACCGAAGAGGAGAAATTCCGCGCCGTCGTCAGAGAGATAGAGGAACTCCATAAACTGGGCCGTCCTGTTCTGGTGGGAACAATCTCCATCGAGAAGTCGGAGAGGTTGAGTCTTTTGCTGAAGAAACGGGGGCTTCCGCATAATGTCCTCAATGCAAAGCATCATGAGAGGGAGGCTGAGATCATTGCCCAGGCGGGAAGGGTGGGGATGGTCACCCTCTCGACGAATATGGCGGGAAGGGGAACCGATATCCTCCTCGGAGGAAATCCCAAATTTCTGGCCAGAACCATGGTGGAAGAAAAAGACGATCCTGAAGCAATGCAGAAGGCCTATGAAGAGGCTTACCGGAAAGCCCTGAACATCGTCCGGAAGGAGAAGGAGAAAGTGGTCCAGTCAGGGGGCCTCCATGTCCTCGGAACCGAGCGGCATGAGGCGAGGCGGATCGATAACCAGTTGAGGGGGAGATCGGGAAGACAGGGCGATCCGGGCTCCTCCAGGTTCTTTCTCTCTTTGCAGGATGATCTGATGAGGATCTTCGGTTCGGAGAGAATTTCTAAGATCATGGACCGGCTGGGCATCGAGGAGGACCAGCCCATTGAGCATAACCTTGTCACCAGGGCGATCGAGAATGCGCAAAAGAAGGTCGAAGCCCATAACTTTGAAATCCGGAAACATCTGCTGGAATACGATACGGTGATGAATAAACAGAGAGAGGTGATCTATTCCCAGAGGCGGGAAGTCCTGACGGGCGGCGACCTCAAAGAGTCTCTAATGGAAATGATTGAAGAGCAGGCCGAAGGCATTGTGAGCCTCTATATCGACGAGAAAGCTCACCCGGAGGATTGGGATATGAAGGGGCTCCAGGACGCCATCTATCAGCAGTTCTCTTTTCGATGGGTTGCTTCCCCGCAGGAAGAAGACGGCTTGAGTCGGGAACGCCTAACCGAAATGATTATTGAGAAGGCAAAAGAGGTTTATCAGAAGAAGAAGGAGGAGGGGTTTGTCAGGTTGCCATTCGATATTGAAAAAGAGATCATGCTCCGATCCATTGATCACCACTGGAAAGATCATCTCCTCGGGGTCGATCAGTTAAAGGAGGGGATCGGGTTAAGAGGGTATGCTCAGAAAGATCCCCGCATTGAGTATCAGAGGGAAGCCTATCAGATGTTCCTTGAGATGTTAGAGAGGATCAAGAGGGATACGGTTGAGAAGCTCTTTGCCATCCAGATCGCAAGGGAGCAGGAAGTGCGGGAGATGAAGGTGGAGAAGAAACAGACCTTCGTCATGAGCCGTGGAACGGAGGCCGCTGCCCAGAGGGGCGGTGAGACCGAGGATGGGAAAGGGGTGACGGTGCGCCGGGATGCAAAGAAGGTGGGCCGCAATGATCCCTGCCCCTGTGGAAGCGGCAGGAAGTATAAGCGATGTTGTCTGGAAAAAGAGGAAGCAAGAGCGTAAACAAGAAAATTCCAAATCCCAAATCCCAAATAATGATGGTCTCGTAAAAAGTCGAAAAATCCTAATGATCGTCATTCCCCGACTTGATCGGGGAATCCAGTCTTTTCAAGTAATTATTAGTCCACTGGACACCGGTTTTTACCGGTGAGACGACTTTTTACGAGACCATCAAATAATATCCAATCACCAAATTCCAATTATCAAAAGTTTTGGAAATTGGAAATTGAATATTGGAATTTGTTTGGATATTGGCGCTTGGGATTTGGAATTTTAGATTCTGACGCAGGAAATTAATTTATTTTACGATGAGGGGCTAAAATGGGAATGTGCGACTTCAGTGTGCCTGGTTTTCTCTTTTCGGGGATTCCAGCAGGGATTAAGAAGAATGGGGCAAACGATCTCGGGTTGATTTATTCCGAGGTTCCCGCCCGGGTCGCCGGACTCTTTACGACCAATGCGGTGAAAGCAGCCCCTGTCCAGATCGATATGAGGCGGATAAAGAGAGGTCTCTGCCAGGCCGTATTGATCAACAGCGGAAATGCGAATGCCTGCACAGGAAGTCAGGGGTTAAGGGATGCAAGGAATACCTCTTTGCTTTTGGCAAAGCAGATGGGGATTGACGAAAAATTGATCCTTCTCTCTTCAACAGGCGTCATCGGTGTCCCTTTACCCACAGAGAAGATCGAACAGGGCTTGCCCAAATTAATCAAATCACTTTTACCAGGGGGATGGATGAATGTGGTTGAGGCCATTATGACTACGGATACCCATCCCAAAATGGAATGGGCAACCTGTAGAATCAAAGGGAAGAAGGTAAAACTCTGCGGGATGGTCAAGGGCGCAGGGATGATTCGACCCGATCTGGCGACGATGCTCTCCTTCCTTGTTACGGATGCCCATATTAAAGGTCCTCTTCTTCAAAAAATGCTGAAAGAGGCCGCTGAGGTTTCCTATAACCGGATTACGATAGATGGGGAGACGAGCACAAACGATACGGTATTACTTTTGGCCAATGGGAAAGCAGGCCATCCCGTTTTGAATCGCATGGATCGCGATGCTGAAACATTCCGGTCCATGCTTTTTGAGGTTTGTCAGAATTTAGCAGAGAGCCTTGTGAAAGATGGAGAGGGAGCAACAAAGCTCATCGAAATTGTTGTGCAGGGGGCGCGCAATAGAGAAGATGCGAAGAAGGCAGCCTACGCCATTGCCCACTCGCCATTGGTCAAGACCGCTTTTTTTGGAGAAGATGCCAACTGGGGAAGGATTCTCTGCGCCCTGGGCCACTGCGGCATTTCAATCAATCCGAATCGAATAGACGTTTTCTTTGATCAGGCTCCGATCGTGAAAAACGGGATGGGGGTAGGAGCTCGATTAGAAGAGAAAGCCGCAGAGGTCATCAAAAAAAAGTCCTTCAAAGTGATTGTCGATCTCCATAAAGGAAAGTCCTTTTCCTCCCTTCTCACCACCGATCTCTCTTTGGATTATGTCAAAATCAACGCCTCCTACCGCTCTTAAAAAAATAAAGATGGAAAGACAGGAGCAATTAGGGCATGACAAAAAACACACCCATATAAGGTGTAAGGTATAAATACACCCTATTGGGGGTGTAAATGGAGACCATAAGATGGTAATGGGTTTTTGTTTTCAGCCCCTTACGCCATCGAAAGCTACGGCGCCTGGTGGCCATTGATTTAAAACTGGGGAAATTCCAGGCAGCAGACAAAGGTCAGATGGAGCTTTACCTTCGTTGGCTGGAAAAATATGAAAAACAACCCGATGAGGAATCTCCAATTGGCTTAATTCTTTGCGCTGATAAATCCGAAGAACAGATCAAATTACTCCAACTCGATAAGGGAGACATCCGAGTAGCGGCTTATTTAACGGAGATCCCTCCCCGGAGGCTTCTTCAGGAGAAGCTCCATGAGGCGATACTTCTGGCATGTTTTTGTCTGGAAGAGAAGAGCGGAGATCAAGGGGATTCCAAACTCCAAAAACCTCACGGTTGAAATTATTGTCATCACTTTGTTTTTCTGATATAGTGGCCGCAATTCCTCATTGGCTTTTGCTATTCGATAATGACGCTATGCTCCATGCCTGCCTGCCGGAGCCTCTTGACCTCCGTAGCCTTGGCGTAAGAGGTTGGCGTAGGCAGGCGCCATACGTTTCACGCCTCACGATTAAAAAGGGGTGGGGGATGAGATTCCTGAAGGGGAAAAATAAGTGAATGAATTCAACAACGTGCCCCGGATTACTCGCAAGTCGTTATTTCAAAACAACTTATTTTCCTGCTTAATGTCACAAATGGTGACCTTATCGCGTAAGCAGAAATGAGGTTAAGAGATGAAAGGTCAGAAAGCCATCATCCCAATTGGTCAGATTGAACAGAGGATTCTCTTAATCCGTGGGCAGAGAGTCATGTTGGACGCTGACCTTGCAATGCTATATGGCGTGCCAACCCGTGTCCTTAACCAAGCGGTGAGACGAAATCTAAAGCGTTTCCCGCAAGACTTTATGTTTAAACTTACACAGCTTGAAAAGGATCAAGTGATCACAATTTGTGATCACCTTAAAAACCTCAGATAAGAGAAGGCTGGAGATGAAGAGGGAAATGCTAGCATACACCACTGATGATATAACGACCCTGATTGTAACAGTCCGCGGTAAGAGAGTTATTTTGGATCGGGATCTGGCCGCCCTGTATGGGGTTCCTACTTTTCGCTTCAACGAAGCAGTCAAACGTAACCGTAATCGGTTTCCGGAAGATTTTATGTTCCAACTTACAGGTGATGAAGCGGCCTGTTTGACATCGCAAATTGCGATGTCAAAGTCTAGGCGCGGTGGCCGGCGTACTCTTCCGTATGCATTTACAGAACACGGCACTGTTATGGCTGCCAATATTTTGAGATCTCCAAAGGCTATTCAGATGAGTGTGTTTGTGGTGCGTGCGTTCATTCGTATGCGGCAGATGCTTGTCGAGCAACGGGGTCTTGCACGCAAACTCGCAGCGTTGGAAGAAGAATTGACTGCAAGACTTGATGTTCATGAGACTGCAATTAACGAGATATTGGGCCAAATCAGACGATTGCTGAGTTCACCGCCAGAGCCTCAACCGCCAAAGAGACGAATAGGGTTCCTGGTGGAAGAACCGCATGTGCCCTACAAATCTTCAAAAGGATTTAAAAAGCAGAAAAGGCAATGAGCTTTTTTCGGGAACTATATCAGGGATGGAATTTTTAAATCAATTGGTGTAGAAAAGCCTCAAGTGAAACGTTCCTCAAACGAAGTGCTCCTTGAGCCTTAGCTGGTGCGCAAAAATTAATTGGCATTTTGGTTTGAAACTTTTGGGACCAGCGAATAGTTCCATAGTGGCAATTCATCATGCCGGACAAGGTTAATCTGTTTCATTTGATGATCGGAGACCTTGATACCCTTTTGATATTCTTTATCATTGAGAACGGCATCCACTTTCAAGCCCTTTTTGTTTGAGGTGGATCGGATGCACTCTATGGCAATCTCAAAAGACCTCAGAGGGCGGCCTTGCCAGTTGTCTGTGATTGGACCGAAGAGGCGGTGCTCGACGGGATTCCATTTCGAAGCTCCTGTTGGGTAATGGCAAACTCGAACGGAAATTCCGTACTTTTTGCAGAGCTTCTGATAAAGTTCATATTTCCACAATCTTGTCCTGGCTCCGTTGCTTCCTCCGCCGTCGCACAGAATGAGCAATTCTTGAAGATTGTTATATCTTTTTTGTGCAAAGTCATTTAGCCATTGTTCAATGCAGTCCACCGCAAATTCTGCAGTATCATAAGACCTCCCAACAAAAACGGTACCAAGGTTGTAGGCAGGCTCAAAGATTCCATAGGGTGCTGCAATTCCGATTGCGTGAGAACGGAAATCATGATCATAGACCTTGTCACCCTCCTTTCGCCAAGCCTTGCCCGGGTTCTTAAAATTGCCGATCAACTCCTTTTTCTTACTGTCAACGCTGATAATCGGCTGACCCGCATCTTCAAATCGCTTTTTTGTCTCGGTAACGATCTCAAACTGCCTGTTTCGATCCGGATGATAGGTTTCGGCGATACACTTTCGATTGGCTTTCAAAGAGAATTTGTTATCTTTCAGTATCTTTCCCACGCTACTCGGACATGCAAAAATACGATATTCTTTCAGCTCCTCACTTAACATGTAAGTGCTTCGCCTCGACCACCGGATCGAACTTACCGGACAACCGGCGATGTCATCTGCTATGAGCTCTTCGAGTACTTCTACGATTTCGTTTTTTTTAACACTGGCCTCCCGGCGCCTTTCCGACGGATACGATCAAAATCGATTTCCTTTGACAAAAGTTCTCGGCGTCCACGCGATATGGTCTTGACATTGACCCTTGCAACTGATGCCATACGAACATCGCCGCCATGGCCAAGCCTTATCGACTCAAGACCAAGATAAAGACGCCTCTGCTTTTCATTGAGCACGGAAAGGAAAGTCTTTAAATGCTCGGTGATCTCTTGTCCGTCCGAATCCGTTATGGCAACCGATTCCGGAGCCCCCTGAGTCAGAATTTTCTTTCTTGCAAGAAACTGGCTCTCCGCCAGCCCTGGAGCCAGATAAAGGTACTGATCACCAATCTGTTCTCGCAGCAATCGGCCCAGCCTAAAAAGTTTTCCCACGGCGTTATGAACAAATACGTGCAGTGATTCTTCAAGTTCTGAGGCAAAATAGCCTGCTTCCGATCTCTTTACCAGAACAGGAATCGTCTCCATGAGGTTCCCGTGTTTTGAAAAATGGACACCTCCGTACCTCCAAAGACCGTTTCTGTCGAACTCAGGGATTGAACCAAGGGTATAATATTTCCCAGAATGCGAGTAGCTGCTGTAATATCCAAGTGCTTTGATCTGCCGAAAACCGGTCATTCTCGATGTGGTACCGATGATTTCTTTTACTATTCCAAGACCGAGCACCTTCTCGGTCTGGAAAATTTCGATCAGTTTTTGTTCCCTGGTTTCTGTCTTCATTGCATCCCCCATGATACAATTATGATCGAGAAATTCCTACTATTCATAATTGTATCATGGAGACTTGCCATATTCAAGCTTTTTTATTCATATATTTCGGTATTATTAGCTTTCATATATGTTCCATTTATGAATGAATTAATCCAAGTTATTTATGCGCACGAACTTA
>JAGXSW010000120.1 GCA_018333715.1 Syntrophaceae bacterium | reverse complement strand
CATCTTGGCTTTCTCTTACCTTGTATTGTAATCCGTTCGGGGCGCGATTTCACATAACTCACGGCTATCTATACTATACCATCCATGTGGTTCAAAGATCACTTCCCATATAACTCTTTCACCTTTGGCCGGTCAATCGAACCATCTGCCTTCTTGGGAAGCGAGTCAACAAATTGAACATACCCGGGTTTCTTAAACCGTGCGATTCTTCCCCCGACGAAATCGATCAACTCCTTTTCCTCCAGTTTTACATTCGTTTTTAAGACACAGATGGCCTTAATCCCCTCGCCGAATTTAGGGTCGGGCACTCCGATGACTGAAACTTCACTGACGCTTGGATGTTCAAGGATCACTTTCTCCACCTCGACAGGATAGACATTTTCACCGCCGGGTTTGATCAGCTCTTTTTCCGCCTTTCTGCCTGCAAACCAGAGAAAGCCATCTTCGTCCAGTCTACCTGAATCGCCGGTATGGTGCCAGCCATCGCGAAACGTATGTTGGGTCAGCTCTTCTTCTCCCCAGTAGCCGTGAAAGATCATGGGGCTCTGAAGTAAGATTTCCCCCACCTTCCCCGCTTCGACTTCATGGTCAAATTCATCCACGATTTTAATATTAATCAATGGACTCGCCCTTCCTGCACAACCGGGCTTTTCCCTATTTGCGCAGACGCAGGTCAAGCCCATCGTTTCCGTCTGCCCATAGATCAGCCAGAACTGGCCATGACCCTGGCTTTCAAACCTCTTGACTGTCTCGGGCAATTCGATGCCCAGCACATGTTTGATGGAGGAGAGGCTGTACTCTCCTTTTGCCGCCTCGTCGAGTAACTGGAGCAGTATGGGCGGGAAATCTCCGATGACGGTCACTTTCTCTTCGTGGATCGTCTTTAAGGCAACTGTCGGATCATATTTTGACATGATCAGATTTCTCCCCCCCACATGCATAATCGTCAGGGATGCCATCATCCCTGCAATGTGAAACAGGGGAAGAATATTGAGGTAGGAGTCCTCAGGAGAAAGGCCGAAGAGTCCGATGCCCTGAATGGAACAGGCGATCAGGTTATGATGACTGATGATCGCCCCCCGGGGTTTTCCCTGGACGGCGGCTGTATGCATGATGATGTAAGGGTCATCCCCGCTTAGGTCAACAGCTTTAACCGGTTGGCCCTTTAAAAGCGAATCAAAAGGTTCGAACGCCCCTCCCCCCGGTCCAAACGTCACATACTCTTTCAGAGATGGACAGACAGGCCGTAGGTCTGAAATGATCTTTTCAAAATCAGGGTCAACGCATATCATGACCGGTTCTGTATTGGTAAGATTGTGGGCAATCTCATCAGCGGTTAGACGAAAATTGATGGGAACCATGATGGCCCCCGAAGCAGCAATGCCGCCCATGAGGGTTAAATATTGAGGGTAATTCTTCGCGAGCACGGCAACACGGTCCCCCTTTTTAACCCCTTTGCGATTTAATGATCCAGCCAGGATATTGACCTGATCAAAGAGCTCTCCGAAAGTGATCCGCTGACTCTCTGTCTGGATGGCCGTCCGGTTTCTATAAATTTTTGCATTTCTCTTAAAGATGTCATAGATCGTAAAACTTCGAACTTTCATTTTTCCCCCCTTATTCGGATACTTTTCTACGTTCTTCTTCCCTCAGCTCCCTTCGCAAGAATTTCCCCACCTTCGATTTGGGCAACATATCCCGAAACTCGATATACTGAGGAACCTTGTAGGGCGCCAATCTTTCCTTACACCATTTGGTGAGTTCGAACCCGCTGATCCCCTTAATATCTTCCTTGAGGATAACAAAGGCCTTGATGCGCTCTCCCACCTTCTCGTCCGCAATGCCCACCACACTGGCCGCTATGACCGCGGGGTGCTCCTGAAGCGCTCTTTCGACCTCAGCCGCCGCAATCCGGTACCCTTTATGCTTGATCAGATCCACAGACCGGTCGCGGAAGTAGAGCCAGTTGTTCCGGTCAATCTCCACAACATCCTTTGTGCGGTACCATATCTCCCCATCGACATTGATGAAACATTTTTCAGTTTCCTCAGGTTTATTCCAGTAGGCATTGACCGCATAAGGCGAGGTGGCCAGGAGTTCTCCGGGTTCGCCTGCAGGGACGGGTTCCAATGTATCCGGGTCCACTAATCGAAATTTACTTCCAGGTGAAATTTTCCCTGCTGCACCCTCCGGAGGGATTCCATCCCTCGCATAGCTGAGAGAAATAGCCGCACAAAGTTCAGTGGCTCCATAACCCTGATAAAGGGGAATGTCAAACTTCTTATGCCACCGATTCGCAACCTCCGTGGGGAGGACATCGCCGCCCGTGCCGCAATATTTAAGGGAACTTAGGTCGTAGTAGTCCAATCGGTCATGTTCCAGAATCATTCGATACATCGCTGGAACGGCAAACATGCGCGTCGCCTTGTATCGTTGAATATGATTAAACATTGCGTCGAGAACAACTCGAGGCATGACGATTAAAGGCTCGCCGGTGATCAGGAGGGGCGTCATGCCATCCATCTGGCCAATGACATGATAGAGAGGGGCTGATAGCAGGGATATTCCTTCCCCAAAAGGCACAACGGCCTCAGCCGCCTTGGCCCATTCGTCAACTCTGTAGAGAAAAAGCCCCGCGGATAGAGGCACTCCTTTGGGAAATCCGGTGGTGCCGCCGGTGTAAAGCATTACGGCCGTCTCTTCGGGCCTCCCCCGGAAAGGGGGAAGCGCATTCGGCGAGCCTATCTTCAACAAATCGCGAAAGGAGATGAAATCCTTGCCTTTTGGAATTTTCCCCATCGGGATTCTGCCAAAGCCTTTGCCGAAATACCTCTTCCATGTGGGAAGAAGGTCGGCCATATTCGTAAAAACGATCTTCCTAATGGGAGATTCGTTGAGGACATCAACGACATAACTGAGGTTGGTGTCCATGCAGATGATGACCTCCGCTTCCACATCATTCGCCATATATTTGATGTCATAGGCGGTATACACGGGAGCGACCATCACGGAAACGGCTTCGAGGCGCTGGAGGGCAAGCCATGCAATGATCGTTTGAGGGAGATTATAGAGGTAAATAATGACCTTTTCTTCCTTTTCCACTCCTAATTCATAGAGGCCGGCCGCCAATCGCATCACCATGGAGTGGATTTCGGAAAAAGTATATTTCTCGCCGAGGAAGATCAGGGCCGTCTGGTCCGGAGACCGCTTCACCACCTCTTCAAAATTCTTATAGGTTGTATCCGCCAGCAAACTGGCCATTCATTGCCTCCGCTTACACTCCCATGAAGGAGGATCTCACCTCCGGGTTCTCCCTCAGCTCCTGACCGGTTCCCTGCAGGGTGAGCATTCCATTCTCGATGATATATCCTCGATCCACAATCGGCAGAAGAGGCCTGGCAAATTGTTCCGCCACCAGAACCGTGATTCCTTCCCGATGGATCTGTTTGATTGCCTGGATCAGACTGTTCTGCATGGCGGGGCTGAGTCCTAACAGGGGCTCATCCAGAAGCAGCAATTTCGGTTTCGTCATTAAAGCCATCCCGATGGACAGCATCTGCTGTTCCCCTCCGCTGCAGAACCCGGCCCTCCTCTTTTTCAGCGCCTTCAGAGGAGGAAAGATATCATAGACAAAGTCGTAGGTCTTATTGATTTCTCTGTCCCTCCTCAAATAAGTGCTGATTCTCAGATTTTCCTCAATATCGCTGTCGGGAAAGATGGGATGCCTCTCCCGGCTTAACGCAATTCCCTTGCGGATGCGAAGGCTCGGTTTCGCCGAGAGGATTTCTTCTCCTTCAAACCGAACTTCCCCCATGATCGTGATCCTTTCCCCTCCCTTTCGCTCTTCCTTCACCTTCATATCGATGATCAGACCTGAGATCGTATTCATCAGGGTCGTCTTTCCGGCGCTATTCGATCCCAAGGCGCTTACAATCTCTCCCCGATAAACATCGAGGCTCAGGTCATTTAATGCCAAAGCATTCTCAAAAAAAACCATCAGGTTTTTAACTTCAAGCATCTTCTCAGCCACAACGATCCTTCCGTCTTGCGTCTATGATTCATCGTCCATCGTCTATCGTCCTTCGTTTTCTTACCCTTCCACTTCGGTTCCCAGATAGGCCTTCTGAACTTCCTCACGGCTCATCACCTCTTTGGGTGTGCCATCCGCAATCTTCTGCCCAAAATTAAGGACCATCACCCGGTGAGTCACCCGGAAGAGTTCCTTGAGGCGGTGTTCGGCCATCACAATGGTCAACCCTTCCCTGTTAAATTTCTCAATCATCGGAAGGGTTGCCGCCACCTCAGACATCGCCATTCCTGAGAAGAGCTCATCAAGGATCAAGAGGTCCGGACGGAGCGCCATGCAGCGGGCCAGGTCGAGCCGTTTTAAATATCCGTGGGGAAGGCTTCCTGCCGCCTTATACGGAACTGCCGAGTCCCGCTCAAACCCCAAGTCATCCAGGAGGTCGATGGCGACATCATCCCTCTCTCCGTATTTCCCTCCCCCGAGCCTCTTCACCCTCGGGGAGTAAAGCGGGACGATGAGGTTCTTGAATGCGGGAAGCTTATGAAAGGCCCTCGCCATCTGGAAACTGCGGGAAACGCCGAGGCAGGCGATCCGATAGGGTGGTTTGCCGGTGATGTCCGTATGATTGAAGGTGACCTTGCCTGACGTAGGTTTGACAAACCCGGTAATCAGATTAATCAGGGTTGTCTTGCCCGACCCATTGGGACCGATGATTCCCAAAAACTCACCCTTTTGCAGGGAAAAACTCACATTTTCCACAGCGACAACGCCGCCGAAGCGCTTGGTCAGGTGTTCAACCTTTAAGATCTCTTCGCCCTGCATCTATACCCTCGCATCTCTCTCAAACTGATGATACCTTCTTTCGATATAGTGGAAAAGACCTTCCGGAAGAACGACCAGGGCGCCGATCAGGATGACGCCGTAAAGGGCCATTCTTAAACCGCCTAATGCGCGAAGGGCTTCCGAAAGTGGAACCAGGATAAATGTGCCGATGGTGGCTCCTGCAAAGCTTCCTGGTCCGCCTAAAACAGCGCCCGCCAGCGGCAGAACCGTAAAATCGAGAGCAAAAACAGAGCGGCCTACAAACTGGTAGTAGTGCGTCATCAGCGCTCCCGCAAAACAACCCACTGCCCCCGCGATAAAGATGGCCTGGGCCTTATACCAGTGGATATTGATTCCTCCGGCCATGACGACCCGGTCATCATCCTTGATTCCCCTCAGGACCAGTCCGAAATCCTCGCTGATCAGTTTCCGGAATCCGAAAAGGCAGACGATCACGCCGATGATCGCGAGATACATTGCCGGATACCCGCCTGGAAAGGGTGTCAGGGAGAGCAATCCATGGGTTCCTCCGAGAATATCCAGCGTTTCAATCAGATGGGCAAAGAGCAAGGGAAGGATCAGGGTCACCATGGAGAAATAGACGCCCCTCAGTCTCAATACCGAAAAGAGGAGAAGGGTGCAGAAGAGCGCCCCTCCGAGGGTGGCAATCGGAATGGTTAAAAAGATGGGCATTTTAAGATAGTAGTTTAACCCGCCGCTGATATAGGCTCCCACGCCGAAGAAAAGGGCCTGCCCCAGTGAAACCAGCCCCACGGAGGCCATGAAATCCCAGCTCAACGCCAGAAGGGCGAACATACATGAATAGAATAAGACCTTTTCCCAGTATCCTCCCCTTACAAAAAAAGGAAGAAGCAGTAGCAGTAAAATCGGCAGGAAACGGGGTAAAAAGAGATAGACCATGTCCCGTAAAGAAGAGAGAAGATAGATGGTATCCGTCCTCGCCTTAATTCCACGATCAATTCTCTCTTTTCGATATCGGATTGCTTCAGCCATATCAGACTCTCTCTTCCAGTTCTTTATACTTGCCGAAGATGCCGGATGGCTTCACTGCCAAGATGAGGACAATGGCCCCCAGGGTGACGACCGTCAGCCACTGTGCCTTGAAGAAGGTGGCCACCAATATCTGGCAGAAGCCAAGGATAAAGCTTGCCAGGACAATTCCAGGAACGCTCTCCAATCCGCCGACAATGCCGACGGCCAGGGCATATATCAGGATGTCGTATCCCACCTCCGTATCGATGGAACCGAGAGGCAGGATCGCCAGGCCCGCCACCACGGCGAGTGCGGAGCCAAAGGCCATGCTGAGGGCGGCTGTCCAATCGGAGTCGATCCCCAAAGAGATGGCTGTCCGTTCATTCTGGGCGATGGCTCTGAATGAGAGGCCGACCCGTGTGCGATGGGTGAAAATATATAAAAAAATGATTAATCCAACCCCGATGCCTACGAGAAAGATCCGCTGATAGTCGAGCCAGGCCTTTCCTATGTTGACGCTCCCCTTGATAAATTCCGGAAGGACATAGGTAAATCCTGAAAAACCCAGGTAGCGCAATACTTCGATGATGACAATGGCGGCTGCCAGGGTGGCGATCACCTCATTGACCACCAGTCCTCTCAAGCGAAGCATCAACCCCCAGTAAAGACCAAATCCGAGAAGCCCAACAATGATGACGGATAGAATAGCGGAAAAGAGATAGGGAATCCCCAGTTGGTTGATGAAGATCCAGGTCAGGATACCGCCCAGCAGGTAGAAGGCTCCATGAGCGAAGTTAGGAACCCCGCTGATTCCAAAAGTGAGGCTGAACCCGATGGCCATCAGCGCCAAGGTAACACTATTGGTAATGCCGTAGATTAGGATTTCCATTGATTAATTCCCTTTGAACCTCAACCTCGATATTACAAAAGATGTCATTTCGAGGGCGAAGCCCGTGCCTGCACGCCGAAGTGGCTCGTTTCAGCACGCAGGCGTGACAACCTCATAGCAATCTTTCATGATGGGTTCGTCACCCACGAACCATGAAAATTTACAAGTATTATCCTCCCCCTTGATGGGGGAGGATTGAGGTGGGGGTGAATAGGGTGTCTCTTTCCCCCTCTCCCCCGCCCTCTCCCACCGGGGGAGAGGAAGATAATAGGGTTATTTTCTAAGTAATTGCCTATGGCCGTTAGGCCACTCACAAACCATGAAAATCCCCTCAGTCCCCCTTTTTCAAAGGGGGATAATTACACCTCCCTTGCCAAAGGGAGGCGGGGAGGGATTTAAAGAAGCTATTTTCTAACTAATCGAATCAAATTGCTTCTCCCGCAATTATGGGATCGCAATGACACCTTCTTGAATGGACTTCAAGTTATTTCATCCAGGGAGCCAGTTCGACCTTTGCTTCTGCAACGATATCCGGAAAGATCGGCACCATCTTTCCGGCCCTCCACTGGTAGGCTACGATGATGGAAGATTCTTTTGGGTCTCCGTCAAAGATCTGTTGATGGGTCGCCTTGTCAAACCGGATCCTACCCGAAACACCCATCATATCCGTCTTTTCAAGAAAGCCGACAAACTTATCCGGATCCTTGGAAGGGACAAAACCAGCCCTTTCAATTGCATCTTTCAGGATATAAACCCCATCATAAGCAGAGGAAACGACTCTCGGATCATCCATGCCGGGAAGCTTCTTGGCCGCCCACTTCGCATGAAAATACCCCGATTGGGGCAACGCCTTCACCGGCGCTCCGGTTCCTCCCGGAAAAGGCATGACCATCACATAATCGAGATCCTCTCCATACATTGTCCATGCCTTGTTCGATGTCACCACGGCAAAGTCAAGAAAGAGCATTGTCGGTATTTTCATCGATTTCCACTGCTTGAAACAGACCGGAAGCGTGGGCATATCTCCCACCACATAGAGAATCTGAGCGCCCGAACCTCGCGCCTTGCTCAGGATGGGTGAAAAATCATTGGTGCCAACAGGGGCCAATTCCAGACCCACCATCTTCCAGCCCAATCCTTCGAGTCTTCCCTTTAAGGCGTCGGCAGAACCTTTTGCCCACAGTGTGTCCTGTGCAATTGTAAAAAACTTGTCATGTCCGAACTGTTTCCTCAGGCTATCGATCGATTTGGCCGCCGTGGTTCCCACATAGGTTGAATTCGTTGTCGCCCTGAACCAGTATTTGTACTTAGCGGGGTCGCCCTGAAAGACTTCAATCAATTTGGGCGTCTGAGCGATGGTCTGGATGGTGACCATCTTATACTTGGCAATGAGGTCCATGGTCGCCACCATGGCCTCGGAACGGAAGGGGGCAATGATGAGAGCATCGGGTTTTTCATCGGCAATCATCTTGTCAACCGCCATGAGGGCCGCATGAACCGGTGTGCCCGGCTCGCCGCATCGCGTGTCTGCGGTCACAAGTTTCAAGGGTCTTTTCACCTTTTCATCCTTTACAAAAACCCCGCCTGTTCCATTGATCTCATCAATGGCCAATTCCACTGCAAGTCTTCCCGATTTGACGAGCGGCTGGAAAAAGGAAGAAGGCAATCCCAGGACAATGGGTTTGGCCTGGGCAAAGGCCCCGGAATAGAGAAACATGACTCCAAGGGTTGCTAAAAATACTGCTGTTAGACATCTCAAAAACATCTTATTTTTCATTCTCCCACCTCCCATTAAAAATTGCTGGATTAAAAGATCGATCGGAATTACTTTCCCTCACCTCCTCTCAACAAAAAATAACTGGGCTTTTTTACCAGTTTAAAAAAAGTTTGTCAATCTAAAAAATTCTTTATGAAAGCCCATTGCACAAATGTCAAAACCCCGTTCGATCCCGCCTGGGCGGGACCCAAGGTGAGCAGAGTTTATATGTTAAATTGTTGATTTTCTCCGTTCGCCCTGAGGCTCTCGAAGGGTGAACGGAGAACTCATGAGCGCTCATTTTTTATAATCGTAAAATCCTCTTCCGGTCTTCCTTCCCAATTGTCCGGCTCGGACCATCTTGCGGAGAAGCGAACAGGGCCGGTATTTTGAGTCCCCGAACTCTTTGTAGAGGTTCTCCTGAACCATCAGGAGCGTATCAAGCCCGATCAGGTCAGCGAGCGCTAAGGGGCCCATCGGATGATTCACTCCGAGGACCATCGCCTGATCAATATCTTCGGCCGAAGCAATTCCCTCCTGAAGGACAAAGATCGCTTCATTGATCATGGGGACGAAGATACGATTCACGACAAATCCCGGGGCCTCATTTACCAGGATGGGTGTTTTCCCCAATCTTTTAGAAAGCGTCCAGATCATCTGATAGGTCTCTTCAGACGTGGACTGGCCCCGGATAATCTCCACCAGCTTCAGGGCGGGAACGGGGTTGAAGAAGTGCATGCCGATCACCTTATCAGGCCTTCTGGTGGCAGAAGCGATTTCCGTAATCGAAAGCCCCGATGTATTGGAGGCCAGGATCGTCTCTTTCGGACAGAGTTGGTCCAGTTCCCGATAGACCTCCTTTTTGAGTTCCATATTCTCGATCACTGCTTCAATTACGACCTCCGCCCTTTTTACAGCCTCAACGATATCGACAGTCCCGTTCACCTTTGACAGGAGCGCATCGGCCTGTTCCTTTGTCATCTTACCTTTGCTGATGGCCCGCTCGTAATTTTTTTGTATGATGTTGAGGCCGCCCTGCACAAACCGGGCCTCGATATCCCTCATCGAGACCTCAAAACCCGCGTCTGCAGAGACCTGGGCAATCCCTGCCCCCATCAAACCCGCCCCCAACACACAAATCTTTTTAATCTCCATTATCTCTCCTCCATTCAATTGGATAGTATTGAAAAATCACTGGCCCCCTCCCCCTTTTCCAAAACTACCTTTCTAACAAAAATTACCACTAAAAATGCGATCGCATTTTTAGTGGTAATTTATTATTCTAATTTTTTCTGTGTCTGGAGGTTCATATCCTAATCCCACACATTAATATACAATCCCTGCATAACCCACGAAACTATCATCTGGCATGATGTCGTAACTGGTATAGTAATCGATGAGACTTCCCTTCTCCGCGCCCATGGCCCTGCAGGTGACCATCGCGGAAGCCGCCGCTCCTGCACTGCAGGCACTGTCATTTTCTTCGGCATGTCTGATCAGACCCTTTGTGTCCATCCTTAATGCACAATCGATGAAACCTCTGTCATTTTCATTCTTGACCCATTTCACTGCAGAAGGGCCGATTCCTTTCCTGACGAACCCATAATTGGGGCCATAGTGGGTGAGATCGGTTGAGCCGATGGCGAGGATTGAGATTCCTCTCTCTTCTGCCAGCCTGGCCACCTCTTCACCCAATGTTTCTGCCCTCAGAGACGAAGGCGACCGAATGGCAAGAAGTTTTGCGTCGGGGAAGAAATATTTGATCATTGGAACTTGAATCTCCACCGTATTGTCACCGCTCCCAGAACTCTCCGTTTTCACCTCGATTCTCTTCATCAACCCCCTGGCAAACTCCGAATCCATCTCCATCTCTCCAAAGGGAGTTTCCCAGGAACTCTCCATCACCATCCGTGGAGGGTCTTCAGGGCCGAGATGGCCGCCGTAGAGAACGATCAGGTCAGCTTTGCTTTTTGACTTCAGGAGATGAAATACTCTTGCCGCAAGCTTACCGGAGAAATACCAGCCCGCATGGGGAACAATTCCTCCCCGCACTGTTTTCAAAGAGATAGAAGGCGACCATCCCTCTAAGAAGTTTTCAATCTCCCTCTGACACTCTTTCTTACCCACAGGATACCATCCTCGAGGCAGTGTTCTCTTCCTCTGGCTCATAGCGTTTACCCCATTAAATATTTTCCCTCCCCTGGCGGGAGGGGATTAAGGGGAGGGGGGATTGTCCCACCCTCACCCCATCCCTCTCCCGTCGAGGGAGAGGGGAATTAATTTATATGTAACATTTTAGCGCTTTGAAAAATTACCTCGACTGTCATTCCCGCGCAGGCGGGAAACCATGGAGGTTTTTAAAAAAACTATAGGGGTAGGGATGAGGCATTGGTTTGCGTCACCCCTCCCTCCGAACCGGACATGCGAATCTCCCGCATCCGGCTCTCCAGTCGGTGGTTTTACCTCACCGAGGGTTGGAGCAGAGCACCATGGGCTTCTTCAAGGCTAAAAAACCCATGCTCCCGAAAGTAACGGTTGGGCCAGCGAATATGATCGTAACCGCCACTGATCCCTTTACCTTTAAGACGCCGTCGCAGAAT
>JAGXSW010000119.1 GCA_018333715.1 Syntrophaceae bacterium | reverse complement strand
TGAGGTGGTTGATCGAGCGAAGTATTTTTTTCTTGACTTCATTGGCGTGGCTTGTCGTGGCTCCAAGGAGGATTCATCCCAAAGTATGTACCGGTTCATCCAAGAAATGGGAAGCGGCAACAGGGGTGGGGTCCTCATCGGAACAAAAAAAAGAGCCCCCTTTGTCTATTCAGCCCTTGCCAATGGCACAGCCGGCCATGCTATTGAAATGGACGATGTGAACAATGAATCCTCTCTCCACCCCGGAGTGGTTGTTTTTCCTACTGCCCTTGCCACAAGTGAAATGGCGGGCGCCTCCGGAAAGGATTTTATCGAAGCGGTGGTGTTAGGATATGAAGTGATGATTCGCCTGGGAAAAGCGATTGGGCCTGAGAATAGTTATCAACGAGGATTCCATCCAACAGGCACCTGCGGAACCTTCGGAGCGAGCGTGACCGCCTCAAAGCTGATGGGTCTTAAGAAGGATGGAATGGTAAGCACCATGGGAATCGCAGGGAGTCAGGCGTCCGGTTCGATGGAATATCTGGCTCAAGGGACCTGGGCAAAACGTTTTCATCCTGGATGGGCCGCTCTTAGCGGGATGATCGCCGCCCTGCTCGCCAAGAAGGGATTTAAAGGACCCACTTCGATCATTGAAGGCAGAGATGGATTCCTGCATGCCTACTCAAATGGGGCGGATCCAAGCAAGGTGCTGGAGGGAATCGGTTCAGGATTCGAAATCCTTCGCACCTCAGTAAAACCACACGCCTGCTGTCGATACATGCAGCCACCGATTGACGGGGTCTTAAAAATTGTAAAAGAGAATGATCTTCTACACGATCAGGTCGAGAAGATCAGGGTCGGCATTTTAAAAGCGGGCGCTCATCTGATTGCCGAACCAGCCGAAAAAAAATATTCTCCCCAATCGGTGGTGGATGCCCAGTTCAGCATGCCTTTTGGCGCTGCTGTCGCCATCCTTTACCGGAAAGCAGGGCTTGGGGAGTTTCATCTTTCGAAGATAAGGTCTGAAGAAGTGAAGAGGATGATGAGGCAGGTGGAATGTGTCATAGACCCTGAACTGGATGAAACATTTCCGAAACAGTGGTGCGCCACGGCTGAGGTTTTTACGAAAGACGGGAAGCGTTATTTTATAAAAGTTGAATATTGCAAGGGCGATCCTGAAAATCCCCTTTCTTGGGGAGAGTTAATTGAGAAGTTTCATGACCTGAGCAATCGTTTCTGGATAAAAGAACGACGAGTTAAAATTGTTGAACAAGTAAGGAACTTTGAAAAGATTCGAGACATCCAGAAGTGGTCTTCTCTCTTACTAAGGACCCGTGCTCAAATAACTTGAACAAGTACATAGGGCAACGACTGTTCGTGGTAAGTCCTTCCTTCGACTTCGCTCAGGACATTCGGAAAAACCGTTCGTCCTGAGGCTCTCGAAGGATGAACGGCTCACTCATGACGGGCTTGTCGAACCATGAACGGCACCCTTCGACAGGCTCAGGGTGAACGGATTGGTTGTTCAAATTATTCATAGGCAGGATTTAAGAAATAAAAATACGCTTAGCGATAAGGGGTGACGGAGATGAATGATATGGGATGCAACTGTGCGAAGTGTGCGGTGGCGGAAAAGATCTGCCGGCTGGAAAAGGGAAAGGGGCCTTCGTCATGTCCTACAAAGAAGGAGGGCCCAACGCTAACAGAGGCTTTGGAAAGATATGATGATCCGGAGATAAAGGAATTTGCGCGTGCGGCTTCAGTTCAGGAAGGCTCCTGTTATACCTGCAGGGATGCAAAGCCGTTTGTGATGATTCCCACCAAGAGCAGAATGGAGGAGTTGATCGAATTCTCACAGAGGATGGGCTATAAGAGGCTCGGCATGGCCTTCTGCGGAGGATTGACCCATGAGGCTTCGATCCTCTCCGAGATCCTGGAGAAACATGGTTTTGAAGTCATCGCGGTTTCCTGCAAGGTGGGAGGCATTCCAAAGGAGAGAATCGGCATTAAGGATGAGGAGAAGATCCGGATCGGTGAGTTTGAGCCGATGTGCAATCCCATTGCCCAGGCAAAGATCCTGAATAAGGCAGGGACCGATTTCAATATTATGCTGGGACTCTGCCTTGGCCACGACTCCCTCTTCTTGAAATTTGTCGATGGCCTGACGACCGTCTTTGCCGTGAAAGACCGGGTCACAGGACATAATCCGATGGCCGCCCTCTACACCTCCCGATCCTATTATCAGCGGTTGATGAAGATGGAATTCGGCAGCCAGGAAGAGGAAGATAAAGGGAATTAAGATAGCGGACAAATTGATCTCACTGTAAATCCAATCAGAACGAAAGGGGAAAGAAATGACTTTTCCTGTCCCCTTTCATTACCTCGCCTGATAGATCTTTAATTTACACAGATACGAAACGATTTGGGAAATTATGGGAACCTATGTAATCAAGAGCGTGTATTGTCGTTTTTCAGATGTCTCAATTTTGATAGTCTCGTAAAAAGTTACAGTTTGTCACCCTGAACTTGTTGATTCACATTCGTTCATCACTTCGTGCCAGGGTCTCGAAAGCCCTTGATTTTGTTAGATGCTGAACCAAGTTCAGCATGACAATTTCTGTGTTTTTCGGCTTTTTACGATTCCATCAATTTTTAGCTTGACAAATTTTTATGAAAGCGTTAACGTTAACGCATAAGTTAAAATGAATCGAGTTTAAAGAACGAAAGGAGGTTACGAAGATGGAAAGTATGGATAAAGTGGCAAAGAAGCCAATCGGGATAACGGATACAACCCTCCGTGATGGTCATCAATCCAATTTGGCCACACGGATGAGGGTGGAGGATATGGTCCCCATTGCCGAGGAACTGGATCAGGTGGGATTTCATTCTGTGGAGGTATGGGGAGGAGCGACTTATGATGTCTGCCATCGCTTTTTAGGAGAGGACCCCTGGGAAAGGGTGAGGATTCTGAAGAAGCTGATGCCAAAGACGCCGTTTCAGATGCTTCTCCGGGGACAGAACCTGGTGGGTTATCGTCATTACGCCGACGATCTGGTGGAGGCGTTCGTAGAAAAGTGTGCTGAAGTGGGAATCGATATCTTTCGAGTTTTTGATGCGGTCAATGATGAGCGCAACTTTGAGACGGCTTTTAAAACGATCAAGCGATGCGGCAAGCACATTCAGGGAACGATCTGTTATTCTCTGACTGAGACACGGATGGGCGGGCCGATCTACCATCTCAACTATTATCTTGAAAAAGCGAAAGTTTTAGAGGGGATGGGTGCGGATTCACTCTGCATTAAGGATATGGCCGCACTTCTGGCGCCTTATGATGTCTATGACCTGGTAAAGGGGCTGAAGAAAACGGTGAAGATTCCCATTCAGCTTCACACACATTATACGAGCGGGATGGGCACAATGACCTATCTGAAAGCGATTGAAGCAGGAGTGGATGTCGTCGATACATCGCTTGCTCCGTTTGCGCTCCGTTCTTCCCAGCCGGCAGTGGAACCCCTTCTTGTTGCCCTTCAGGGAACGCCCTGGGATCCGAAACTGGACCTTTCGAAACTCCTAAAATTAGGGGACTATCTGGAGTCGATTGCCCCCAAATACCGTGACTTTCTGGATACCACGAAGATGTCCGTGATCGATACCGGAGTGCTCAAACATCAGATTCCAGGAGGGATGATCTCCAATATGGTGGGCCAGCTCAAACAGCAAAATGCGATCCACAGGATTTCAGAGGTCTATGCGGAACTGCCCCAGACCCGGAAGGACCTGGGATATCCTCCATTAGTGACGCCCACTTCTCAGATCGTGGGGGTTCAGGCCGTGCTCAATGTTCTCTTCGGCCGTTATAAAATGCTGTCAAAAGAGACGCAGGACTATGTCTATGGCCTCTATGGAAAGCCTCCTGTTCCGATATCGGATGAAGTCAAGAATATTGTTCTCAAAGGATATAAGAAGGGGAAGGAGCCGATCACCTGCCGTCCTGCGGATATTATTGAGCCGGAGTTGGAGAAGGTGAAGGAGGAGTCGAAAGATCTGGCCAAAGATCTTTACGATACGTTGATTTACGCTCTTTTTCCGCAGACCGGGACGCAGTTCCTGAAGTGGAAGTATGGCCTGGAGCCTGTGCCTGAAAAAGTAAAACCAAAGACCATGGAGGACGTAAAGAGAGAGGATGAGGCGATCGCTAAAGCAAGGGCAGAGGCTCAGAAAAAGTAGCCCAAAAGAGGGGAGAGGTCCAAAGCAGGGCCTCTCCTGCCTTTAACGCAAAGAGATGAATAAAAAGATCAATATAAAAGATATTGCCAGGATTGCCAAAGTTTCGCACACCACCGTTTCAAGAGCCCTCAATGATAAATCCAGGATTCGGAAAGAGACCAAAGAGAAGATTCTCTCAATCGCAAAGGAGTTAGGTTATCGGCCCGATTTCATCGCCAGAAGTCTGGTGATGAAGCGGACAAAGACTCTGGGTCTTGTAATAACAAATATTGCCAACCCTTTCTACACCGAGTTGGCCCAGGGGATAGAGAAGACAGCCACAAAGTTGGGCTATAGTATCATCCTCTGCAGCACCCAGTCTGACATCTCCATTGAAAAGCAGTATATTGAAATGCTCCGAAGCAAGGGAGTAGATGGAATCGTTTTTTCCTCCGCCCATATGGAAGATCCGAACATCGTTGCTCTGGCCGAGGAGGAATTTCCCATTATCATGGTCAACCGAAGGACCTACCATCCGGTTGTGAAGGAGAAGGTCGATTATGTCGGAGTGGATAATATCCTTGGAGGCTTTTTGGCTGTGGAACATCTGATCAGGCTCGGCCATAAGAGAATAGGGATGATCGGCGGGTCTGCGGAGTCCTCGGTTGGCCTCGAACGTCTCGAAGGCGGGAAAAAAGCGCTTGAGACCTATGAATTGGAGCAAAAGGGCGATTTTTTTCTCGAAGGAAATTTTTTAAAGAAGTCGGGTTACCAGAGGGCAAAACAATTTCTTAAAATGGCAGAGATGCCCACCGCCATCTTTGCCACCAATGATTACATGGCATTGGGAGTCTATCAGGCGATCCTTGAAGAGGGGCTCAGGATACCGGAGGATATGGCCCTGATCGGGTTCAACGACATCGAATTTTCCTCCATGCGGGGGATCGAGCTGACCACAATTGGCCAAAAAAAGTTTGAGATGGGAGCCATCGCAGTTGAGATGCTGGTCGGAAAGATTGAAAGGGGTGATGACAGACATTCAGCGAAAGAGATTTTTCTCATGCCCGAACTGATCATCCGGAAGACCTGCGGGTTTTATTTGAGAGGGTATCAAAGGGAATCCGTAGTCAGTTACTCTTAGTTTATGGATAGAGTATTTTGAATTTCGATATCAGATTCTTACACGAGTAAGTCTGATAATTTATCTCTGACATTATAGAGATAACCACAAAGATAACCCCATCAAAATTTCCCCTCCCTTGGCGGGAGGGGATAAAGGGGAGGGGGAAACAAATTTATTCACCCCCACCCGAACCCTCCCCCGTCAAGGGGGAGGGAAATAGTCGGGAAAATTTAAAATATTTTTGTTTAGAAATTTTATTTAAAAAGGAGGGGATTTTATGGGAAGGAAGAAAATATCCATTATTGGAGCAGGATTTGTCGGAGCTACTGCGGCACACTGGGCCGCCGCAAAGGAATTAGGCGATATCGTTTTAGTGGACATCCTGGAAGGGATTCCTCAGGGCAAGGCCCTTGACTTGTTTGAATCGGCGCCGATAGAAGGTTTTGATTCAAATGTCATCGGCACCAACTCGTATGAAGCGACGAAAGGTTCGGATATCGTGATCATCACCTCGGGGGTTCCCCGGAAACCTGGAATGAGCCGAGAGGATCTGCTTGACATTAACAGAAAGATCATCGAATCGGTAGTTGCCGAAGTGACTGCAAAGTCTCCGAATGCCATCCTCATCATGGTGACCAATCCCCTGGACACCATGACCTATTTAGCCATAAAAAAGAGCGGTTTACCGCGAGAGAGGGTAATGGGAATGGCAGGGATTCTGGATACGGCCCGATACAGAGCTTTCATTGCGATGGAATTGGGAGTCTCTGTCGAGGACATTCAGGCGCTCCTGTTAGGGGGGCATGGGGATGAGATGGTTCCCCTTCCGAGATACACCACCGTCAGCGGTATTCCTCTCTCACAACTTCTTTCCAAGGAGAAGATCGATAAATTGGTGGACCGAGCCCGCAAGGGTGGCGGAGAGATCGTCAATCTGCTCAAGACAGGGAGCGCCTTCTATGCCCCCTCGGCAGGGGCGATTCAGATGGCAGAGGCCATCCTCAAGGACAAGAAGAGGATTCTTCCTTGCTGTGTCTATCTGAATGGAGAATATGGGCTGAAGGACATCTGCTTTGGGGTTCCGGTGAAGCTGGGCGAAAAAGGTGTGGAGTCGATCATTGAAATCGACCTGACGGAGGAGGAGAAAGGCCTGGTAGCGAAGTCTGCAGAGAGCGTGAAGAAGAGCATTCTGGAATTGAAATTGTAAACCGTCCCCCTCACCCTATCCCTCTCCCCTCAGGGGAGAGGGTGGGGTGAGGGGTGGAGGGAAAGATGCGAGAGATTGATGTCAAACTGATCACCGAAAAGGTGAGAGACCTCTGCATGGAGGCGAACACCGACCTGGGAGAGGATGTGCTTGAGGCTTTTGATCGGGCAATACAAAAAGAAGAATCTCCCTTGGGAGTGGAAATACTAAAAGAGTTGAAAGAAAATGCCCGAATTGCAAGGGACGAAAGAGTAGCCATCTGTCAGGATACGGGTTTTGCAGTGGTTTTCATCGAATTGGGGCAGGATGTTCATCTGGTCGGGGGGGGCATGAAAGAGGCGATCTTTGAAGGGGTTCGTCAGGGATATCGTGACGGGTATCTCAGGAAGTCGATCTGCCATCCCTTCACCCGGGCAAATACGGGGGACAATACTCCCGCCATCATCCATACGGAGATCATTCCTGGAGATCAGGTCAAGATCACTGTGGCTCCGAAAGGAGGGGGCAGTGAGAATATGAGCCGGGTGGTGATGCTTACCCCATCCGATGGGATTGAGGGAATCAAACAATATGTCGTCCAGAGGGTGAAGGAGTCCGGTTCGAATCCCTGCCCTCCGACCATTGTCGGAGTGGGAATCGGAGGGACATTCGAACTGGCTGCATTTCTTGCAAAGAAGAGTTTACTCAGGCCGTTGGGAAGCAAAAATCCAGACCCAGAACTGGATCAATTGGAATTTGAGATATTAACCGAGATTAATAAACTCGGAATCGGACCACAGGGTTTGGGAGGGCGAACCACATCGCTCGCGGTTCACATCTTGATGATGCCGTGCCACATCGCCAGTTTTCCGCTGGCTGTCAATATCCAGTGCCACGCCCAGAGACATAAAGAGGTAATCCTGTAGGGAGATGATGAGATAGGGAGATGGGAAGATAGGTAGAAAAATAATCATTGCAAAGTGATCAATTAGCAATTATCAATGACCAATTCCCAATAACTAATAATGAATAAACAAGCTTTTTCATTGCTAATTTTGGATTGCTAACTTTGCATTTTTCATTGTGACATTTGCTGTCACCCCATCACCCAATCCCCCTATCTCCCCATCTTTTTTATTCGGAGGATTTATGACTGAGCCTATTCGTTTGAAGACGCCCTTCAGTGATAAGGATGTTGAAAGATTGAAAATCGGAGATCGGGTTCTGCTCAATGGGGTGATCTATACGGGAAGGGATGCGGCGCATAAAAGGCTCTCTGATCTTTTGAAAGAGGGGAAAGAGCTTCCTTTTGACATTCGTGGCCAGATCATATATTACGTCGGCCCGACACCCGCCAAACCAGGGCAGGTTTTCGGATCAGCAGGCCCTACGACCAGTTACCGGATGGACGCCTATGCGCCCGCTTTGATTGAGAAAGGTTTGAAAGGGATGATCGGAAAGGGAATGCGATCCGATGCGGTCAAAGAAGCGATGAAGAAACACCAGGCGGTCTACTTTGCAGCCACTGGAGGCGCAGGCGCTCTTCTCGCTAAAAAGGTGAAGAAGGCAGAGGTGGTGGCGTATGAGGATCTTGGCCCGGAGGCCATTCGGAGACTCGAGGTTGAAGACCTTCCGGTGATCGTCATCAATGATGTTCGAGGAAACGACCTGTATATTGAAGGGGAGAAAAGATACCGACAAGGCTAAGGGGAGATAGGCTCGTTTTGTCATCTGATGTGTTTTATTATTAGTAGAGATAATGTTCTCGTAAAAAGTCGTCACTCCGGTGAAAACCGGAGTCCAGTGTTTTCATAAGTGTTTGAGAATATCCCGCCCAAAGCGGGGTTGGAGTTCACCCCGTACTTGATACGGGGCCGGAATGACGATCATTAGGATTTTTCGACTTTTTACGAGAACATCATATATAAGCTTATTTTATTTTTGGAGATCCATCATGAAGATCGAACTCACAAGGCATAAGGTTCACAACGAATTTGCGAAGAAGGTGGAGCTGATCAGCGGACAGAACCTCTTCGCCTGCTATCAATGCGGAAATTGTACGGCCGGTTGTCCGGTGGCCTTTGCCATGGAGGTCGGCCCTCATGAGGTCATCCGTTATACGCTTCTCGGCCTCGAAGAAGAGGCGGTTGGAGTCAATACCTTCTGGCTCTGCGCTTCGTGCCTCCAGTGCACATCGAGGTGCCCGAAAGGGATCGATATCGCAAGGGTGATGGACGCTCTGAGGTCTGTGGTTTTAAGGAAGAAGGATCGAAAGGATCATATTCAGATTCCGAAATTTCCTGAAGGCTTTCTGGAAAGGCTGCCGCAGATCGCCTTTGTCAGCGGATTCAGGAAATTTCTCTCTTAAATAAAGGAAGATTTTGAATTTTTATGAATTTTAGGCACTTTAGGCGATTAGTGATTCAACATCGACAAAAAATGTCAATGTGCTTAGCACAGCTATTGTGTCAGTAGCGCCCTCGCCTGCCGCAGGATCGGGGGCGAAGCTTTCGTCCCGACTAAATCGGGACGCTACAAAAGATAAAACGGTCATTCACGGCATAGACACTTATAGGAGTCTTAGATGGATTATCTCTATTTCCCGGGTTGCACCCTCTATACCAAGGCCAAAAATCTTGATCAAACAGCCCGGGACTGTTCCCATCTTCTCGGGTTTGAGTTGAAGGAAATATCCAACTGGACGTGCTGCGGAGCAACTTTTCCATTGGCCACGGACAATATCATGGCCCTTCTCCCGCCATCGAGAATTTTGGCCAGGGCGAGGCAGGAAGGGGCCATCCTGACAACCCTCTGCGCCATCTGCTTCAATGTGATCAAAAGGACGAACAGATTGATTCAGAATGATGGCGAGAAGAGGGAGAAGATCAATAACTTTATCGAGATGAACTACCAGGGAGATCTCCGGGTCCTCCACTACCTTGAGATCCTGAAACAGGAGATCGGTTTTTCTAAAATCAAAGAGAGGGTGAAGAAGCCGCTGGCAGGACTGAAGGCGGGGGCCTATTATGGATGTATGCTGCTTAGGCCGTTTGATGAGATGGGATTTGACGACAAGGAGAGGCCGACCCTGTTTGAAGAGTTCCTGGAGGCCATGGGCGCAGAACCGGTTGATTTCCCTTATAAGATCGAATGCTGTGGGTCTTTCCAGTCCGTGGGCTCGCCAGAAGTGGCCACAGAGTGCAGTTATAAGATTCTGGGTTCCGCCATTAAGAACGGAGCAGAGGTCGTTGTTTCAACCTGTCCGATGTGCACTTTCAACATCGACCATAAACAGTCCGATATTAAAGAAAAATATTTGGGCTTTAAACCCATTCCGGTCCTCTATTTCACACAGCTCTTAGGTATGGCCATGGGACTTGATTATCAAACCCTGGGATTTGGACAGAACTTTGTGGATCCTTTGCCGCTCTTAAAGGAAAAGGGTTTTATCTAAATGAAGAATAATGGAAGATTCATCAAAAGAGCGATGGTAGTTGGCGGAGGCATTGCCGGGATCTCCGCATCCATTGACATCGGAAATGCGGGTTATGATGTCATTCTGGTGGAGAAGCTTCCCTCCATCGGAGGAAGGATGCTTCAGCTCTCAGAGACCTTTCCCACGCTTGATTGCGCCCAGTGCACCCTGACTCCCAAAACAGTGGAGACAGGCCAGCACCCCCATATTAAACTCCTTACCTATTCAGAAGTGGATGGGGTGGAAGGAAAGGCGGGCGACTTTACCGTGAGGGTCCGCAGAAAGGCGGCCTATGTGGACTGGGAGAAATGCACGGGCTGTGGTCTCTGCCAGGAGAAGTGCCCTTCGAAAAAACCTTCTGAATTTGACCGGTCTATGGGGCCAGGAAAGGCGATCTACACGCTTTCGCCTCAGGCTGTTCCGAACAAGCCTGTCATCAATCCCTCCAACTGCCGTTATTTCCTGGAGAAAAAATGCAGGGTCTGTGAGAAGGTCTGTCCGGTCGGAGCCATTGACTACGAACAGCAGGACCGTTTTGTCGAAGAGAAAGTCGGAGCCATCATCGCTGCTGTGGGTTTTGACCTGACTCCAAAGGAGGCTTTCGGCGAATATGGTTATGGGGTGATTCCGGATGTGATCGATGGATTGGCCTTCGAGAGGCTTAATTCCGCATCCGGACCGACAACAGGCGAAATCAGAAGGCCTTCGGATGGCAAAATCCCGAAGGAGGTCGTTTTCATCCAGTGCACGGGGTCAAGGGACCCTGAACGGTATATGCCTTACTGTTCACGGGTCTGCTGTATGTACACGGCCAAGCATGCAAGGCTTTACAAACATAAAGTCCATGACGGGCAGGTCTATATCTTCTATATGGATATCCGGTCAACAGGCAAGGGTTACGAAGAGTTCATCCAGCAAGGGATGGAAGAGGAGGGGATCCTCTATCTCCGGGGCAGGGTCTCCCGGATATTCAGGGATGATGGGAAGATCGTGGTCTGGGGTGTGGATACGCTGACAGGAAAGAAGGTGGAGGTCTCTGCGGATATGGTCGTTCTGGCCACTGCCATCATTCCGCAAGCGGAGGCAAAGGGGCTGGCTCAAAAACTCGGGATCAACACGGATGACTATGGGTTCTTCACAGAGGTGGAGAGGAAACTCCGCCCTGTGGAAACGAATATGGAAGGGATCTACATTGCAGGCTGCGCTCAGGGACCGAAAGATATTGCCGATGCCGTGGCCCATGCCAACGCTTCGGCGAGCAAAGTCCAGGGACTGTTTGCAAAAAACTGAACGGAAGAATGGAAGAATGGAATGATGGGTTAAAAAAACATAGGACGAAGAAATGGTTTTAGATTTTCTTTTACAATATTCCATTATTCCAATATTCCAACTTTGCGGAGGCCCAAGGGAATCAGGCATTAGCGTAGTCCTCTGGGACGTTATATGAAGAAACTCGGTGTTTTTATCTGCCATTGCGGAGTGAACATTGCGGGCACGGTTGATGTGAAATCGGCCGCCGGGAAAATGGGAGAGGTGGAAGATGTCGCCCATAGCGCCGACTACATCTATATGTGCTCCGAACCCGGGCAACAGATCATCCGGGAAGCCATTCGGGAGAAGGAATTGGAAGGGGTCGTTGTCGCCTGCTGTTCGCCGAGCATGCATGAGAACACCTTCAGAAAGGCGGTTAAATCGGAAGGGATGAATCCCTATCTCTGCGAGATCGCCAATATCCGGGAACAATGCAGTTGGGTCCACCAGAAGGAGAAGGAGAAGGCGACAGAGAAGGCCGAGGAGATCATTCTGGCAACCCTGGAGAAGGTGAGAGAGAATGAGAAGCTTGAGGCCATTTCGGTTTCCATCAACCGGAGCGTACTCGTCATCGGCGGAGGGATTGCCGGAATGACTGCGGCCCTCGATCTGGCAGTGGGAGGTTATGAGGTAACCCTGATAGAGAGGGAGCAGGCCCTGGGCGGACATATGACCCAGCTTTCAAAAACCTTCCCTGATCTTCATCCCGCGCTTCCGGATCTCCTCGCAAAGGCAAGGGAGATAGAAGGGCATCCGGGGATCGATCTCCACTGTTATTCAGAGATGGAGGATGTGAAGGGCTATGTGGGAAATTTCGAGCTGACGATCCGGAAGAAGGCAACCCATGTCGATTGGGAAAAGTGTAATGGTTGCGGCCTCTGCATCAGAGACTGCCCTGTGGATTATGTTTCCCAATTTGAAAGAGGGCTGGGGGTTCGAAAGGCGATTGACCTGCTCTATTCCCACAGCGTTCCCAATAAACCCGTGATCCATCGGAGTCATTGCCGATATTTCATTGATGGAAGTTGCAGAAAATGCGAAGAGGTCTGTCCTGAGAAAGCCATCCGGTTCAAACAGAAGGATGAACGGATCGGGAAGAAGGTTGGGGCCATTGTCGTGGCCACAGGATTTGATCTCTATCCCGGGGAGCGGCTCGGTGAGTACGGATATGGAGAGATTCCGGATGTGATCGATGGCCTCGCCCTGGAGCGGATGCTTTCAGTCGATGGGCCCACAAAGGGAAAGATCATCCGGCCCTCCGATGGAAAGGTTCCGAAGGAGATGGTCTTTATCCAGTGCGTGGCTTCCAGGGACCCGGACCGGTATATGCCTTACTGCTCCCGCATCTGCTGTATGTACACCGCCAAGCAGGCGAAGATTTATAAGGAGCAGGTCCCGGACGGACAGCCCTATATCTTCTACATGGATATCCGGTCGGACGGCAAAGGCTACGAGGAATTTTTACAGAAGACGATCGAGGAAAAAGGGCTTCTCTACCTCAGAGGCCGTGTCTCCAGGGTCTTTCAGGATGATGGGAAGGTGAGGGTATTGGGGGTGGACACCCTTACAGGGAAGATGGTTGAGGTGGCGGCGGATATGGTCGTATTGGCCACAGCCGTTGTTCCGAGTGATGGGGTGAAAGATCTGGCCGCCAAACTGAGAGCGACTGTCGACCGCCATGGTTTTTTAACAGAGGCCCATATCAAACTTTATCCAGTGGAAAGCTCGACCAAGGGAATCTACCTGGCCGGTTGCGGTCAGAGCCCGAAAGATATCTCGGATACGGTTTCACAGGCCTCCGCCACAGCCAGTAAGATTCAAGCCCTGCTTTCAACGGATAAGCTCCTTCAGGACCCATTGATCGCTTTTGTTGATGAAAATATTTGCAGTGGGTGCGGCATCTGCGTTGAGATCTGTCCCTATGAGGCAAGGGAGATGGATTCCCGCCGGGGAATCTCGGTTGTTCATAGCGCACTCTGCCAGGGATGCGGAGCCTGTATTGCCGCTTGCCCAAATTTCGCTTGTGAGTTAAGAAATAGTTCGTCCATCCAGACCCTTCGCATGATGGATACGTTTATGACTTAAAAATAACTACTAAAAATCTCCCCTCCCCTGGCGGGAGGGGATTCACCCTGTTAAATGGAAAACTTCATCTAACAAGGGCCAAATTAAGAATCCTATTTAACAGGGTGAAGGGGAGGGGGAAGAAGAAATGGTTCACCCCCACCCAGCCCTCCCCCGTCAAGGGGGAGGAGAATGAGTTGGGGAAAAATGGAGGAAATAAAATTGGAAACAACTCTAAATAGGGAGAAGGTTGGCGCCTCCTTTCTGGAGGAAGTGGAGAAATGGAGCGGGGAAAAACTCAGCCTCTGTTATCAGTGTCTCAAGTGCACGGCGGGTTGTCCAACGGCTCCCAATATGGACATTCGGCCCAATAGCATCATCAGGATGATCCAGATGGGGAAAAAGCAGGAGGTGCTGGAAAGCAGCGCCATCTGGTTTTGCGTTTACTGTCAGACTTGCGGCACTCGTTGTCCGAATGAGATCCACATCGGTGTGCTGATGGATGCCTTGCGAGAGATGGCCATGGAAGAAGGGGTCCATGCAAAGGAGAAGAATATCCATCTCTTCCATGAGGCTTTTATCCAGAGCGTTCGGAGGGGAGGGAGGGCGCACGAGGTTACCATGCTGATGGATTACGTGCTACGGAGTAGAGACTTGATGAAGGGTTCTCTCATCCCCGGTGTGAAGCTTTTTTTGAAGGGAAAATTTCCATTAATCCCCAGCTTTGTTAAGGGGAGAGGAGAGATCAAAAGAATATTTGAGAAATGTAAAAAATAAGAACGAGGAATAATGGAACGATGGAATAATGGAATGTTGGGAAAGGAGGTTTTTTTGAATTTCGACCCAATATTCCAGTATTCCAATATTCCATGAATTATATTTTGGAGGTTTCGCAATGCGATTCTCATACTTTCCGGGTTGTACGGATCATTCTTCATCCTATGAATACGGCCGGTCCACGGAGGCTGTTCTTGAAACATTAGGCGTGGATCTGGTGGAGATTGAGGATTGGAATTGTTGCGGAGCGGCGGCGACTCATAGTCTCAATCGCCTCCTTTCCCTCTGCCTTCCGGCCAGGAATATCTCCAAGGCGCAGTCTGCGCAGGCGGGACCTCTGGTTGTCCCCTGTGCTGGTTGTTTCAGCTATTTAAAAAGAACCGAGTATGTTCTGAAACATGACGAGGCGGAGCGAAAGAAGATCGAAGAGATCGTCGGATTTACCTATGAACCTTCGCTTGAAATATTGGCGTTGATGGATGTGTTTCTGAATCAGATTGGTTTGGAGAAAATACAAGAAAAGGTGAAAAAGCCTTTGAAGGGATTGAAGCCTGTCTGTTACTATGGATGCGCTCTTGTTCGGCATCCCAAGATCACTCAGTTGGATGATCCAGAGAATCCACAATATCTGGATCGGTTGATGAAGGGCCTTGGAGCCGAGCCAGTGGATTGGTCTTATAAGACGGATTGTTGTGGCGCGGACCTTGCCATGAC
>JAGXSW010000118.1 GCA_018333715.1 Syntrophaceae bacterium | reverse complement strand
GGGGGGGGGAGATTTTTAGTGGGTCAAAATGTTAGAAGAAAATTCTCAGTATTAACCATATAAAATTTAACAGAGATGAAGGGTCGGGTCAATTGCCGGGCAATAAATGTCTTTGGTCTAAGGGTTAGGGTCAGGAAGCCCGTTTGGTTGATGGACCTAACCCCAACAGGCCTCCTCGCCTTAACCCAATGACCCTTTTTTATAGTTTAAGGGTAATATTCCCATCGTCGGAAATAACCTCGGGGTATTGACAAAGAGGGCCCCTTCCCTTAAAATGAAATTGAAATTCAATTTCAAAAAGGGGAATGCCATGGAGTCCAATCAATTTAAGACTCTGATTTCTGAAGAGGGGCTTAAGTCCACCCGGCAGAGGGTGGAGATCCTCGACATCTTCCTCAACTCCACCGGCCATCAGAACCTTGCGGAGATCTATGCCCGGGTGGCCAAGACGAATCCTAAGATCGGTTACACCACGGTCTATCGGACCCTCAAGCTTCTCACCCGCCTGGGTCTCGCCGCCCAGCGAAAATTTGCCGATGGTGAGACCCGATACGAATCCGCTGCCGAGGGAACCCACCATGACCATCTCATCTGCCTGGGCTGTGGAAAGATTCTCGAATTTGAAGACGATGGACTTGAATCCCTTCAACATCGGATTGCGAGGCGCCATGGCTTCAAAATCTTTCATCACCGGATGGAACTTTACGGCTACTGCAGCCCGTGCGCTCATAAGAAAACCCGCATCAGGAGAAAAGGATAATGGAGTCTTGTGGAAAAGAAACCAGACCGAAAGATTCATCCGGAGAGAGAATCATCCTCATCGGCAACCCCAATGTGGGAAAGTCGGTCATCTTCAACTATCTGACGGGCAAATATGTCACTGTCTCCAATTACCCCGGAACAACGGTCGAAGTGGCCACCGGCGCCATGTTCACTAAAGGGAAAAAATTTCAGGTTGTCGATACTCCGGGGATCAATTCCCTCATCCCCACGTCAGAGGATGAGAAGGTCACCCGGGACATCCTGCTGCAAGGCCCTCCGGCCCATCTGGTTCAGGTCATCGATGCCAAAAACCTTCGAAGGGGGCTCCTCATCTCCCTTCAACTTTTAGAGATGGGGGTCCCCTTTGTCGTTGTCCTCAACATGTGGGACGAAGCAAAAAGCAGAGGAATTGACATCAACCTCCGGAAACTCTCCGAGCATCTGGGAATGCCGGTCCTCAAAGCAGTGGCCACCCGACGCAAGGGCCTGGAAAAGATTAAAGAAAACCTGCAGCCTCATGTCACCTCCTTTCCTGCCATCACCTATCCGGAGGCTATTGAGGATGGCGTTTCCCGCATTCTCTCCTTTTTACCCGAGCCCCCCATTTCCAAACGCTCGCTTGCGCTGATGCTTCTTACCGGAGATGAAAGCCTCGCCGAGTGGCTTCACCAAAATCTGCCTGAGGAGGAGATATCCCGGATCGAAAAAATTCGACATGAGGTCCAGACCCGTTTTCGGGATCCCATTGGATATCTGATCAATCAGGCCCGTCTCCGAAAGGTGGATGAAATCCTGTCCCGGGTGAAAACGTCCCCTGAGGAAACTCCCAGGACATTCTCCGCCTCTCTCGGAAACCTGGCGATCCATCCTTTCTGGGGGATTCCCATCCTTCTCTTTATTCTCTTTCTTACCTATCAGTTTGTCGGGGTCTTCGGCGCCCAGATCAGCGTCGATTTCCTCGAAGAAACCCTCTTCGGAGAATGGTTGCTTCCGCCTTTAACCGGGCTCATCCACCGATTCATTCCCATCCCCATTCTCCAGGAACTCCTTGTTGGCCCTTATGGAATCCTCACGATGGCCCTCACCTATGCGATCGCCATCGTCCTCCCCATTGTGGGCTGTTTCTTCATCATCTTTGGACTGATGGAGGATTCGGGATATCTGCCAAGGCTGGCGGTCATGAGCAATAAAATCTTCAAGAGGATCGGGCTGAACGGCAAGGCTGTCCTGCCCATGGTCCTGGGTCTCGGCTGTGATACCATGGCTACGATGACGACCCGGATCCTGGATACCGAAAAGGATCGCACCATCGTCACCCTCTTACTGGCCCTTGGAGTGCCCTGCTCAGCCCAGTTAGGGGTAATCCTCGGCATGTTTTCAGGGCTTCCGATCTTTTATCTCCTCGCCTGGATTTTTCTCATCGCGCTCATTCTGCTCATGGTTGGATATTTGGCGGCCAGGCTCCTTCCCGGCGAAGGTTCCGATTTTATCCTGGAACTTCCGCCCCTGCGGGTCCCTAAAATTTCCAACATTGTCGTGAAAACCCTCGCCCGGATCGAATGGTATCTCAAGGAGGCGGTTCCCCTCTTCATCCTCGGAACCCTCTTCCTCTTCATCCTTCATCAGACAAAGGCGCTCGCTCTACTCGAACAGATTTCAACCCCTCTGATCGTCCACTTCCTCGGGCTTCCCGCAAAAGCCACAGAGGCTTTCATCATTGGATTCCTCCGGAGAGACTATGGAGCGGCAGGGCTCTTCATGTTGGCCAGGGAGGGACTCCTCGACCCCCGTCAGATCCTGGTCAGTCTGGTGACGATCACGCTCTTTATCCCTTGTATTGCCCAGTTCTTCATGATGATCAAAGAGAGGGGGTTGAAAAAAACTCTCTGGATATCGGCCGTGATCTTTCCCATTGCTTTTGGGGCGGGGGGCCTGCTAAACTTTTTGTTGAGATTCCTGGGGCTCTGAAATGGAAAAACCCTCTTTCAATCGATGTCCTCTTTGCGGAGGAGAATTCCCGGATTCGGAGATGAAATGCAGGGGGTGTCTCATCTCAAAGGACTGCGGACTCCTCTGTTGCCCCCATTGCGGATACTCCTACAAGGAACGCTCTGCCCTGGTCGATTTTTTCAAATCTTTATGGAGGAAGGTGAAACCATGAATCGGAATTCGGATTTGCCCGGAGGGCCCCCTCAAATGAGATGGGGCGGCGGAAGAGAGATTGAGGAGGAGCGGATCGATGAGATCCTCGAACTCATCTGGACGTTGAGGGAAAGAGGGATCACCGATCTGGATCAACTTCTTGAGGAGGGAAAGGATTTGGAGGCAAAATCGATTCTCCGCGTGATGATCAGGGATGACCTCTTTGATGTGGAAGACAACCGGGTGATTCTTAAGGAGCGCGGAGAGGAGAAGGCCAGGGAGATCATCCGGCGCCACCGTTTGACCGAAAGGCTCCTTTCAGAGATATTTGAGTTGTCTGAGGAGGTGGTGGAGCAAGAGGCATGCAAATTAGAGCATATCCTGAGCCCCGGGGTGACGGAGAGCGTCTGCACCTTTCTCGGCCATCCGCCCACCTGTATTCATGGGAAGCCTATCCCGAGGGGGGAGTGCTGCGCCAAATTCAAAAAGGAGATGAAACCCCTCGTCATCCCCCTTGAGGAGCTGGGACTGGGGGAAGAGGGCCGGATCGTCTTCATCACTCCCCGATCGCATCAACGGCTTGACCGGCTGAGCGCCCTGGGAATCGTTCCAGGGAGCATTCTCCGGATGCATCAGAGAAACCCTTCCTATGTGCTTCAGATCGGAGAAACGACGCTCGCTCTGGATGGGGAAGTGGTGAGGGATATCTACGTGAAAAAGGTTAAGGATTAATCGTCTTCATTTTTATTGGAAGTTTCTCCGCGTCGGCGTTTCATCTCCTCCTTGATGAGCGCTCCGAGGCTGTTTGAAGCCGATCCCTGGTTCGACATATACCTCTCAATCTCCGACTTCTCCATCTTCTCCTTCAACCCCTTCAGGCTGAGCCCAATCCTTCGCTCCTGTGAATCGACATGAAGGACGATGGCAGAGACCATCTCACCCTGCCTCAACACATCAGAAGGTCTCTCTACCTTCTCCCTGCTGATCTCGGAAACATGAACCAGGCCTTCGATCCCTTCTTCGAGTTCGATGAAGGCCCCGAAATCGGTCACATTGGTCACTCTTCCGTTGACCATCTCTCCCTTTCGGTATCGCCGGGCCGCCTCTTTCCAGGGGTCCTGGGCCAACTGCTTGATCCCGAGGGAGAAACGCTCGTTTTTTGGGTCGATGCTCAACACAACGGCCTCGATCTCCTGCCCTTTCTTAAAAAGCTCGGCCGGATGTTTGATCTTCTTTGTCCACGACATCTCCGACACATGAACCAGCCCATCCACACCTTCTCCGAACCCGATGAAAATTCCAAAATCGGTGATCGTCTTTACCCTTCCCGACACCCGGATGCCTGGAGGATATCTTTCCGCAATGAGGTCCCAGGGATTGGGTTCGACCTGTTTCATCCCCAGGGAGATCCTGCGTTTCACCGGATCGCAATCAAGAACCATTACTTCCACAAGGCCGCCGATGTGGACGATCTTGGAAGGATGCTTCATCTTTTTGCCCCAGGTCATTTCAGAGATATGAACCAATCCTTCGATCCCTTCCTCAAGTTCGACAAAGACGCCATAATCGGTGATATTGACCACTTTCCCTTGAACGCGCGTCCCCGTTGGATAATTTTCCAGCGCTGAATTCCATGGATCAGGGAGGATCTGCTTCAATCCCAGCGAAACCTTCTCCTTCTCCGGATCGAAGTGAAGGATCTTTACTTTAATCCGCTCCCCTACAGAGATTCTCTCTGATGGGTGTCCGACCCTTCCCCAGCTGATATCCGTAATGTGGAGAAGGCCGTCAAGTCCTCCTAAATCGATGAAAACTCCGTAATCGGTGAGGTTCTTGACGGTCCCCTCAACAATCTCTCCCTCTTTGAGATGTTTGAGCGTCTCCTCTCTCTGACCCTTTCTTTCCACTTCTAAAAGAACCCGTCGGGAAAGGACGATATTATTCCGCTTCCGGTTGAACTTGATCACCTTAAAGGTCAATCTCTGGCCGATCAGGTCATCCAGGTTTCGAACTGGTTTTAGATCGATTTGAGATCCGGGGAGAAAAGCATGAATGCCGCCGATGTCAACGGAGAGTCCGCCTTTCACTTTGGAAACGATTTCTCCTTCGATCACCTCGCCCTCACGAGATGAGCGGCTGATATCTTTCCAAACATTGACTTTATCCGCCTTCTCCTTCGAGAGGATGACCAACCCTCCCTCCTTATCCTTTTTTTCCAGGAGGACATCAACCCGGTCTCCCACCTTCACATCCAACTTCCTGTTCCTCTTCAGGAACTCCTCCATAGGAATCTGGCCTTCACATTTATAGCCTATGTCCACAGTGACATGGTCGGGCGTGATCTCGATGACCGTCCCCCTTAGGATCTGGCCCTCCGCGATCTCCTTAAAACTTTCCTCGTAGAGCGTTTGAAAATTCTCCGGTTCTTCCCTGCGCTGGAGGCCCCTGGTTCCCTCTTCCTTCTCTCCTTCTACAGGAGGGGCCTCTTTTAACTCTTCCGCCGCAGGAGTCGATTCGTTTTTAACCATTCAATAAAACCCCCTTTTCCAAGCAATTCAGAAGTTTATACCATACTCATAAATAAATTACAATCCTTGTAACACTTTAGCACTTTGAAAAAGCTTCATAAAATCCCTCCCCACCTCCCTTTGCCAAAGGGAGGAGAAATACTTCCCCCTTTGAAAAAGGGGGATTGAGGGGGATTTAGGATATGACGATATCTTGATCAGACCTCTTTTTCAAAAAACTAAAGTGTTACAAATCCTTTAAGTCTTCCGGCCCTTTAAACGTCTGATCTCCTTCTCCACCTCCTCGATGATCCATGAAGGTGTTGAGGCTCCGGCAGTAAGTCCCGCTTTCCCTTTTCTTACCAGCCATTTGGGATTCAGTTCCTGAGCTATTTCAATATGATGGGTTCGGGGTTGCACCTCGCGGCAGATCCCTGCTAATCTCTGGGTATTGCCGCTATTATAGCCGCCCGCGACGATCATACAATCCACCTTCTTTGCAATCTCCACTGCTTCTTTCTGCCGAACCGTCGTCGCGTCACAGATGGTATTGAACACCCTTACCTCTTTTGCCCTCGACAGGCTGGCCGCTACGACCTCTTTAAAGAGGTCAAAGGACTGTGTGGTCTGGGCAATGATCCCCACCTTCTCCCATGGGCCCAGCCGCTCCAATGTTTCCGGCCTCTCAACCACATCCACCTCCCTGTCAAGATAACTCCGGATGGCTTCAACCTCAGGATGATCAGCATCTCCAACGATCAGCAGGGCATAACCGTTTCGGCGGAGGAACTTTGCAAAAAAGTGGGCCCTTTTCACGATGGGACAGGTGGCATCGATGATCTTCAGCCCCTTCTTTTTTGCTTTTTCAAGGTCTTTCAACGAAACGCCGTGGGAGCGGAGGATCACCGTACCCCCGGTGATCTGTTCTATCCGGTTCTTTACCTTGATTCCCAACCCATCTAAGTACTTTACGGCTTGAGGATTATGGATGAGAGGCCCTAAAGTATAGAGAGGGTGAGGATACTTCTGGGCCGCATCGAGAGCCATCTCCATGGCGCGCTTGACGCCAAAGCAGAATCCTGCCGATTTAGCGATAATCAGTTTCATCCCATCTCCTCTTCTCGGCGACAATGCGGCACATTTCTCCCACGATCTCATCAACCGAGCGGCAGGTGGAGTCAATGACGATAGCATCGTCCGCCCTTTTGAGAGGTGAAAGGGACCGGCTCATATCATTTTGGTCTCTCTCGACCACCTCCTTAAGCGTCTCTTTAAAATCGACCTCCACGCCCTTTTCCAAAAACTCTTTGAATCTCCTCCTTCCCCTCTCCTCCGGGTCCGCATCCAGATAAAATTTAAGGTCTGCATCAGGAAAGACAACCGTTCCGATATCCCTCCCCTCCAGCACCCCCCCTCCTTCCTTTCCCATCTCCCTCTGCATCCCGACGAGCGCTTCCCTCACAATCCTGCTCTTCGAAATATCTGAAGCAAACCGGCTGATCGCAGGGGAACGGATGGCCTGGGTTACATCCTCTCCATCGCACAGGATGCGGTTCTCATCTCCCACGGCGACGAAAGAAATCTGAATGGAAGAGACCAATCGGGAGAGAGCCGTCTCCTCTTCCGGTTCGATGCCCCTTTCCTTTGCCTTCACGGCAACCGCACGATACATCGCTCCGGTGTCGATGTAGAGATAACCCAATCGTTTTGCCAGTTCTTTTCCGACCGTGCTCTTTCCAGCGCCGGAAGGCCCGTCAATGGCGATGATCAATCTCTTATCCTCCAAAATTACATCCTTCGTCTGTGGGTTAGGTTACGGCTATGAAACCTTTTTGATGTATCATGAGTCCTATAGTCTTATAGTCGTGTAGTCGAATAGTCTAAGGAAAAAGACTATAT
>JAGXSW010000117.1 GCA_018333715.1 Syntrophaceae bacterium | reverse complement strand
ATCGATTCTCTCCATGGGAGAAGGATTAACTCCTCTTGAAGAGATGGAGTTCGACGGTCACAGGGTATTGATAAAGATCGATTACCTCTTTCCGACAGGTTCCTACAAAGATCGTGGGGCCACCGTGCTCATCAGCAAGGCGAGGGAGCTGGGGGTGACGAAGGTGGTTGAGGACTCTTCAGGAAATGCCGGCTCCGCGATTGCGGCTTACTGTGCCAGGGCAGGGATCGGGTGTGACATCTATGTCCCAGAGTCGACCTCTTCCGGGAAATTGGTCCAGATTCAAACATACAGGGCAAATTTGAAGAAGATCGAGGGTTCAAGAGAGGAGACAGCACGGGTGACAATGGAGGCGGCTAAAAAAACCTACTATGCCAGCCACTGCTGGAATCCCTACTTTCTCCATGGGACAAAGACTTTTTCGTTTGAGGTCTGGGAGCAGATGGGCTGGAAATCACCGGATACGCTCATCCTTCCTGTCGGTCATGGGACGCTTCTGCTGGGAGCCTACATCGGGTTCAGGGAGTTGAAAGAGGCGGGAAAGGTTAAAAAGATTCCAAGATTGGTGGGGATTCAATCAGCGGCCTGCGCCCCGCTTTTTCAGGGTTTTGCAGGAGGGTTGGACGAAGCCCCGGCCATTCTGAAGGGGGAGACGATGGCTGAGGGAATTGCCATTGCAGAGCCTGTCAGGGGAAAACAGATCCTCAGGGCGATCCGGGAGACCGGCGGAGAGGCGCTGATTGTGACGGAGAAGGAGATCGGAGCCGCCTTCAAAGAGATGGGCCGAAGGGGCCACTTCATCGAACCCACTTCCGCCGCCACGATCGCCGGACTGAAGAAATACTTAAAAAAGAAGAAGGGGAAAGAGGTGATCGTATCGAGTCTGACGGGAACAGGGTTGAAGGCCGTGGAAAAGATACGCCACTTGACAGCCACTCAATAGACGGTTAAATTATCTCCACCAAAATCTTTTTTAAAAGAGGCTTTAGAAATAGACCGAGGAGGTATGGTTATGGGTCGGATGAGAATGAAGCAGGGTTTGTTCTTTCTAATCGTTGTGATGTGTGTCTCTCTTCTTTCTCCTGTTTTCATCTTTGCTGCGGAGGAGAAGGAGAAGAAAGACACGAGGCCGGAGCGTGGGATTATTGTCTACCCGGAGTTTTCTACGGTGTCCGTCGCAAAGGGGGAGACTGTTCGAATGGAACTGACCCTCGAAAACAAAGGCCGGGCTGATGAGACGATCGATGTGAAAATCTCGACGGTTCCCAAGGGATGGAAGGCGACGATGAAGGGAGGGAGTTATCTCGTGGCCGGGCTGTATGTGGCCAATGGCAAATCGAGAAATCTGACCCTGAGCCTGGAACCGGACAAATCCGTCGGGCCCGGAACCTATGTATTCCAGTTTGACGCTCAAACGGTTGATGGGAAATTCACCTCCACCCATAAGTTAACGGTGAACGCTCAGGAGAGAATCCTCGGCGCAGATGACATCCAGATCACCACATCATATCCCGTATTGAGAGGGCAGACCGATGCCAAGTTCGAATTTTCTCTCGAAGTGTTGAATAAGAGCGATAGCGATCGAGCCTTTAACCTTGCGGCCATTGGTCCCGAGAAGTGGGAGATCAACTTCAAACCCGCCTATGAGGCCAAACAGATTTCGAGCCTCCGGATAAAGGGCGGACAGAGCCAGACGGTCGCTGTCGAGGTGTCGCCGCCCAGAGAGGCAAAGTCAGGAGAATATCCTGTCCAGGTAAAGATCAGTTCGGGAGAGCAGAAGGCGGAGGCGAAGTTGATGGTGGCGCTCACCGGCATTTATAAACTGGATGCAGGGACGCCCACCGGAATCCTTTCGCTGGAGACGATGGTGGGAAAGCCGGGGAATGTCTCTCTCTTTGTGAAGAACACAGGGTCGGCCGTCAATCGCAATGTCAGTTTCTCCTCTTTTAAACCCGAAAACTGGGAAGTGAAGTTCAATCCCGAAAAGATCGAGGCATTGGAACCCAACGCTTTGAAACAGGTGGAAGTGACCATCACCCCAGCCAAGGAAGCGCTGGTGGGCGATTACTCCGTAGGATTGATGGTGGATGGCGAGAGGGGGAGCAGCAAAACCGTGGAGATGAGAACAACAGTGAGAGCTTCAACAGCCTGGGGATGGATCGGAATCGGGATCATCATCTTTGTTATCGCAGGCTTGTGTGGTCTGTTCATCTGGTTGGGGAGGCGTTAAGGTGAAAGGAGAGATTATCGTCGAAACCGAGGACCTGACGAAGAAGTACGGGTCCCGGACCGCAGTGGATCATCTCAACATCAAAATTGAAGAAGGAGAGGTCTTCGGATTCCTCGGTCCGAATGGAGCGGGCAAGACAACGACGCTCCTCATGTTTCTCGGCCTCACCGAACCGACTTCCGGAAGGGCGAAGGTCATCGGATTCGATCCGACCCGGGAGCCCTTTAAGGTGAAGGAAAAAGTGGGTTACCTGCCTGAGAATGTCGGTTTCTATGATGATATGGATGCGAGACAGAACCTCCGGTATATCGCCAGGTTGAACCGGATCTCCGGAGAGGTCTCGGAAAAGAGGATTGACTACTGGCTGGAAATGGTCGGCCTTTCAGATGAGTCAACAAAAAAGGTGGGCGCCTTTTCGAAAGGAATGAGACAGCGACTCGGGATCGCAGAGGTATTGATCAAGGAACCGAAACTCGTCTTCCTCGATGAGCCCACGATCGGCCTCGATCCCGATGGAACGAATCGGATGCTCGACCTCATCCATTCCTTGAGCCGGGAAAAGAATATCACTCTCTTTCTTTCCTCCCACCTGCTCGATCAGGTTCAGAGGATCTGTGACCGGGTGGGGATTATGATCAATGGAAATCTGGTGGCGATCGGTCCCATTGAGGAGCTGGCAAAGAATAAGCTGGGATTGGACCAGCAAGATTATACGCTCGAAGAGATCTATATGAAGTACTTTAAGGAGGCCTAAATTGCACGGGATCTTAACGATATTCAGGAAGGAGATGGGGGACCATTTCAACAGCCTTCGGTTTCTCCTGATTTCAGCCCTCATCGTGATGGTTGGCGTGATCATCACATCCATGGTAGGGATGGCGATCCAGGAGGAATTGAAAGGGATGGCCAAGCCCACGCTCATCTTTCTGCTCCTTTTTACTTCGACAGGGAAACTCTTCTCGTTCGTTCAGTTCATCGGCTTTTTCGGCCCTCTCCTGGGCATCTTTTTAGGCTTTGATGCGATCAACCGGGAGCGGGTTTCAAGAACTCTGTCGAAGCTGGTCTCACAGCCGATCTTTCGCGACTCGATCATCAATGCCAAATTTTTATCCGGTGTGGCCATCATCGCAATCATCCTGGTCGCCACCGTTCTCCTCATCTCGGGCCTCGGCATCCGGTTGATCGGGGTGGTGCCGGGCGTGGAAGAGGTGTCGCGTCTGATCATCTACGTCGTCATCAGCCTTCTCTACATCTCTTTCTGGCTGGGGATATCGATCCTCTTCTCCGTGATCTTCCGGAGCGCAGCGACCTCTGCCCTTGCGTCGCTGGCCATCTGGATATTCTTCTCTTTCTTTGTGAGCCTGGGAGCAAGCGTTTTGTCCGATGCGGTTGCTCCCGTCACCCAGACCGCTTCCGGGGTTGACGCGGAAATGCTGATCCGGCATGAGCGGATCCAGAGGCTCACCTCCCTGGTTTCTCCCATGACGCTTTACAGTGAAGCCACGACGACCATTCTCGATCCGATGCGAAAGACCACGAGGACATTGGTTCTGATGGGGCCCCTGGAAAGGTTTTCCATGAGTCGCTTCCAGAACCCTCTTCCCCTTCTGGAGAGCATCTTTATCGTCATTCCCCATATTATTTCGATTGTGGCGATCACTCTTCTCTGTTTCGGAATCTGCTATTTCGTCTTTATGAGGCAGGAGATCCGAACGGTCTGATGCCCCAAAAGATGGGGAGATTGGGTGATAGGGTGATGGGGTGATTTGAATAATAATTTTTCTCCCTATCTCCCCATCCCCCCACCTCCCTATTTAATCTTTTAAAATACCATGCAAGTTCCAAAGCGAGAAATTTTCGGCTGGGCCATGTATGATTTTGGAAATTCGGCCTTTGCCACCACGATTCTCGCGGTCATCTTCAATCACTATTTTGCCACGGTGGTCGCCGGAGGAGAAAGAGGCGTTGAACTCTTTGGATTCCGCCTCCACGGCGCTTCCTTCTTCACTTTTTCCGTTTCTCTCAGTATGCTTATCTCCGCCATTCTCTCCCCGTTCTTAGGGGCGGTCGCTGACGCTTCAGCCTCAAAGAAACGATTTCTCATGGCCTTCTGTTTTACCGCCATTGTCTTCACCGGCCTCCTCTATTTTGTTCAGGAAGGAAATTACTGGCGTGGGGCGATCTTCTTCATCATTGCCAATATCGGCTTTGCAGGAGGCAATGTCTATTACAACGCCTTCCTTCCTGAAATCTCGAACGATCAAAATATCGGCAGGATCTCAGGTCTCGGATGGGCATTGGGATATATCGGAGGCGGGGCTCTTCTTGCGATCAACCTGATGATGTTGAAATATCCCGGAGTCCTTGGGTTTCAGGAAGGGTCTTTTTCCGTTCAGGGCTGTTTTCTCTCTGTTTCCCTGTGGTGGTTCGTTTTTTCCCTCCCCACTTTTTTCCTTCTGAAAGAGAGGGCGCAGAAGATCCCTCTTGCTCCCGGAAGGAGTTATTTCAGGGAAGGTTACATCCGTCTCCGGCATACCCTTGGCCGGATTAAGAGCTTCAGGGAATTGACGAAATTTCTTTTTGCCTATCTGATCTATAATGAAGGGATCGAAACAGTCATCGTTATGGCATCGATCTTTGGCGCTCAGGTGATTGGTATGGAAACCGGAGAGATCATCCTCTTCTTTCTGATGGTTCAGGGAATTGCCTTTTTCGGCTCCCTGGCCTTTGGTTTCCTGGCCGATGCGATCGGAAACAAGAGGACGGTGATGATCTCCCTGGTCATCTGGTCTCTTATTGTGGTCTGGGCTTTCCGGTTGGGAGTCATCTGGGATCCTAAAACAGAATACTGGATATTAGGAGTATTAACAGGCATTGTGCTGGGTGGAAGTCAGGCCGCCTCCCGTTCCCTTCAGGGAATTTTTACTCCTGATGCGAATAGTGCTGAATTCTTCGGTTTCTTTGCCGTCTCAGGGAAATTTGCCTCTGTCTTCGGACCTCTCATCTATGGAATTCTGATTGCCATCACAGGAAGCGTCCAGTCGGGCATCCTTTCGGTGCTTTTCTTTTTCATCGCCGGAGGAATCCTCCTGTGGACGGTCGATGAAAAAAAAGGAATGGAGGAGAAACAGAGTCCGGTCATTTAGGGTTATCAAAGGTTCTCTCTCAAAGAGATCTCTGGAAAACTACTTTTCACTCTCTGATTACACAGATTTCAAAAAAAGATTCCACAGATTTTTCTTTATTTATCAACGCATTTCTAATCTGTGTAATCGGTTCCTAATCGATGTAATCAGAGATTTCCGGACTTTTTCAGAAATCTCTCAAAAATATCTTGACAAATCATTCTTGATTACTTAACATAATCATTAAGAATTATGGAACAATCCATTGCCGAACAAAAAGCCCGTGAATTGGGAATCGACAGGACTCAGGTGGTCCGTGAATACTGGGAACTCATTATTCTGAGAGGGCTTTATGAATCACCCCAGGGCCGCTATCTGATTTTCAAAGGGGGAACTGCCCTCCGGTTGGCCTACGGTTCTCCAAGGTTTTCTGAAGACCTCGATTTTTCACTGACCAAAGATGTGATGAAAGGCAAATTTCTTCCACTCATCAAAAAGATCATTTCCCC
>JAGXSW010000116.1 GCA_018333715.1 Syntrophaceae bacterium | reverse complement strand
TTGACTCCCTTTTCAGCGGCATAATCGATAATCTCCTCAGCCGTCAGAACAACCGCCTTTCCTCTCCTGATCTTCTCATTTATCTCCTCAATGGTCTTCGCCATCTTTTCCTCCCATTGTCTTTTGATTTTTTTTCATCGTCCATCGTCTCTTGCTTTTCGTCCATTGTTCATTGTTCATCGTTTATCGTCCCTCGTCCCCTCACGGGGTGACACATGATCCATGCCATATCATTACCCCCTCTTAAAAATAATAACCAATTTCCAAGCACCAATAATCAAATAATATTCAAATTCCAATTACCAGACATTGATTGGTTATTGGAAATTGGTGATCATTTGGAATTTATGATTTGATGGTTTCGTAAAAAGTCGTCTCACCGGTGAAAACCGGTGTCCAGTGTTTTCATAAGTGTCTTAGATTACCCCGCCCAAAGCGGGGCTGGAGTTTATCCCGATGAAAATCGGGGCCGGAATGACGATCATTAGGCTTTTTCGACTTTTTACGAGAACATTTGATTTGGATATTGGATTTCTATTTAAGTTCATTCAACAGCCCGGCGCTGAGGTACCGCTCGCCTGTATCTGGAAAGATGACGACGATCATCTTTCCTCTGCTCTCCTCCCTTTTCGCCGCCTCAATCGCTGCCCAGGCCGCGGCGCCGGATGAGATCCCGACAAGCAGACCTTCTTCCTGTGCCAATCTTTTTGTAAATAGGACTGAGTTCTCATTCGATACCTTGATGACCTCATCAACCAAATCCATCCGGAGCACTTCAGGGATGAAACCCGCCCCGATCCCCTGGATTTTGTGGGGTCCAGGTTTTCCTCCGGAGAGCACAGGAGAGCTTTCCGGCTCTACAGCGATGGTTCTCAATTCCGGTTTCTTCTTTTTAATGACCTCTGAGATGCCGGTGATGGTCCCGCCGGTTCCAACGCCTGCGACAAGAATATCAATCTGTCCATCCGTGTCCTCCCAGATCTCTAAGGCAGTGGTCTTTTTATGGATCTCCGGGTTGGCAGGATTCCTGAACTGTTGGGGGATAAAATACCGGGAATCTGTCCGGGCCATCTCCTCCGCTTTTCTCACAGCGCCGGTCATTCCTTCATTCCCCGATGTCAGGATGACCTCAGCTCCAAAAATTTTTAGAAGATGGATTCTTTCCTCTGACATGGTGTCCGGCATCGTTAAAACCAATGGATAGCCTTTGGAGGCGCAGACAAAAGCAAGAGCGATGCCCGTATTGCCGCTGGTGGGTTCTAAAATGATCGTATCCTTTCGGATGAGTCCGGCTTTTTCTGCCGCATCGATCATCGACACACCGATACGGTCCTTGACGCTGCCGCAGGGATTGAACGACTCAATCTTTGCCACCACCTCTCCCCGGCAGCCTTCTGTAATTCGTTTCAGTTTCAACAAAGGCGTATGACCAATCAGTTCGGAAATCGAGTGAGCAATTCTCGCCATCTCTTGTCTCCTAAAATTCTAAATCCTAACCAAAAATATTTGAAATTTTGGCATCAAATTTTCGTCATTCCTGCGGAAGCAGGAATCCAAGATTTTCTTGGTGGAGTTTTTTCTGGATTCCCGCCTTCGCGGGAATGACAGCAATCATTGACCAGTGTTAGAGATAAATTCTAAAACTTTACGTGTAAAAATCTAATATCTAAATTTCTAAAATCTTAATTCGGATTTTGTGCTTAGAATTTAGAATTTCCTCTCAGATCTGGTACATCGGAGGCGACTGCCCCTCCTTCTCCTTTTTTCGATTGACCATCTCCTCGAAGGTAATGGAACGGAATATTTTATTAATCGCATCAGAAGCTTCCTGCCAGATATCCCGGGTCACACAAAAAGGGGCTTTCTTGCAGCCTTTTGGATCTTTTAAGCATTCAATGAGCTGGGTTGTTCCGTCAAGGGTTTCGATTACATCATTGAGACAGATTTCGGAGGGCGGTTTGGCAAGAGAATATCCTCCCTTTGAGCCACGGACGGATTTCACAAGACCGGATGTTCTCAACGGAATGATGACCTGTTCGAGATATTTCAAAGAGATATCTTCCTTCTTTGCGATCTCTTTCAAATCAATGGGCCCCTCTCCATAACGGAAGGCAAGCTCGAGCATTGCCCTCGCCCCATACCTAATTTTAGTTGAAATTCTCATGGGTTACAAATTCATACTTTATCGATGGGAATTAATAACATCTAACCCAATCAACATCAAATTGTCAAGAGATAACCGGAGAAACTCTTGAAAAAAAAGGGGGGAATGGACGTTACTGTTAGACAACTTCCACTTTCAAAATCTTATTGGTGTGCGAAGTAACCTTCACCCGTTCATCGATTCTGTACCCGACGATCCACGCGATCATCTCGCCCGAGGTGAGAAGAAGGATATGGGGTCTCTCAATCTTTGAAATTTTGTGGTCGATAAAAAATTCTTTCAACTTCTGCGTTCCTTCCATCCCCAGGGGCTGAAACCGGTCGCCGGGCCTGAAATTTCTCATCCTCAACGGAAGATGGAGGCGTTCATAATCGAAGAGAGCGACATTTCGGGATTCATCAATTGGTTTAGACCTGTCCCATTCTCCCTCCTCAACCACCACCTCCCTTTCGATCTCTCTGATATAAGTCCGGCCCGGCGCATCGAGTTTTACTTCAAAGGGGGGAATCGTTCTCGGCCTCTCCTTCCTTAACAAAACCCTATCATATCGCTTCTCCAGGAAGAGACCATGGGATAACTCTAATAGAAAGCTTGCCCGGGGGCGCTGGAGTCTTCTATAGATCAAATTAACATCCGACCATTCACCTTCCTCCATCTTCGAACCATCTTCCATCTTTTCCAACGCCTTTTGAATGATCCTCCATTGGATGGCTTGATGGAGGGATTGATACGCTGAGAATTTAAAAGTAATTTGTCCCTCCTCCTCAAGGACGATCTTCTGATAGGTCTCCTCTGCCCCTCTTACAAGATAATCATTTTCCTCCCTGAGGATCGTTGAGGTTCTGATCATTGCCTTCCGGAAGCCGGGTTGATACTCTTTTTCGATGAGGGGAATGAGATTGAGTCGAAGCCGGTTTCGTAGATAGTCCTTTTTAAGATTGGATGAATCGAGGAGGTAGGGAATGCCGCTTTCTTGAGCGTAAGTTTCGATTTCTCCTCTCCGGACTTCGAGGAGAGGCCGAATTACCCTCTTCTCCCTGATTGGAAGCATTCCTTTGAGGCCCTTCAATCCCGATCCCCTGAGCATCCTCAGAAGAATGGTCTCCACCTGGTCATCCGCATTATGGCCCAGAGCGATCTTGCCCCCGCCATATTTTTTGAGGAGATCATGAAAGAACTGAAAACGAATCCTCCTGGCCGCATCCTGCAGGGAGAAGCCCCCTGACTCCTGGAACTCCTTTACATTAAACTGTCCGCATTCGAAAGGGAGGCCAAGCCGGACGGATTCCTTCTGAACGAGTTCGGCTTCTTTTTCCGATTCAACGGGCCGGAGCCCATGATGGATATGGGCGACAATGAGATAGAGGTCAAATTCCTGTCGGAAGGCGTTCAATAAATGGAGGAGGACCATTGAGTCCACTCCGGCAGAAACACCCACGATCACCCGGTCGCCTTTCTCCAGCAGTCGGTGCTGATCGATGGTCCTTCTGACTTGCTCGAACATCATAGAAAAGGCTCACATCTTCTTCTCTCCCAGAGGACCAACCCGGATCTCAACCTCTGTGGTGCCATACCATTCCTCTGTAATCTTGATCGTACAGGTCTTGTCGGGCTTTGAAAAATTGAGGATGGATTCCTTCCCCTTAAAACTGTTGACTAATTTCCAGTTGTCCCTTTCCATATGGTAGTTGAAGAAATCGATAAGGGAATCCACATCAAGTCTCCATTTGGTGAAGAGCAGAACGCCTGTTTTGAAACGGGGGGTCTCATAGATAAAAGATTTTTTTTGCTGATAATTTAATTCCTTCGGAACACGGATGTCTTCAAAATGATAATATTTGCCCGTGGTCTCGCCTTCTCTTTTCACCGGTTCCTCTTTTCTCTCCCCTATGGTTGATCGACACCCCGCAAAAACCAGACTGATGAGAAGAAGTGCAAAGAAAAAATATACTGCCTTTCTTTCAGAAATCGCCTGTCTCATAACATCCCTCCTTGATTTTGTGTATTATCGTGGATATGGAAAATGTTTACCACTCTGTGGTGAAAAAAGCAAGAAAAACCCAAAAGACCCCAGCGTGTCGAAGCCTTTAAAAAGGTCCAGGTAACTCTACAACCTCTGTTCAATGGAATAGCTTATTTATCCCACTGCGCATCGGCGCCCATCAAAGTGGGCTCAAATAGATCTATGTGGATGTAACCCAATCTCGGCAACCCCTCTTGATTAAAAGGAGCGGGAGGTTTGGCTTCGCGATGGGCTCCGGAAACAAATTCAAATGGGAAGACAACCACATTGCTCTCATTGCCGGCCTTATCGAGAATGGATACCCTCAGTGTAACGTTGGTCCATTCTCTCAAATGGGATGTCCGGCTGCTGAAGGTATTCCACTGGAGGTATCCCCTAAATTTACCCCGATACGGGGGCTTGAGGATGGTCCAATCGGTCGGGTAATACCCATAACCAAGTTGGTCGGCTTGAACTGCAATTCTTGACATATCCCCATCCGGATCTTCCGCTTCAATATAGATCTTCCAGATATATCCATAATATCCTTTTTCGACAGCGAAACTGTTTGTAATCACAGGGGAACTCCCATTAGTCTTAGCCTCTGACCAAACCAAAGACGGACCGATCAAAAAAACCAACGCAAACAGTGTTAAAAAATATGATGTTTTTTTCATCTCCGATCCCTCCTTCACTTTAAATATAAGATTGGATGGCCTGATTTTCAAGGAATCAGGTTGAGGGCCGGTTTTTCCTGCGGCTGGGTTTTTGATTTTTATATCGACCTTCCCGAAATATCAACCCTGTCCTTTTGGCCTCTTCGAAGATCTCCTTGATGGAAACCTTATGGCTTAATGCCAGTCTTTTGCAATCTTCGTATTCAGGAGAGAGATTGACAATCTTCCCCTCCCACCGGGCCAGCTTGAAGCGAATCTTTCCATATCTCGTCTGAAGCGTCAAAATCTCCCGGTCTGCGCAACTCCTCTCCTCTTCCCGCCATCTTAACCCGATTGTGGTTGTCTCCCTGATCAGAAAATCGATGACCGAAGAGAGCTTCTCTGCAGAACAGATGACAGTGATTAAGGTTGCCGGCCGGCTTTTCTTCATCAAAATGGGTGTAAGAAAGACCTCCTGCACCTCCATGCCCAAAAGCTTCTCCATCACATAGTCATACAACTGGGGATTCATATCGTCGATGTTTGTTTCAACGACCATCACCTTCTCTTTTCCTGTAATCGGTTCTTCTTTCCCGATGATCAGCCTGAGCAGGTTCGGATGGGGAAGGTCATCCCCGCCTGCTCCATAACCGATTCTCTCCGCTTTCATTACAGGCATCTTGCCGAATTCGGACCCCAATGAGGTTAACAGCGCCGCGCCTGTGGGAGTGAGGAGCTCCCTTTCCACACCCGTAGAGTAGATGGGTTTCCCCTTCATCAGAGCAAGGGTGGCAGGCGCAGGAACAGGAAGGAGGCCATGTTCACATCTGACAAATCCTGTGCCCACATTAACTCTTGAAACATAAAGTTTCTCGATCCCCATCTCACGAAAACCCCAGATCGCTCCGACAATATCGACAACAGAATCCAGCCCCCCGATCTCATGGAAATGGATCTCCTCCATGTGCCTCCGGTGAATCTTCGCCTCGACAGA
>JAGXSW010000115.1 GCA_018333715.1 Syntrophaceae bacterium | reverse complement strand
CCCCGCCTCGCAGCGACGCAGTTACCTTCGGCTACCAGGAGCGAGCATCTCCTGGAAGAGGACTCTCACCTCTTAGATCACACCTGCTTGCAGGCGCACGGATTCCCGCCTTCGCGGGAATGACAGGAATCATTGGCCAGTGTTAGAGATAAATTCTCAGACTTCAATGTGTAAGAATCTAATTGACAATTGATAATTGCAAAATGGTTATTATGAAAAATCCTCTTTTGGAAGTTCGCTCTCTGACCACCCAGTTCTTCACAGAGGATGGCGTGGTGAGGGCGGTCGAAGATGTGAGTTTTGAGATTTTTCCGGGGGAAATCCTCAGTCTCGTGGGCGAATCCGGATGCGGGAAGAGTGTGACGGGTCTCTCTCTTCTGAGACTGATTCCAATTCCCCCTGGTAAAATAGTGAGCGGTGAGCTTCTTTTTGACGGAAGAGATATTATGGAACTGGAAGAGAAGGAGATGGAGAGGGTGAGGGGAAATGATATCTCCATGATCTTCCAGGAACCGATGACCTCGCTCAACCCTGTATTTACGATCGGGAATCAGATTATGGAGGCCCTCCAGCTTCACCAGAATCTCGATAAAAAAGAGGCCCGAAAGAGAGCCATCGAGATGCTCAACCGGGTGAGAATCCCCTCTCCCGAGGTGAGGATCGATTCTTATCCTCATCAACTGAGCGGAGGGATGAGGCAGAGGGCGATGATCGCCATGGCCCTCTCCTGCCAGCCCAAGCTCCTCATCGCGGATGAACCCACGACAGCGCTCGATGTGACCATTCAGGCACAGGTCCTCCGCCTGTTGAAAGAGATTCAGGGTGAGATGGGAATGGCGGTGATGCTGATCACCCATGATCTGGGAGTGGTCTCTGAGATAGCGGACCGGGTGGCTGTCATGTATGCGGGAAGGATTGTGGAGACCGGGCCCATCGAGGCAATCTTTGGGGAGATGCGGCATCCCTATACAAAAGGGCTTTGGGAGTCGATCCCCCAGCTTAAAGAGAAGAAAAAAAGGCTCAATGCCATCTCCGGTCAGGTCCCAGACCCGATGAAACTGCCCGCGGGCTGCAAATTTCATCCGAGGTGTTATCTGATGATCGAAGACTGTAAGAAAGAGGAGCCTCCTCTCTATCCGGTGAACGGAAATCACTTCAGCCGGTGTATCCGGTGGAAGGAATGTTGTTAAATTCAGTTTTAAGTTGGAAGTTTAAAGTTTCAAGTTAAAAAATAAACTTGCAATCTGAGACATGAAACTATTGAAATGAATGAATATGTCTGAGAACGATTTCTTACTTCAGGTGCAACAGCTAAAAAAATATTTTTACCGGGAAAGACTCTTCTCTTCGGACAGGGAGCCGATCCGGGCAGTGGATGGCATCACCTTCTCCATCCGAAGGGGAGAGACGCTCGGGTTGGTGGGAGAGAGCGGCTGCGGCAAGACGACAGCGGGCAAAGCAATCCTGAGATTGATTGAGCCGACCTCCGGCCAGATCTTATTCAAAGGAGGAAATATCCTCGACCTCAACCGGGAAGATCTACGGAGGTTGAGACCCCACATGCAGTTTATCTTCCAGGACCCCTATGAATCGCTCAATCCGAGGATGAGGGTGGGAGAGATCGTTGGTGAAGGCCTGGAAGTTCACCGGATGGCGCAGGGAAGGGAGAAGGCCGAAAGGGTCTCGGAGATCCTCGAGAAGGTGGGACTCCATCCAGGGGATGCGATGCGTTATCCTCACGAATTCAGCGGAGGGCAGCGCCAGAGAATTGGCATTGCGAGAGCCATTTCGCTTCATCCCGAACTGATCGTTGCCGATGAGCCCGTTTCAGCCCTCGATGTCTCCATCCAGGCCCAGATCCTAAACCTCCTGATGGATCTGCGGGATCAACTGGGCCTTACCTATCTCTTCATCTCCCATGACCTTCGTATCGTCAAACATATCAGTGATCGAATTGCCGTCATGTATCTGGGAAAGATGGTGGAAATCGCCAATGGAGAAGATCTCTTCCGCCAGCCGCTCCATCCCTACACTCAAATCCTGCTTCAGGCCATCCCCAAGCTGGACCCTTCGGGAAGAAGTCAGGAGCCCCTCCTTAGAGAGGAGTTTCGTCCCCATTCTCTGGAAAAGGGATGTCTCTTCCAGCCGAGATGCCCCCATTCAAAAGAGAGGTGTCAGATGGAAGAGCCCCTCCTCATGGACCAGGGAGAGGATCATCTCGTCACCTGCCATTTTGTCTCCTGACCGTTTGTTAGTGCCGCAATTACGAGGGGGTACAAAATTCCTGATAAAAATTTTAAGGGTCTTTTCCAAATCGAGTGGGTCATATCAGCTTTTTCTCTCCCCCTTTTAGCAAAGCTCTCCATTTCTTTCCCCCTCTTTGGCAAAGAGGGGGGAGGGGAGATTTTATAAATCATGTGCAACTCCGCATCTCTTCCATCGCTCCACCCATATTCTCAAAGACATCCCTGTCGGAAAACCTGAGAACCTTTTTTCAGCATCTGTCATATTTTTTTTGAGATGCTGAGATATTGCTTTCAACTGTTTATCATAGGAAAGCATTTGTTCTTAAAATCCCCCCTCACCCCCCTTTTCCAAAGGGGGGATATCAGTGTTTGCCCTTTTCCAAAGGGGGATCATGGGAGCAATTTATGATTTGCTTTTCTTCTAAAAAATATTCTAAAATGAAATGATTAAGGTTTAAGCTTTCTCCCGATGAAAGAGGTTTCATCGGATAGCCGGAAAGAAACAGAATGGATGAGGAGAAACTTCTCTATTTTAAAGGGTTCCTTGAGGGTCAGCTTCATAATTTGCTGATCGAAGCCGGAAAGACCTGCAGCGACATGCGTCATGATCGCAAAGGAGACTTTCCCGACCCGACGGACCGGGCCTCTCTGGAGTCGGACCGGAATTTCCTCCTGAGGATCAAAGATCGGGAAAGAAAGCTGATCCTGAAGGTGAAGGAAGCCCTCGATCGGATTGACAGCGGGACCTTCGGGATCTGTGATTCCTGCGGAAAATCGATCTCTGAGAAGAGACTGATGGCAAGGCCCGTCACCACGCTCTGCATCGAATGTAAAACCGAATTAGAGGATCAGGAGCGGAAAGCAAGGCTCAGGGGAACGAAGTCGAAGAAAAAATTCCCCTCTTAAGCGATACCATTCACCCAACATAAAACCCTATCATGCCTGAATTGAGAAAAGATCCCATCTATGGAAGATGGGTGATCATTGCGACGGAACGAAGCAGAAAACCCTCCGATTTTGCCCCGGAAGAAGGAAGACCCATCGGCGGGTTCTGTCCTCTCTGTGAAGGGAATGAAGACCGGACCCCCCCGGAAGTGCTGGCCTTTCGGGATAATGGAGCCTCTCCGAACTCGCCGGGCTGGTCACTGCGCGTCGTCCCGAATAAGTTCCCCGCTCTCCGCATCGAAGGGGAGCTGGACCGGGAGGGAGAGGGTATCTATGATAAGATGAATGGAATCGGAGCCCATGAAGTCGTGATCGAGACGCCTCAGCATTCCGAAACCCTGTCCACTCTCCCATTGAAGGGGGTGGAGAATGTCCTCTGGGCTTACCGGGAGAGGATTGTCGATCTGAGGCGGGATCAGCGGCTTCGCCATGTCCTCGTCTTTAAAAATTATGGCTCTGCCGCCGGAGCTTCTCTTGAACATTCACATTCCCAGATCATTGCCCTTCCCATTGTTCCCACGAGGGTGCGGGAGGAGATCGAAGGGTCGAAAAATTACTTTCTCTATAAAGACCGATGCGTTTACTGCGATATCGTCCGGCAGGAGCTTCGGCAGAGGAGTCGGGTCATCGCAGAGAACAGCGGATTCGTATCCATCGCTCCCTTTGCTTCACGATTTCCCTTTGAGACCTGGATTCTTCCAAAGATTCACCAGCCAAGTTATGAACAGATGGAGGCCCTCCTTTATGGCCCGGCCGCCGAAATCCTCTCCGATACCCTCCGGCGATTGAGACAGGTCCTCGACGATCCTCCTTATAACTACATCATTCACACCTCCTCCTATCCGGAACAGGACCGGAACTATTACCACTGGCACATTGAGATCATGCCCAAGTTGACCAAGGTGGCCGGATTCGAGTGGGGAACAGGGTTCTATATTAACCCCACCCCTCCGGAAGAAGCCGCAGAGTATTTGAGGGAGGCAAGGTAGTCGGTTATGTCCGCTCATCCCGATGGCTATGACCTTCTGAAAGCGACGATCGAACTCTCCACCTCCTCGCTGCCCATTGAGACCAAGCTGGAAAGGATGCTCCAGTCGATCACAGATGGTTTTCAATCAGATCGCTCGCTCCATCTGCGACCGGAAGCCATCCTTAAGGAGGGGTTTCTCTACCGGGTGGCAGAGAGGAGAAAACCCCTGTGGGTCGATGAGGAAACACCCTTTCAGGAAGAGAGGGTTCTTGCGGAGGAGAGGGACCTTCTCTGTTCAAGCTTTGCCTGCATCCCTCTCTCTGATGAAACCTCTTTTCAGGGAATATTTTATATCGGTTTCTCAAAGGGCCGGAAATTCTCATCCGGCGAAGTCGACCTCCTTCTCCTGCTGACAAAAGAGATCGGAGCGGCCATTCGAAATGATCAGCTCCACGGTGCGGCAGAGGATCATGAGAAAAGTATGAGACAACTGTCCATGCTCATGGAACTGAACAGGGCGTTGCTCACCACGGTGAATTTCGAACGGATCGTCCATATGACTCTGACGGCCATCACGATCGGCGATGGACTGGGATTCAACCGGGCCATGCTTTTTCTCGTCAATGATAAGGATCGCGTCCTGGAGGGGACGATGGCTGTAGGCCCGAATAATGCGGAGGAGGCAGGAGAGATCTGGTCCGCCCTTTCTCAACGGAAAGGCAACCCCTCTGAGCTGATCGCTAAGATCGAATCATCCACCGAGAACCATTCCGTCCTCAACTCCATGGTGAAGGGAATTCAAATTCCACTGGAACATGCGCAGTGTATTCTCTCCCGGACTGTTCTCGAGGGGAGAACCTTCAATATCGGGGTTCCCCATGACGAGGAAGAATGGCTCCAGACCCGGTGTGAAAGAGGATGCCACATCGGTTCGGAAGTGGGATGTTATGTGAGCGAGCATCTCAGCCGGGACCCTAAAATCTATGCCTTTGCAACAATTCCCCTCTGGGGAAAAGGAAAAGTCATCGGCGTGATCCTGGTCGATAACTTCTACAATCGGAATCCCATCACCGAAGAGGACATCCGTTATCTCGCCATGTTCTCAAATCAGGCAGGGTTGGCCATTGAGAATGCCATGCTCTATCGGAATTTAGAAGAGGTCCATCAGGAACTAAAAGAGGCCCAGACCTTCCTGGTCCATCAGGAGAAAATGGCGGCTTTAGGGGAACTCTCCACCTCGATTGCCCATGAGATCAGAAACCCCCTCGTCTCCATCGGAGGATTTGCGCGCCGCCTCGATCGCGCTCTTCCGGCCGATGCTTCGGAGAAGCGGTATGCTCAGACGATCGTGAAGGAGGTGGGAAGGCTCGAGAAGATTCTGAGCCAAATCCTCACCTATACCCATGAAGATGCCATGGCGCTCAAGGAGCTGGACCTGCGCGAGGTGGTGGAGGAGAGTCTCTCCATGATTTCAGAAAGTTTAAGAAACGGAGGGATTCAGCTTTCCAAAGAGTTCTCAGAAAAGGTTCCCGGAGTAAAGGGCGACTATTATCAGTTGAAGCAGGCCTTCTTCAATCTGATCAGCAACGCCTATGAATCGATGAACGGCAAGGGAAATCTCTCCATTCGCATCCATCCCCTTCTGAAAAATGGCTCCTCCTTCGTCAGGGTGGAGGTCGAGGATACAGGAGCAGGCATTGACCCCGAATCGCTTCACCATATCTTCAATCCTTTTTATACGACAAAGGATAACCGGTTGGGTCTCGGCCTGCCCATCATTCATAAGATCGTGACCTCTCATCAGGGTCAGATCGAAGTGAATAACCATCCCGGAAAGGGCGTGACCTTCCTCCTCACCCTTCCGGCGCAAGAGGAGAAACAGAGATGATGAAGATTCTGGTCGTCGATGATGAAGAAAGCATCCGCCTCCTCTACAAAGAGGAGCTGGAGGAAGATGGGTTTGTCGTGGAGGTGGCCAAGGATGGACTGGAGGCCCTCAAACAGGTTCCTCTCTTCAGGCCGGACCTCATCACCCTCGACATCAAGATGCCGGGGCTAAATGGGATTGACACGCTCAAGCGGATCAGGGAAATGGAGAGGCAGATTCCCATCGTCATGTGTTCCGCCTATGGAGAGTACAAGCAGGATCTGACGACCTGGGCCTCTGATGCCTATGTGGTGAAGGCCGCTGACCTGACAGAATTGAAGAACACGATCCGGAGACTTCTGAGGCTTCTATGAAAGTAAAAAAAGCGGTCATTCCAGCCGCCGGTTTAGGGACCCGATTTCTTCCGGCGACAAAGGTCGTGCCAAAAGAACTGTTGCCCATTGTCGATAAGCCTTCCATCCAATATATTATGGAAGAAGTAGCTTCGGCAGGCATCGAAGAGGTGATCCTTATTACCGGCAGGGAGAAAGGTTCGATCGAAGACCA
>JAGXSW010000114.1 GCA_018333715.1 Syntrophaceae bacterium | reverse complement strand
GTTGCCCGTATCACGGACATCCCTCCGCCGGCGATGAAGGTGTAGAGGAGAAGGCAGGGAATGGTCAGGGCGGCCGCCCATTTTTTGACCGAGAGGGAAAGGAGAAGAAATTCCGAGCGCTTCATGACCCAGAGGAACAACGAGAAGGAGAGGAGGGCCACAATCCCGAGATGGTCTCCTGAGATGGCCAGAAGGTGGGCGATCCCTGTGGTAATAAAAGATTCTCTGACGTCTTCAGGGATGTTTCCCTGTTCTCCCAGAACCAGGGCCTGAAAAATGGAAGAAGAGGGCAGGGTTGCTTCTTTTCCTAAAAAATCACGGATGTGATCCCTCCATGATTCAATCTTCAGGAGGATGGGGTTTTTAAAACCCTCGCCCACTTTGACCCACATCTTATCATCGGATAAGAATCCGATGACATGAATCCTTTCAAAGGCGAGGTGGCGTTCGTAGGAGAAAACGCCCGGATTACGAAACCCATGTGGCTGGCGAAGCGTGCAGAGAAGCCGGAGCCGGTCACCCATATGGAGTTGGGGGTTTTGCTCTTTCAGAAAAAGGAGGAGATGGCCCTCCACGGGGATGTGGCGGTTTCCGGAGATGATCTTGTGAGATTTGATCAAAAGTTGGGTTCTGCTCTGAGTTCGTTGCGGGGAACGATCGATCGTTCCCTCCAGCAGGATTCGTTCAAAACCGGTGAAACGGGAGATATGAAAGGGAGGATGCTTCGGATGGAAATAACTTTGCATCGAAAAGAGTCCGAGAAAAAGGAAGAAAGAGAGGGCAACCCCGGAGGCCCATCGGATTCTTTTCAGAATGATCAGGAGGATCCATAGGGCGAGGAGGATGAAGAGAAGGGGCAGTCCTTGAGAAGGCAAGGGGAGGTTGAATTGGCCCCCATAGATCCCAATCGCATAAGCGATCAATATGGGGATAAGAGGCAGGCGAAGTATTCCGGTCATCTCCGCCCCAACGGGATCAGTTTTTTTAAAAGGGATGTGTCATCACCAGGATGACCCACCATAATGAAAATCAAAGAGCTTTGTCAAGCAGAAAATGGGAGAGCCCCCCTTTTTTCTCTTGACAGGCGCCTTTTAATGGGTGCCCCTGAATCCCGCACCGAAGCCACCATGAAAAGCCCGGGCTGCCGCTCAATCCGGAACATTGAAAATGGGGAAGTGTCCCTCATTTTCATTATCCGATCAGACGAACCATTTCATGGAGATCACATTGGCGCCGGATTTTTTCAGTTCCTCCCGGATCTTTTTTACCATCTGAACTGCGGCGGGATTATCTCCGTGGACACAGAGCGTATCCGCCCAAAGATCGATCTCTGTTCCATCGATGGCGATTACCTTTCCCTCAAGAGCCATCTTCAACGCCCTTTGGGCAACAATTTCATGATCTTCAATGACCGCTCCTTTCTCTCTCCGGGGAACGAGTGAACCGTCTTTCCGATAGGCCCTATCCGGAAAGGCCTCGAAGGCAATACGAATGCCATAGCGCTTCCCCATGTCGAGAAGAGACTCATTGTTCGAAGAGGCGAGAGCGACCAGAATCATCTCCTTATCCACTCTACAGACGGCCTCTGCCATTGCCTCCCAGATTTTCGGGTTGGCCACGGCCATATTATAGAGCGCTCCATGGGCTTTCATATGTTGAAGCTTGAGCCCCTGAGAGATGGCAAAGGCTTGAAGGGCCCCTGTCTGGTAGATGACGTAGTCCTGTATCTCTTCGAGGGTGGCGTCCATATTCCTTCTTCCGAACCCGATGAGATCCGGAAAACCAGGATGGGCTCCGACCTCCACGCCATACCGCCTGGCCAGGGAGACGGTCTTTCGCATCACGGCTGGATCTCCTCCGTGAAACCCGCAGGCGATGTTTGCAGAAGTGAGATGAGGGATGACCTCCTCATCAAGTCCGAGTTTGTAGGCGCCGAAACTCTCTCCCACATCGGAGTTCAGGTCAATCTGTATCTTACTGCTCATTTCGCTTCCTCCAGCGCCATCTCGATCGCTCCCTTCGGGCAGACGGATGCACAGATGCCGCAACCCTTGCAATAGTCCAGGTCGATCAAGACCTCTCCGGTCTTCTCGTCCCGGGTAATGCAGAGATCCGGGCAGAGGAGACCGCAGATCTCACAGTACTGACACTCCCTCAGGCCCAGACAGCGCTCCGCCTCTTTGATGGCCTCTTCCCTGATGAGACCGAATTCAACCGGCGAGAATCCCTTTCTTCGTTCCTTTATTGGAAGGGACTTACGTTTTGGCCTTGACATGACTTCTTTCTTACATTCCTTGGCCACTTTTTTCTCTCGAGAGTCGTTGTTTCAATTAATATTGTAGCGTCCCGATTTAATCGGGACGAAATTCGCCCCCAGTAAATGAGGGCGCTACAGATTCATCTTGAAAGAAATTGATGAATTGACTCCGCTCCTTTCTTTCCTGCGGCGATGGCGTCAATGGCCCAGCCCGGCCCGGTGACCATATCTCCGCCCGCAAAAACGCCTTTCATGCTTGTCTCACTTGTTTCCGGATCGACATGAATCGTTCCATCCGGATTCTTCTCCAGCCCCTTTAATGGCCTTTGATCCACTCTCTGGCCAATGGCTGAGATGATCGTCTCCGCATTGACTTTGAAATTGGAGCTTTGAATCGGGATGGGTTTTTTTCTACCCCTCTCGTCGGGTTCACCCAGACGCATCCGGATGCACTCCATTCCAATCGCTTTTCCGCCTGCCCCGATCATCCTGACCGGAGCGGTGAGAAGATGGATATGGACTCCTTCCCGGACGGCCTCCTGTACATCCTCAGGGATGGCCGGCATCTCTTTCCTCGATCTCCGGTAATAGAGATCAACCTGCTTTGAACCGAGACGAAGGGCGGAACGGGCCGCATCAATGGCCACATTTCCACCGCCAAGGATTGCCGCTTTTTTCCCCAACTCCACTTTCCTTCCGAGATTGATGTCCCTTAGAAACTCGACGCCCGGAAAGACCCCGTGGAGAGACTCGCCCGGAACATCCAATTTTGAACTCCGGTGGGCTCCCATCGAAAGAAAGATGGCGTCGAATCCGGATCTTTTTAGAGTCCTGCCATTTCCATCAAAACGAAAGGGATGATTGGTCTCCATCTTAACGCCTAACTCTCTGATCCCGTCGATCTCCATCTTGATAACTTCTCTGGGCAGTCGAAATTCAGGTATTCCAACGGTGAGCATTCCTCCAAGCACGGGCAGGGACTCGAAGATGGTCACCTTAAAACCCAAAAGGCTCAGGTCATTGGCGCAGGCCAGGCCGGCAGGCCCGGAGCCGACCACGAGGATTTTTTCCCGCCTCTTCCTTAACCCTTTCTTGGGCCTCTCTCTTTTTCGGTCATGCTCTGCGATAAACCGTTTCAGCAACCGGATGGGAATGGGGTGATCCACCTCTTCTCTCAAACAGGCCTCTTCACAGGGATGGTGGCAGATGAATCCGCAGACGGCAGGCAGGGGATTGACCTCCCGGATCAATTCGAGGGCCTCTTTAAATTTCCCTTTGGCAATGAGGGCCACATAGCCCCTTGCGTCCTGATGGATCGGGCAGGCCTCCTGACAGGGAGGGAGAGGGACCTTGCCCTGAACCATTTCTTTACCCATCTTTCCACGGTAGAGGGTTCCCCTGAGACTCTCTTCTTCCTTCCGATATTCCGGGATTAATTCGACAGGGCATCCCCTGATACAGACATCACAGCCCTGACACCGTGATGCCTGGATGAGCGGACGGTGGGTTCTTCCTTCAACCATGGAATTCCCTCCCCAGCTCCATACCGACTCGAAGGGCCTTCAGGTTGAGCGGGCGGAAGCGTTCGCTGACATGCATGGAAATCGCTTTGCGTATGGCTCCGGGCGAGACAATCCTGGTCGCCTCAATCAGGGCTCCCACGAAGACGATGTTGGACGCCTGCTTGTTCTTCAATCTCTTGACGGAGACTTCGGTCGCAGGGATGCCGAGGCGCTTCACTTTTAGATTGTCCTTCGGCGTCACAAAGCCCTGGTCATAAAGGATGAGGCCCGATTCCTCTCTCACGTCTGTGCAATAGTTATCGTAAGCTCCCTGTGACATGGCAATGAGAATGTCGGCAATCGTCAGATGGGGAAAATCGACCGGGCCATCGGAAAAGACGATCTCCGATTTACAGCCCGACCCCCTTGCCTGGGCTCCGTAAGAATTGGAACCGGATATATACTTTCCATCGAACACACCTGCCTGGCCCAGAAGAAGGCCTGCGAGAACCACGCCCTGACCGCCGAAACCACTCAGACGCACCTGTTTGATCTCGGTCATGATAAAAATTCTCCTGTGATGATTTTTTCAGCCCGTTCCTCTTCGGTCAACCCCTCTGCCTCTTGCTCGAGGATGCAACGCCGGATCAGATCCTTTATCATCTCGTCCGGCCGCTCGAGGCGATTTCGCCTTCCGAATTGTGTGGGGCAGGGAGAGAGAACTTCGATGAAGGAAAATCCG
>JAGXSW010000113.1 GCA_018333715.1 Syntrophaceae bacterium | reverse complement strand
CCCTGGCGATGGATGGCACGGGCAATCAGTTCCTTACCCGTCCCGCTCTCGCCGATGATTAAAATGTTGGTGGAGGTGTACCCCACCTTTTTTACGAGTTCAAAGATTTCGAGCATCGCCTTATTCTGGCTGATGATCTGGTCGAATCCCCGAACGGTTTCAACCTCCCTCCGGAGAAAATCCAATTCTTTATGGAGCTTCTGTTTGCTGATAACCCGATGCACGGTTGAAAGGATGTCCTCGGGTTCATAAGGCTTGGTGATATAGTCGTAGGCGCCTAATCGTATGGCATCCACTGCCTTCCGGGCCAGATTGAGCGCAGAGACCATAATGACGTCCATCTCGTCATCCTGTTCTTTGATCTTGCGAAGAACCTCCAGTCCATCCATATCAGGCATGTTCACGTCTAAGAGGATGAGATCGATGGACTCTCTCTGAAGAACCTTCAGGGCCTCTGGACCGCTTTCGGCGATCAGAACGCGGTAGTCATCTTCAAGGATCACTTCGAGAGATTGCCTGGCTCCCAATTCATCGTCCACAACTAAAATTGTCGGTTTTATCTCCATAGAAAGTCACTATAAAAAAAATACCTCTCCTCGTCAAGGAGAGACAACCATTTGCCCTTCGACAGGCTCAGGACGAGCGGTGATATGTTGAAATCATATAACTTTTCCGGTCATGCTGAGCCCTTTGACTCTCCGTTCGCCCTGAGGCTCTCGAAGGGTGAACGGTTCGCTCAGGACAGGCTTGTCGAAGCATGAAACCGATTTGGGCAACAGCCTGTTGACATTTAATCTGTCCGATGGTAGGGAAATTGGAAATCCCATTATGCTCCTCATGAGTTTCGAGGGGTAAACCCCGTTAGAAATTCCAGTCCCTCTGTAGCGGAACTCGAAACCGAGCGGGGCACTCGCCGCCCAAGCGCTGGCGCAGCGGGTTATTTCTAACGGGGTAAAAGGAGGAAAGAATGCTTTTCTCAATCCAGAAGGAACTCTTTGATTACCTGCCTGATCTCACGATCGGAATGGTGGTGGCAACAGGTCTGGACAATACCCGTCCTTCCAGCGGGATTGATCAACTTCTCCAACAGGCTATCGAAGCGTTGAAGAAAAACTTCGTCGGGGATAAGGCCCAGGATCATCCGAGGATCAAACCCTGGAGAACCGCCTTCGCCAAACTGGGGATTTCGGGAAGCAAGTTCCCAAGTTCTGTGGAATCGATGGCAAGGAGAATCCTTAAAGGGGACCCATTCCCCAAGATCAATCCCCTGGTCGATCTTTATAACAGCATCTCTCTGAGGCATTTCGTCCCCATGGGAGGCCACGATCTGGATACGCTTCAAGGAAATATCTGTCTCCGATTCGCCGAGGGCTGGGAGCCCTTCACGCCCATGGGAGGCGGGGAGAGGGTGACGGTTCCGAAAGGAGAACTGGTCTACCGGGATGACCAGGAGGTGCTGACCCGGAATTGGGTCTGGCGTCAATGTGAAAAGGACAAGGCGGACGAAAAGACGAGAAGTATTTTCATCCCCATCGATGTGTTAGGCGAGGTGGGAAGTGGGCTGGCCGGCGAAATCGTGCGCGAACTCTCCGAATCGATTCCAAAGCATTTAGGAGGAACGATCACCTCAGCCATTCTGAACAGCGGGAATCCCTTCGCGGAATTCTTTTTCTGAAAAAGGAATGAAAAAAAAGGGAAGAGCACGATCTCTTCCCTTTTTAAAATTTTCCTCTTTCCTCCAAAGAATGATAAAGCTTGTTGAAGAGGGGGAATTAGAAGCCTTTCTTCTGGATTTCGGCTAAACCCTCATCCACTGTGAACACGGCGCCGCATTTCGGGCATTTAATCTTTACGTCTCCTGGGGTCCCGCAACCGAAAGAAAAGATTGCCAACATCGCCAATGCCAAAAAGATACTCACCATTCTCTTCATTACTTTCACCTCCTTTCATTCAGTGTTCTTTCTCTAAAAACTCCTTAAATCCGGAATAAATATAGGTCAACCAAATAACAGAATTCCTTTCCCTTGTCAAGAAAAAAATGGGAGATGCTTCGTAACCCCTCAGTCATGAAGGATAAATGCTTTGTCGAATATGTAACTCAGGGCTTAAGCCCTGAAAAATCAGCCCTAAAGGGCTGAGTTACAGGTTATGGTAAACTTAAGCAAACCATAACCAAGGAGTTATGAGATTTCTGAAAAAATCCTGAAATCATGGGTTTTCAGTTTCAAGTTATTTTTTCTTCGGCGTCGGTTTCTTAACGGTCTTCTTGGGTTTGGGATGTTTCATTCCGCATGCCATAGTCCAATCACCTCCTCCGCCCGTCTATTGATTTATTTATCCCTTTTAATTTATTATTTGTCAAGAATTTTCTTTGAGATTTCCGAAAAAGTCCAGAAATCTCTGATTACACACCTGCCTGCCCCGCTCTCGGTCGGGACCGCCTGCCTGACGGTAGGCAGGGATTATGCAACGATTACAACGATTAGAAATGTATTGAAAATAAATGTAATCTCGTGTAAAGGTTATGTGATCGAGGGACCGGTATTTGGAACCGTTTTAAGGATAAAACATGCCAACCAGATGGGTTAAACCCCCTTTTCCAAAAGGGATGTATTACTTTTCCGGCAATGAAGCCGCCGCAGAAGGGGCGATCGCTGCAGGATGCCGATTCTATGCGGGTTACCCGATCACCCCGTCGAGTGAACTGATGGAGCGCATAGCCGTCCGTCTGAAGGAAATCGGAGGGGTCTTCATTCAGATGGAGGACGAGATTGCTTCCATCTCCGCTACAATCGGGGCTTCCTGGGCAGGGGCCAAGGCGATGACCGCCACCTCCGGACCCGGATTCAGCCTGATGCAGGAGTCGATCGGATATGCCGCTTTTACCGAGACCCCTTGTGTCATCGTCGATGTTCAGAGGGCAGGGCCCTGCACCGGACAGGCCACCAAGGTCGGAAGCGGGGATATCATGCAGGCCAAATGGGGTTCTCACGGGGATTATCAGGTGATCGCCCTCTCCCCCTGGTCTTCTCAGGAGATGTATGACCTCACGCTTCGGGCTTTTAACCTCAGCGAGCAATACCGCGTTCCGGCTATGGTGATGGCGGATGAAGCCATCGGCCATCTCAGGGAGACGATCAGGGTGGCTCCGAGGGTGGAGGTCTGGGACAGAAAGAAAAAGAGGGGGGGCGCTCCCTTTGATATCGAGGGGGAAGATGGTGTGCCTCCCATGGCCGCCTTCGGAGAGGGGGAACATCTCTCAGTGACCGGATCCACCCACGATGCCTATGGGTTTCGGAAAACCGATGATCCGGAGGTTCACGCCAGACTCGTCGGACGGATCAATAAAAAGATTTTGAATCATAAGAGATCGATCATCGAAACGGAGGACTATCTCCTGGAAGATGCGGAGGTCGCTCTCATTGCCTATGGGTTTACAGCCCGCGCCAGCCTCTATGCCGTCAAGCGGTTGAGAAAAGAAGGACAAAAGATCGGGATGTTGAGGCTGAAGACTCTCTGGCCCTTTCCGGACGAGAGAGTGGCAGAGGTGGGGAAAAAGGTGAAGAGCTTCATGGTTCCAGAGATGAATCTCGGACAGGTGGCAGGGGAAGTAAAAAGATATGTGTCCTGCGATGTGATCTCCCTCAGCCAGACCAACGGAGAGGTGATCGGACCGGAATTTTTAATAGAAACATTAAGGAAGATATAGGGAGTTGGGGAAATGGGGAGATAGGGAGCTTAAAAAAATTGGATTTCACCCCATGTCCATTTATAACAAGGCACTTATAACTGCATATCGTCAGCACAAGACGAGGTTTAATAATGGTTAGAGCACTCGAAAAATATATCCGGCCGGGAGTAAAAGCCACTCCTTTCTGTCCGGGATGCGGCCACGGCATTCTGATGGGTCTCATTCTGAGGGCCATCGATGATCTGAAGATGGATATGAAGAAGATGCTCTTCGTTTC
>JAGXSW010000112.1 GCA_018333715.1 Syntrophaceae bacterium | reverse complement strand
ATTGAAAGCATCTCGTGGAAGGGGCCTTCTGCCACGATCAAAAGTCATCATAACGTGGGGGGATTGCCGGAGAAGATGAGATTGAGGCTGGTGGAACCCCTGCGAGAATTGTTTAAGGATGAGGTGAGAGATCTGGGCAGGGAACTGGGCCTCCCCTCGGAGGTGATCCACCGGCAGCCCTTCCCGGGGCCGGGACTCGCTATTCGAATCGTCGGAGAGGTCAATAAGGAAAGGCTGGAGATTTTGAGAGATGCGGATGAGATCGTCATAGAAGAGATGAGGAAGAACGATCTCCTGAATCGGGTCTGGCAATGTTTTGCGGTGCTGCTTCCCATCAAGACTGTGGGCGTGATGGGCGATTTACGGACCTATGAAAATGTGGTTGCCTTGCGGATTGTAGAAAGCCAGGACGGCATGACGGCAGATTGGGTGAAGTTGGACCATCGGATCCTGGAACAGATGGCCAACCGGATCATCAATGAGGTGAAGAGAGTGAACCGGGTGGTGTATGATATCAGTTCCAAGCCGCCCAGCACCATTGAGTGGGAGTAAACTAAAAACTGGAATAATGGAATGATGGAATATTGGAGGATTGAAGAATAAATTATAAAATGGAATAATAAAAAAGTGGCAAAAATCAAGAAGAAAAATTGAAGAAACCGGTTTACTTTTGGATGAATGGTTTTAACCCATTATTCCAATATTCCATGATTCCAACATTCCGGTTCTTTTTGCCCATTATTCCGTCGGTTAATCCCTATGGCGCACAACGAATTTGTCCATCTCCATCTCCATAGTCAGTACAGCCTGCTGGACGGAGCCATCCGGTTTGATGAGGTCTTCGATTTAGCAAAGAAGCACCGGATGGATACCGTGGCGCTGACCGATCACGGGAATATGTTCGGAGCCATCGAATTTTACCAGATGGCCATCAAACACGGGATCAAACCCATCGTGGGATGTGAGCTTTATGTGGCTCCCGGAAGCCGGTTTGAGAAAAAGACCGCTGCGGAAGGGGGAGAGGGGCCCTTTCATCTCACCCTCCTGGTCAAAAATCGGACAGGCTACTTCAACCTCATCAAACTGATCAGTCTTGCCCATCTCGAGGGATTTTACTATAAGCCGAGGGTTGATAAGGAACTTCTGAGCAAGTATCACGAGGGGTTGATCTGCCTCAGCGGGTGCCTCAAGGGAGAGATTGCCGTCCTGGCCGGTCGGGGAGAGATGAAGAGAGGTCTCCAGGCCGCCGAAGAATATCGAAAGATCTTTGACAATCGCCGGTTCTTCATTGAACTCATGAAAAATGGAGTTGAAAACCAGACCCTGGTCAATGAACGACTCCTCGAGATCGGTCGAGAGCTCTTCATTCCCGTGGTAGCAACCAATGATTGCCATTATCTCCACCGCGAAGATGCGCAAGCCCACGAGATTTTGCTGTGCATCCAGACCGGCAAGACGCTCAGTGATAGGGAACGGATGAGATTTTCTTCGGATGAATTCTATTTCAGATCTCCCAAAGAGATGATGGAACTCTTCAGAGAGACTCCGGAGGCCATTGCTCACACGATGGAGATCGCAGAGGAATGTAACCTGGAGTTGAAGTTTGACGAGAAGCATATTCCTCGAATCACCGTCCCTTCCGGAGAATCACCGGACAGCCATCTCGAAAGGCTTGCACGGGAAGGACTGGAGCGAAGGCTTCTGCCCTATCGGAACGAGGAGGATTTCCACGAACGGGCCTTGCGATACCGTGCTCGTCTCGAAGAGGAATTGAAGATCATCACGTCCATGGGATATCCCGGATATTTTCTAATTGTGGCCGATTTCATCCATTACGCCAAACAGAAAGGAATTCCGGTCGGGCCCGGGCGAGGCTCGGTGGCTGGAAGCCTGGTCGCCTATGCGCTCAATATCACGGACCTGGATCCCATCGAATATGACCTCATCTTCGAAAGATTTTTGAATCCGGGTCGCAAGAGCAGCATGCCGGATGTGGATGTCGATTTCTGTATAGAGGGAAGGGATGAGGTGATCCGGTATGTGATGGATAAATACGGAAAGGAGAATGTGGCCCAGATCATCACTTTTGGAAAGATGCAGGCAAGGGCGGTCCTGCGGGATGTAGGCCGGGTGATGGGCATTCCCTATGCTGAAGTGGACCGAATCGCCAAGCTCATCCCGGGCGCTCCCAACATCAGCCTCGAAGAGGCCATGGAGAAAGAACCCCAATTGAAAGAGATGATCCAGAAGGACTCGAAAATCGCCTCCCTCTTTAAGATTGCCGGATCACTCGAAGGGTTGACCCGTCATGCGTCCACCCATGCGGCAGGAGTGGTCATCTCGAACCGGCCCTTGATGGAATACCTCCCTCTCTACCGCGTGCCGGACGGCGAAGTGGTCACCCAGTATGCGATGAAAGAGGTGGAGGCCATCGGATTGGTCAAATTCGATTTTTTGGGGCTTAAGACCCTGACGATGGTGAACCATGCCATCAACCTCATTGAGATGAGCCGGGGAATAAAGATTGAACTCCCGGAGATCCCTCTCGATGACTCCGAGGTGTTCGCATCACTTGGGGCCGGGTCCAATCTCGGCATCTTTCAGCTGGAGAGTTCCGGGATGAGGGATCTCCTGACCAAACTCAAACCGGAAAGCTTCAAAGACATCATCGCCCTGGTGGCCCTCTACCGGCCTGGCCCTCTCGACAGCGGGATGGTGGAGGAGTTTGTCAAACGAAAGCACGGGAAGGTGGCCATCTCCTATGAAGTTCCGGCCCTTGAAGGGATTCTGAAGGATACCTATGGGGTCATCGTCTACCAGGAACAGGTGATGCGCATTGCGAGCAGCCTTGCCCATTTTACGCTCGAAGATGCGGATAACCTGCGGAGGGGCATGGCCAAGAAAGATTCCGCAGAGATGGAGAAGCAGAAGGAAAAGTTTTTAGAGGGATCGAAAAAGAGCCGGATCTCTCCCAGGAAGGCCGAGAAGATCTTTGAGCAGATGGAGACCTTTGGCCGGTACGGCTTCAATAAATCACACAGCGCGGCCTATGCCCTCATCGCCTATCAAACCGCCTATTTGAAGACCCATTACCCGATCGAGTTTATGGCCGCCCTTCTGACGAGCGAGGTGCAGAACGCAGATAAGATCATGCGATATATCGCAGAGTGCCGCGAGATGTCGATTTCCATCCTGCCTCCGGATATCAATGAGAGTCACAGGGATTTTACCGTTGTGGGAAATCAGATTCGGTTCGGGCTGGCTGCGGTCAAGAACGTGGGGGATGCCGCCATCGAGGCCATCCTCAAGGAGAAGGAGGAGAAGGGAAGGTTTCAATCCCTTTACGATTTCTGCCGGAGGGTCGATCTGAGAAAGGTGAATCGCCGGGTGGTCGAAAGTCTGATCAAATGCGGGGCGTTCGACTTCTCAAAGGCAAATCGCTCCCAGATGCTGAGCGTTCTGGAGGAGATCCTGGAGCGATCGCAGGGAAATCAGCGGAAGAGAGACGCCGCCCAGATGAGCATGTGGGAAGTCTCATCAGGAGAGAGAGAGGAATCCTACCCTGAGATCGATGAGTTTCCTGAAAGTCAGTTGATTCTTTTTGAAAAGGAGACGATCGGATTCTATATCTCACGGCATCCCCTGTCGGCCTATCAGGAGGAGATCAAGAGGCATACGAACGAAGACACATCAACCCTGCCCCGGTTGCAGAATGGTCAGGAGGTGAAGCTCTGCGGCCTGGTCAGCAGCCTGAAGGAGATCGTCACCAAAAAAGGGGACCGGATGGCTTTTTTAAACCTTGAGGATATGAAGGGGTTTGTAGAGGTCATCCTTTTTCCGGAAGTTTTTAAGAGCGCTTCAAACTGCCTCAGGGGAGGAGATCCCCTTCTGGTTCGCGGGAGCCTCGATCTCTCCGAGGACCGCATCAAGATCAAAGCGGCGGAGGTTCGATCCCTTGCCGATTTGGCATTCTCTTCGCCCAGGCCCTTTCATTTAAAGATCCCTCGCTCCTCTTTATCGCAAGCGGGTCTTGCCCAACTGAAGGAGGCGATCCTTTCCCATAAGGGGTCCTGCCCGATCTTTTTCCATATCACCAACGGAGAGCAACAGGAGACCGTGATCGCCTTTTCCGATGAATACCGGGTTGATCCCTCTCCGATTTTTCAAGATTATATCAAAACGCTATTTCCCACTCCGCGACTCTCTTTCGAATGGGGTTAGAAGATGGTCAAGCATTATCTCGATTTTGAGAAACCACTCGTCGAACTGGAAAACGAGATCGATCATTTAAAGAGATTTTCAAAAGGGAAGCATTTCCATATCGATGAGCAGATCAAGAACCTCGAAGAAAAGCTTCGCCGGCTGCGGAAAGAGGTTTTTTCGAGCCTGACGGGCTGGCAGATTACGCAGATGGCCCGGCATATCGACAGGCCCAAAGCCTCCTATTATATTCAAGCGATCTTCAAAGATTTTATTGAACTCCACGGAGACCGATATTACGGGGATGATCCGGCCATCGTCGGGGGGATGGCCAGGTTTAATGGAAAGCCGGTCATCGTGGTGGCTCACCAGAAGGGAGCCGACGTCAAGGAGATGGCGGACCGGAATTTTGGGATGCCTCATCCGGAGGGATACCGGAAGGCATTGAGGCTGATGAAGATGGCGGAGGTGTTTCAAAAACCGGTCATCACCATGATTGACACGCCGGGCGCCTTTCCGGGAATAGGGGCCGAGGAAAGGGGGCAGGCTGAGGCCATTGCCCGGAATCTCAAAATGATGGCGATGCTCCGGACACCGATCCTTACCCTTGTCATCGGAGAGGGGGGAAGCGGAGGCGCTCTGGCCATCGGAGTAGGGGACCGAATATTAATGATGGAATATTCCATCTATTCGGTCATCTCTCCGGAGGGATGCGCGGCCATCCTCTGGAAAGACGGCGAAAAGGGCAAGGCTGTGGCTGCGGATTCCCTAAAATTGACCGCCGGCGATCTGTTTAGATTGGGAGTCATCGATGAGGTGATTGATGAACCCCTGGGAGGGGCGCATCGGGACCCCGGAGTGATGGCCGACCGTTTAAAAAGGACGCTGGAAAAACATCTGATGGAGTTGGAGAAGATGGAAATGGCTTCCCTTCTGGAGAATCGGTATGAGAAATTCAGAAAGATGGGGACCTTTCTCGAGGGGAGTGAAAAGTAGTGGGTGGAGAGTGGAAAGTGGAAACTCGATTTTTCAGCATCTTCAAACGGGCCTCGATACAAGTCTCGAAAACGGCAGACGTTAACAGGGTTTACGTCAGACAAAAAACTTATACTTCCCAAACAATTTAGCGTTTTGAAAAAACTGATCTAATCCCCCTTCATCCCCCTTTGGTCTCCGACCCAGAGCGGTCTCTGACCCGGAGGGCAAAAGGGGGAAACCTTTCTCCTCCCTTTGGCAAAGGGAGGTTGGGAGGGATTTTATAAGAAGATTTCAAACAGCTATAGTGAAAGCAATAAATATCATTATATACGATAGGCGGGACATTCTTGTCCCGCTAAGACGGGGTTAGAAAACCCCGTCTATCGAAATTGAAATATGTTCAATTATGAATGGTAAAATTCGAGTTTTGCCGGAGGCTGTTGCGCAAAAGATTGCGGCTGGAGAGGTCGTTGAAAGGCCGGCCTCTGTGGTGAAGGAGCTGATGGAAAACGCAATCGATGCGGGGGCTACTGAAATCGTCGTAGAGCTCATATCGGGCGGACTCCAGCTCATCCGGGTGGTCGATAACGGGGAAGGAATGGTTCCCGAAGATGTTCCTCTTGCCCTCCAGCGATTCGCCACGAGCAAGATCCGGAAGGCCGAAGACCTTTATGCTGTCGAGACGCTGGGGTTCAGGGGGGAAGCATTGCCCAGCATCGCCTCTGTCTCACAGATGGTTCTCAAAACCCGGCCATCCAATTCAATCAGCGGGACAAAAGTGGTCTCCGAAGGAGGCGAGGTCAAAAGTATTTCAGAGACCGGCTGTCCCGTGGGGACCGAGGTGGAAGTCCATCAGCTCTTCTACAATCTTCCGGTGCGGAGAAATTTTTTAAGATCGATTCGCACGGAACTCCGATACGCCCTCCTTCTTTTTCACAGGGTGAGCCTTGCTCATCCCTCCATCACGTTTAAGTTCATCCATGACGGCCGCACCCTTCAGGAGTTGTTGAAAACGGAGTCCTTACTGATCCGGGTCGAAGCGATGCTCGGGAGGGAGGCGACCGACCATCTCAAGGCCATCCGGTTTGATGAGGCTGAGATTAAGATTGAGGGTTTTACCAGCCTTCCCACCCTCGCAAAGGGAAACAGAGATGGAATCTCCCTCTATATCCACGGCAGATACGTGAAGGATCGAATCCTCTATAAGGCCATCCTGGAGGCCTACCGGCATATTCTTCCTGCCGATAAATATCCCGTTTCCATTCTATGGATCAGCCTCCCCCCTTCTTCCGTTGATGTGAATGTCCATCCAACCAAGGCGGAGGTGAAATTTAAAGAACCGGAGAGAATCTATCAGGCCGTATGGTCTTTGATCCGAAGGGCGCTGGAAGAAGCGTCTCCGGATGATGAATGGGGGGCTCCGGAGAAAAGAAAGGAGGTCGTTCGTGAAGTAGAACTCCAGGCCTCTCTTTCCTTCCAGAATTCACGTAAACCCTATTCCAAACCCTGGGGAGAGGAAAGCTTTCCTCATCAGGTGAGAGAGGAGAAAAGGATTGAATGGGACACGGAAAAGCGAGGCCTTTACCGAATTGTCGGTCAACTCTGGGGGACCTATATCCTCTGCGAGGCAGAGGGGACTCTCATCTTCGTTGACCAGCACGCTGCCCACGAAAGGATTCTGTATGAGAAATTGAAAAAAAATCATGAGGAACGGTCCCTGGCCGCCGAGAAATTGCTTCTTCCTGTTCTGATCGAATTATCACTCGAGGAATCGCTCGTTCTCGGTTCGTCTGAAGAGGCATTTGAAGCGATCGGATTTGAAATCGAATCCGTCGGAGAGAGGCTCTACGCCATTCGATCCATTCCCTCCTTTATCGAGCAGAAGGAGACGGGGCAGAGGGTGAGGGAGATGCTGGAGGAACTCTCTTTTTTAAAGAGGGGAGGGGAGGGAGCAACCCCTCTGCATGCCCTTCTCATATCCCTGGCCTGCCATTCTGCGGTGCGGGCCAACTTTCCTTTGAGGCGGGAAGAGATGGAAGAGTTGATCGGAAATCTCTATCCCTTCAACCCTTCGACCACCTGCCCGCATGGCCGGCCCGTCTTCTTTCTTCTCCCTCTCGATGAGATGAACAGACAGTTCAAACGGAATTGAAGGGTCCTTTCGACATCCTCCACGATCTTTTCAAGGTCAACCCCTTAATGATGTAATGTATGTCTTGAAATTTAGTTAAAACTAATCTATACTGCATACCATGAAACCGGACATTGTGAGCGGCCTTCAAATACGGGAGCTTTTTCATCTAGAGTTTTTGCGTTGGTTTTCCAGACGGATAAAGCCTGAATTTTATGCCCTGAAAGGCGGGACAAACTTAAGGTTTTTCTTTCAAAGTTTCCGTTATTCAGAGGATATGGACATCGATGTTCAGAAAGTCCCCATCGAGACCCTTCAAACGGTTGTCCTGGACACGTTGAGTGCTCGCCCATTTGTCGAGAACCTGAGAGGGTTCGGGATTCAGGGGATTGTTGTGCCGGATATGCTTAAAGCCAAGCAGACAGAAACGACTCAGCGTTATAAAATCCATTTGATTACCATTGCCGGAGAGGATTTGTTTACCAAAGTCGAATTCTCCCGTCGCGGTTTTAAAGGAGACATTTTGGTTCAGGCCGTCCGCGACCCGATCTTGCGGGTATATAAATTGGCGCCCTTACTGGTTCCTCATTATGACATCACCGCCGCTGTTACCCAGAAAATTGATGCCCTGGCGACACGAACAGTTATTCAAGCGCGGGATATTTTTGATCTTTTTGTTTTAAGTCCGCAGGTGGAGTCTTCGAAAATTTCCAAAATCAGGCCCGAGGCCGAGAAGCTCAAGAAGGCTCATCAAAATATTTTTGCGATCGAATTTGAACAGTTTCGCGATACGGTTCTCGCGTATCTGGCGCCGGAAGACCAGGCGGTTTATGCTTCAGCTGCCGTCTGGGATGAAGTGAAATTGAAAACAGCGAACTTCTTGGAGGAGTTTAAAAAATGACCAGGAAGCCTGAGCGTAATATTTTGGTCTATATCAAACAGCTCCAGAGACCGATTTTTACAACTCATGAATTAATCAGTTTGTCCGGCAAATCCGCCTCAGCGGTTACCCAGGCGCTCAACTATCTCGTCAAACAGGGTCTCCTTATCAAAGTCTACCGGGGGGTCTGGGTCGAAGCCGATCAAAAGATAAGCCCTTATAGTTTGGCGCCTTTTTTGAGACCCCAAAATAGAGTTTATGTTTCTTTTTTAAGCGCGCTCCATCTTTATGGCATCGTGGAACAGATCCCGCAGGTGATTACACTGGCTTCAACCGCCCATTCGGCTTCATTACGGACAGCGTTAGGGGTATTTCATCTTCATCGGATTGCCCCGGATTTTTTTGCTGGATTTGATTGGTATCGCGGGGAAGGAAATTTTCTCATTGCTGAACCCGAGAAGGCCTTGGTGGACTGTTTGTATCTTTCAGCCCATAAGAAGCGCCAATATGGTTTTTTCCCGGAATTGAGGTTGGTGGGGGCTTTGAATTTCACCAAAGTTAATGACTGGGTCAAAAGGATCCCGAGCCCTCGGATTCGGTTGGTTGTTAAGAAGAAATTGGAAGGGATCAAACAACAATATAAGGGATGACATAATCCCTCAGTTATGGTTTGCTTAAGTTTACCACAACCTGTAACTCAGCCCTTTAGGGCTGCCGCCGGCCCATGAGGGCCTCTGGCCCGGAGGGATTTTCCAGGGCTACCTACCTACGCCCGCCGGAGCGGGCTTCGCTCAGGCGGGAAGCCCTGAGTTACATATTCGACAAAGCATTTATCCTTCATAACTGAGGGGTTACGGGATGACATAAAAATAGGGACGGTGCTGTGTTACGGGAGTTCGGGACTGTCCCGGTTCTCAGTGAAAAAGGGTTCTATTTTTTTGGGCCCCTGACTCCGGGCATCTGAGATAATAGAAAGATGGGGTAGGGGGTCAGCTTCAGTACGCCGGACTGATAAATGGGGTTATGATTCGTCGCTATGGTTCAATCCGTATTTTTCCAGCCGGTAGCGCATGGATCGGAAATTGATATGGAGCAATTCGGCCGCCTTCTTTTTAATCCCCTTTGTCCGGTCGAGGGCCTTAAGCAGAAGCGTCCTTTCGACATCCTCCACGATCTTCTCGAGGTCAACCCCTTCGCTGGGGATTTCGAGATCAAGGGGCCTCTTCTTACCGGGCAGCTGCTCCTCGATATAAGAACTGAGATTTTGGACCGTCAGCTCCTGTGAGGTTTCAAGAGCCACTGCCCTCTCGATAATATTCTGTAGTTCTCTCACATTGCCGGGATAGTCATACTGGATCAGGATCCGAAGGGCTTCCGGAGATGCCTGGGAGATCTGTTTTCCAAGCTCTTCCGAATATTTCTTTAAAAAATGGCCGGTCAGAGAAGGGATATCTTCCTTCCGCTCCCTCAGAGAGGGGATTCTGATCTGAATGACATTGAGCCGGTAAAAGAGATCCTCTCGAAACTGTTTTTCCCGGACGGCCCCTTCAAGGTCTTTATTGGTCGCAGAGATGATCCGGACATCGACCCGGATGTCCTCGGTTCCTCCCACCCGTTTGAACTCCCTGTCCTGCAAGACACGGAGTAATTTGACCTGCATCATCAGGGGGAGCTCGCTGATTTCATCGAGAAAGATGGTCCCCTCGTCAGCCACCTCGAACAAACCCTTCTTGGTCGAAATGGCATCGGTAAAGGCTCCCCTCATGTGTCCGAAGAGTTCGCTTTCAATGAGGGATTCGGGGATGGCGCCGCAGTTTAAGGTGACGAAGGGTTTGTCCTTGCGAGGACTGTTATAGTGGATCGCCTTGGCCGCCAGTTCCTTGCCCGTTCCGCTCTCCCCGGTGATCAGGATATTTGTTTTGGTGGGGGCGACCTTCTCCAAAAGGTCGTAAAGCCCCAGCATCCTGGAGCTCTGCCCGATGATATTTTCGAAATGGTACCGGTCCCTGACCACCTGCTTGAGCAGGAGGTTCTCCTTCTGGAGATGTTTCTTTTCCAGAGCGTTCTGAATGATCAGCTTGATCTCGTCGATCTTAAAGGGTTTCGTAATATAATCGTAAGCCCCTTCCTTCATCGCCTTAATGGCGGTATCGGCAGAGGCATAAGCTGTGATCACGATCACAACCGTTTCGGGTGAAATCGATTTAATCCTTTTCAGAGCGGAGATGCCATCCTGCCTCGGCATGCGGATATCCACAAGTGCAAGATCAAAGATATCCTTTTCAATCAGTTTCATCACCTCTTCTCCGTTAGAGGCGAGCGTGACCTTATAGCCCTCCTTTTTGAGCATGATGTCCAGAAACTCCCTCATGCTCTTTTCATCATCTGCGACCAGAATCTTATCCTTTAACATTCTCTTTTTACCCCGTTAGATACTTACACAATAAATTCTGAGAATTTATCTCTAACCAAAGATATTTGAAATTTCCCAATAACCCCCTCCCCCTTCGACGGGGGAGGGTGAGGGTGGGGGTGGACAAAATAGAGACCATTCGGTCCCCCCTCCCCTTCATCCCCTCCCGCCGAGGGGAGGGGAGATTTTTTAGAAACATTCCAGAGAAAGTTAGAGATAAATTCTCAGACTTTCTGGTGTAAGTATCTAACATTTATGCCTACCCCCAATCTCCCCTCCCCTGGCGGGAGGGGAATTAATTGGTTTGGCCGACCTCTGATCCGGCAGGCAGATAGACATTGAAGAGGGATCCCCTGCCGACATCGCTTTCCACCCTGATCACTCCGTTATGGTTTTCAATAATTTTATGGACGATGGAGAGACCCAATCCAGTCCCTCCTTCTTTGGTCGTGTAGAAAGGCTCGAAGATTTTTTCTTTTTCCTGCGGGGCGATGCCGTTTCCGGAATCGGCGATCATGATCTTCACCCAATTTTTCCCCCTGCCTGACGGGTGGTAGGAAAGGCCCCCTCCGAGGGTTTCATCTGCCTTTTCAATATGAATCCGAATGTCACCGCCGTCCGGGATCGCCTGGGCCGCATTAATCAGAAGATTCCAGAAGACCTGTCTCATCTGGTCCGGGTCGACCGGCGCCTCTATGTCTCCATTTCCGTGGGTCCTCGTGATACGGAGCCCCTCATGAAAGGCCGGAGAGCGGATGAAGAGTTCAACCGTTTCGTCAAGGATCTTTCCGATCTCCCAGGCGGATCGATGGGTCTGAGGGGGATGGGCGAAGAGGAGGAAGTCGGTGATCAATGCGTTGAGCCTCTCTGACTCCCGGAGGGTGATGGCCATCAGATGTTCTTGTTGTTCATCGAGAGAGAGTTCCGATTTCAACATCTGAATCGACCCGCTCAATGAGGCGAGGGGATTTCTGATCTCATGGGCCATCCCTGCGGCGAGGGCTCCGATAGCCGCCATGCGATCGTATCGTTTCATCTGATCTTCCATCTCCTTGAAACGGGTGATATCCTGAAAGATGAGGGTATGTCCGATCACGGATCCTTCGGGGTCGGTCAGGGGAGAGATGGAAAATCCGAGATAGATTTTTTCTCCGTTTTGATTCGAGAGGAGGGTTTCATAACGCCGGTAATCCGGAGAAAAGTCCGACGGCTTCCTTTTCAGCTCTTCGAGGACCCCGGCAATCTTTGGAAAGAGATCATAAATGGAGATATTTTTCAATTCTTCTCCTCTCCGGCTCAGGATCTTTTCTGCGGTCCGGTTGAGGAAATTGATTCTGCCATTGAGATCGATGGTGAGCAGTCCACTGTCGAGGCTCTGGATGATATTCCGGTTGAAGGCTTCGAGTTGATCGTAATCGATCTGTTTCTGGATGAGTTCGCTCTTCTTCTTTTTCAATTCCTCGGAGATGGCGCTGCTCAGAAACGCCACGATGTAATACGCGGCCAGATAGGTGATCAGGGAGTAGAAGATCTGGCCGGCTTCAGGAGTGACGAGCTGGCCGGGGATACGGATCCATTCGTAGAGCTGAAGGAGTAAAATGAAGCCGTAGAGAAAAGTGGAGAGCGATGCCGAATAAAAAGCCCCCCGTTTATAGAAGAGAATACTGCTTCCGATGATCGTGAAGATGTAGGCGATCGGAAAGAAGCTTTCCTTTCCGCCGGTGTGGTAAATGAGGCCGGCGATGAAGAGATGATCGATCACCAGCTGGATAAAGGTGAATCGGCGGAGGTCTTTGACCCGATTGAGAAGAAAGGCATAAACGATCGTCACCAGATAGAAGAGGCCAATGAAATTGTAGAAGGGGTTGGTCATGGGGATGAAGAAGGACTTCTTCTCGGAGAGCTGAAAGATATAGGCGATGGCCAGCAGAAGGGTGAGGATGATGATCCGGGAGACCATCAACCCTTTCACATTTTTGAGGATTTTCTGCTGGGCGTCGGAAGGAAAGTTCAGATTCGAATCCATACGTTCCTATCATTCCAAAAGATTTACATTCAAATGGAACCTAAATCCGAAGCACGAAATCCGTGCGAAGCATCCCAGCAGGGATCAACTCGAAACAATCCCTAATGACCAAATTCAAATGTGATAGTCTCGTAAAAAGTCGTCTCACCGGTGAAAACCGGTGTCCAGTGTTTTTATAAGTGCCTGATATTACTGGATTCCGGCTGGAGTTTATCCCGATGGAAATCGGGGCCGGAATGACGATCATTAGGATTTTTCGACTTTTTACGAGACCATCAAATGTTCGAAACAAATTAAAGTTTAAAAAATTTAAATTTTGATCATTCGAATTTGTTTCGTGCTTCGATATTCGGATTTCGGATTTACTCAACTCCCCAATTATTTTTAGTGCAAGCCGGGGAGGGAGGGTTAACCCACGGCCGAGGCCATCTGAAAGATTGGCAGGTACATCGCAATGACGACCCCTCCGATCACCACTCCCAGAAAGACCATCAGGAAAGGCTCGAGGAGGGAGGTCAGATTGCTTACGGCCACATCGACTTCGTCGTCATAAAAATCCGCAATTTTTGACAGCATGGAATCGAGGGCGCCCGTTGATTCTCCAACGGAGATCATCTGAATCACCATGGGTGGAAAGATCCCCCCCCGGCCCAGAGGCTCTGCAATGGTTTCACCCTCGCGGATGCTGGCTCTCGCGCTCATGATGGCTGTTTCAATCGTCCTGTTCCCAGCCGTCTTCGAGACAATAAGGAGCCCGTCCAGGATGGGAACGCCGCTGCTGACCAGCGTTCCCAGCGTCCTGGCAAATCGGGCCACAGCGACTTTTTTGAGGAGCATTCCAAAAACAGGCACTTTCAGGATGAGGCGGTCGATCAGGGTTTTTCCCGTCTCCGTCTTATAAAACTTTCTGAAAAGAAAGATGAAAAGGATGGCTGCGGGGATGATGATGACGATATATTTTTTGACGATCTTGCTCATGGTGAGCACGATGAGGGTGGGAAGCGGAAGAGACTGGCCTGCCGATTTGAACATCGTCTCAAAGACAGGGATGACGAAGATCATCAGGATGATCACGACGAGGATGGCCACCGAAAAAATGATAGCGGGATAGATCATGGCGGATTTGACCTTCTTTTTCAGGGCCTCCGCCTTTTCGATATAGTTTGACAGTCGGTTCAGGATATTGTCGAGAATGCCTCCTTCCTCACCCGCCACGACAAGGTTCGTATAGAGATCATCGAAGGTGGAAGGGTGCTTTTTGAGGGCTCCGGCAAAGGTGGAGCCGCCCTCCACATCCTCCCTGATCTCGCGGATGATATTTTTGAAGACCTTATGCTCCTGCTGGGAAGAGAGGATGTCCAGCGATTGGACCAGAGGCAATCCGGCGTCGATCATCGTTGCCAGTTGCCGGGTGAAAATGGCGATACTCCGCTGATTCACCTTTTTCCCCATCGGCAGGGAAATCTTGAACTCTTTTCCTTTGGTTGCGATTTTTGTGGGGATGATATTCTGCTGCCGGAGATGGATGCGGATGGCTGTTTCGCTTGGAGCTTCCATTTCACCCTTCTTGATCGATCCCTTCAGCGTCTTTCCTTCCCATTTAAAGATTGGCATAATTCACCCTTCCAAATTGATTTAGTCCCGCGTCTCGCGGGATTAGGTTGTTTTGGCCTGTCTTTCTCTCTTTCCACCCTGAATGCCGGCGTTGGATAACATCTGACGGAATTCGTCGAGATTATGGCTGCGCTCCATGGCGACTTCCAGGGAGATAAAATGACGCTCCACAAGGGAAAGGAGGGCCTGGTTCATCGTCTGCATCCCGAATCTGGCCTGGCCGACCTGCATCAGGGAATAGAGCTGCTGGATTTTGTCCTCACGGATCAGGTTTCGGATGGCAGGGTTCGGAATCAGGACCTCCATGGCCAGGGCCCGGCCTTTCCCTCCTAATTTGGGAAGGAGCTGCTGGGATAGGATTCCCTCAAGGACAAAGGAAAGCTGTGTCCGCACCTGTTGCTGCTGGTGGGGCGGGAAGACGTCGATGATCCGGTTGATCGTCTCCGCGCAGGAGTTCGTGTGCAGTGTGGCAAAGGTCAGATGGCCTGTTTCAGCGGTCAGAAGGGCCGCTTGAATCGTTTCCAGATCCCTCATCTCACCGATGAGAATGATATCCGGGTCCTGGCGGAGGATGTGCCGCAGGGCAGCGGTAAAGCTTTTCGTGTCGGAGTTGACTTCTCTTTGATTAACGATGCAATTTTTGTGGCGATGGAGGTATTCGATCGGATCTTCGATCGTAATGATATGCGCATTTTGCTCATTATTAATCTTGTCGATCATGGCCGCAAGTGTGGTGGACTTCCCGGTGCCGGTGGGGCCCGTTACCAATACAAGGCCTTTGGGCTTCTTGATCAATTCGTTGACGATGGGAGGGACTCCCAGTTCGGAAAAGTTGAGGATGTCGAAAGATATGGCCCGTAAGGCTCCTGCCACGGCTCCTCTCTGCATATAGATGTTCCCCCGGAATCGGCTCAGACCTTTGATGCCGAAGGAGAAGTCCAGCTCCGCCTCCTCCTCAAACTTATGGCGCTGTGCATCGGTGAGCACACTGTAACAGAGCCGTTTGGTATCGGGAGCGGTGAGAACGGTTGAGTCGATGCTCATCAACCTTCCGTCGATCCTGAGCTGGGGAGGAGAGCCTGTCGTGATATGTAAATCTGAGGCTTTCTTTTCTATCATGACTTCAAGCAGTTTCTGAAGTTCGATCATGTTTCACCTTCTCCTTTCCTGAAATAAATTCAGGACAGGCTTTTTAAAGATCATCGGTCGTCCATGGTTGACCTGAGCACTTCTTCGATTGTTGTCAACCCATCTCGAATCTTAACGATCCCGCTCTGTCTGAGGGTCTTCATCCCTAACCGCATGGCTTCCTTCTTAACCTCTGAGGTCGACGCACGGGACAGGATGAGTTCTTTGATCTCCTCTTTGATGGCCATTACCTCATAGAGTCCGACGCGGCCTTTATAGCCTGTATTATTGCAGATGGAACACCCTTTTCCTTTGTAAACCGGGAAGGCTTTCACCTCATCCGGCGAAACTCCCAGGTCGATCAGAAGCTGGGGATGAACTTTGATGGGTTCCCGGCATTCCATACAGATCTTCCGAATCAATCTCTGAGCCAGGATGAGGATGACAGCAGAGGAGATCAGAAAGGGTTCAATCCCCATATCGATCAATCGGGTCACGGTCCCGGGAGCATCGTTGGTATGGACAGTGCTCAGGACGAGATGTCCGGTAAGAGCGGCCTGAACCGCGATCTGGGCGGTCTCGAAGTCCCGGACCTCGCCCACCATGATAATGTCCGGGTCCTGCCGGAGGAAGGACCGGAGCGAAGAGGCGAAGGTGAGCCCGATCTCCTCATGCATCTGGACCTGATTGATCCCCATAAAATTATATTCCACAGGATCTTCGGCAGTGGTGATATTTTCCGATTCTTTATTCAATTCGGATAGGGCCGAATAGAGGGTCGTCGTCTTTCCGCTTCCCGTGGGCCCGGTGACCAGAATCATCCCTACCGGTTTTCGGAGGGCATTCTTGAAATCCTCGAGGGACGATTCTTCAAACCCTAATTTGACCATGTCCAGTTGTAAAGACGATTTATCGAGGAGACGAAGGACCACTTTTTCTCCGAAGAGGACAGGCACGGTGGAAACCCGGAAGTCCATCTCCCGGCCTTTGCCGAGGCGCAATTTGATCCTCCCATCCTGTGGAAGGCGCCTTTCAGCGATGTCGAGCCTTGACATGATTTTTAAACGGGAGACGATAGCGTTCTTGATCTGCAAGGGGAGCGTCATCTCTCGCCTCATGACGCCATCGACACGGTATCTGACCCGAAAACTCTTTTCATAAGGTTCGAAATGGATGTCGCTGGCCCCCAATTTAATCGCCTTGATCAGAACCCCGTTGACGATCTTGATGATCGGGCCGCCGATCTCGTCTGTTTCGTCAGTGGTCTGGTTTTCCACGACCTCAACATTATCGACCGCTCCATGGACTAACTTATCAAACTCATCAACATCGACCAAACTGCTGTCGATGAGGTCGAAATCAGAGTCCGAGGACTTATCTTCCTCAAGGGAGTAATCGATGGCCTGGAAAGTCGTCGTCCCCAGTCCGGCTACACTCCCCC
>JAGXSW010000111.1 GCA_018333715.1 Syntrophaceae bacterium | reverse complement strand
CCTCCCACCACCAGGGCCTTGCTATAGGAGCCGTCCTGCATAAATTTCTGTGCCACCGCCAGCCCATAGATGAATCCCGGACAGGCTGCATTGATATCGAAAGCCACTGCATTCTTTGCTCCAAGCCGGTGCTGGATGATACAGCCGGCCGATGGGCTGAGCATGTCAGCCGTCGAGGTGCCTATGACGATCAGATCGAGTTCCTCAGGGAAAATCCCCGCCGCTTTGAGGGCTGTTTCAGAAGCAGGAGCGGCGAGATCTGAGAGAGCCTGACCCTTCTCCACTATCCGGCGTTCCTTGATTCCTGTTCGGGTGGTAATCCATTCATCACTCGTATCGATGATCTTTTCAAAATAAGAATTCGGAATAACCCGCTCCGGGACACAGGAACCCGTCCCTTTAATGGCAATCTTTTTCAAGAGATATCCTTTCTTCTGAATGCTTATTTCCCCACCCCCATCGGGATTATTACAAACGCATTAGATCAGGTGTTAATCAACAAACACCAAATTCCAAACATCAAATAACAACCAATAATCAATTTTCCAAACATGCTGTTTTGGGGTTATTGGAATTTTGAATTTATTTGGTTATTGGGATTTGGTTAATGGTGATTTATTGATTCTCTGCCGACTTATATATCCCATTCTCCCTAAATATTCCAGCATTCCGAAAAAATTCTCACCGCAGGGTATGCCGCTTGAAAAAACCCCATATCACCTTATTGTTTCCCTAAATCTTTTTGATCAAGACATTCCCGGGCGCTTTTTCGACGACTTCGGAGATATTTTGTAAATAGTTGGAGATATTCTCTTCCTTATCCGATTGAGAAACAGTGTCATAGGGAATTCCACGCCGCTCGTAGGCATCGAGCACCTCTTTTACGGTAAGGTTTTCTATCGTCCGCCCGGGTTGAAAAACAACCTGATCTTTAGTTCCGCTTGTTATTTCAACGACAAGCCCAACATCGATCAATTCTTGAAGGAGCTGCCGCACAAAGCGAACCGGAATTTCCAACTGCTCTGCAATCTCTATGGCGTTTAATGCTTTTTCTCCTTGAGAAAACTTCTTGGTCACTAAGTGAAATATCTGTTTTTCGATCAGTTTTTCAAGACCGAAACCTTTAGAAATTGCAAATGCCACGGCGATCACAGGAACGATATTGAGCAAGGAATAATAGGTCAACACGGAAGCCGTCTTTTGACAGTGATCTCTTAAAAATCCTCGGGAGGCCAGGATGATCACGCGCAGATATTTAACGAAAAAGGCTTTGATGGGATGCAAATCTTTTAATCGGATTTCCCAGATACCGGTATTAATGAAATGGATGATTTGTGAAAGCATTGCCGTTCTCCCTTTCCGTCCCTTCTTGTTCAAACCGCTTTCAGTTCAGAAGTGCATTGTGGGCAGCGGGTTGCTTTTATTGGAATCGAGGAGAAACAATACGTGCACTCTTTGGTCGTTGGTACAGGAGGGGGAGCTTCTTCTTGGCGACTCTCCCTATTAATAGTCCGAACAAGGAGAAACACGGCAAAGGCAACCGCTCCATCCCGTTTCCGGGGCTTCCTCGCTACTATGGGTGCTCTGAATCCGCCCGACGGGCTCTTCGTCTCGTATCCGACAATGAACACCCACCTTGCTTCGGACAGGTCTCCCTGCTTCACATGACACGACCTTCCATGCATTCCGTCACCAAACACCTGACGCACCCTATCATCGCTTCTCCGCTGCCCGCCCAGCGTGACAGGCTCCCTGGTCTTCTCTCCAGGTCTGGACTTCGCCTTGAATCCGCAGGCTCGTCGCTACGCACGGCCGAATCGTGTTTGTTATCCTACGGACTGCATGTTCGCCTCCGGTTGCTCCCCCCCCGCCTCACAGCGACGCAGTTACCTTTGGCTACCAGGAGCGAGCATCTCCTGGAAGAGGACTTTCACCTCTCAGATCGCACCTGCTTGCAGGCGCACGGATTCCCGTTTTCACGGGAATGACAACTTGGGCGATACACCAAAGGTCTCTTTTTAAAGAGCTAAAGCGTTACCCCTTTTTTAATTCTTCCGCATGATGTGACTGACTGCTTTTTCGAGGCCGTCGAGGGTAAGTTCGAACATGGGAAAGATTTCCTGGATATGGAGAATCGTCCTTGTGTATGCCCATTCCACGGGAGGCACAGGATTGAGCCAGACAGAGTGAGGAAAGGTTTTGACAATGAACTCGAGTCTCATATAACTCGGTTTTCCTGACCGCTCTCCCACATAGATCGAACCGTCCGTTGAGAGTAGTTCATAAGGAGCCATACTCGCATCCCCGATGATGATGAACCTCGTCTCGGGATCGAGGCGAATCAGTTCATCCAGAGGAAATGGTTTCGACCGTCTATGAGGATCTTCCCAGAGGTGGTCATAAATCGTGTTGTGAAAAAAGAAGGTTTTAAGTTCTTTGAACTGTGACCGGGCATAGTTGAAAAGGGTCTGCACGAGTCCGATATAGGGGTCCATGGACCATCCGCCATTGTCGATCGCCAGGATCACCTTTAGCCGGTCTCTAAGGCTTTGATCGAATACGATCTCGATCTCCCCCGCATTTTTCATCGTCTCGTAGATCGTCTCGTCGATATTGACCCTGTCCTTCGGGCCATGAGGAACCATGTTTCTCAATCTCTTGAGGGCCTCTCCCATCTGAGATTCGGTGAGCGGACCCTCCTGGGAGTAGTCGCGGTACCTTCGCTCCATCGCCACTTTGACGGCTGACTTATTCCTGGAGATCCCTCCGACCCGCATCCCGCCGGGATGATATCCCGAATGGCCTACCGGAGAAGTCCCCCCTGTCCCGATCCATTTTCCCCCGCCGTGGTGGGCTTCGGTCTGTTCCTTTAATCGGTCGAGAAAATACTGAAGGAGCTCCTCGGGAGTCAATTTACTTAAATCTTCCTCCTTGATTCCGAGGAGATCCGCCAACTCTCTTGGATTTTTCAACCATTCTTCGAGAAGGGCGCGGGCCACCTCGGAGATTTCGACGGCCTCCGATTCTTTTAACGCAACCCCCTGAAAGCGATGGGCAAAGACCTGATCGTAAAGATCGAAATATCTCTCGCTCTTTACGAGAATCGACCGGGCGGCCGTATAGAAGTCATCCACGGAATTGACCAGCCCCATATTCAAGGCCTTTTGAAGCCTTAAGAAAGAGGTGGGGGAGACCGGAATGCCCACTTTTTTGAGTAAGTAGAAGAAATCAACGAACATACGCGTTTAAAATCCGAAGTCTTATAGTCTGATAGTCGCATAGTCATATCATTTGCCCACAGTCTACAAGATTAATGACTATGAGACTAAATGACTATTTGACTATGCGACCTTCTTTATGCTCTGAAACGACCGACGGCATTCTGGGCCACGGCATAATCGGGACTTTTCTTGTAGAGAATGCCGAGATAGGGGACCTCTCCCTTGACCAGATCCTTCACCCGGAAATCGGGATCCGATCTCAACGCCCTGATCCAGTTGATCAGCTCTCTGGTCGCCGGTTTCTTCTCAATGCTCTTGATCTCTCTGAGGCGGTAAAATGTCCTGACAGCGCTTTCCATCAACTCTTTGTCGATATCGGAGAAATGGACTGCAACGATCCTTCTCATCATGTCAGGCTCCGGAAAAGCGATGTGATGGAAATTGCATCGTCCCAGAAATGGGTCGGAGAGATCTTTCTTGGCATTGGAGGTAATAATGATGACCGGTCGGTTTTTCGCCCGAATGGTTTTATCGATCTCAATGATATCGAATTCCATCTGGTCGAGCACATCGAGCATGTCGTCCTGAAAGTCGGTGTCGGCCTTGTCGATCTCATCGATTAAGAGGACCACCTTCTCTTCGGAGTTAAAACCCTGTCCGATCTTGCCCATCCGGATATACTCTTCAATATTGCTGACATCCCTTTTGGAATCTCCGAAGCGGCTGTCGTTGAGCCGGGTGAGAGTATCGTACTGATAGAGGGCGTCAATGAGCTTCATGCTCGACTTGACATTTAGGACGATGAGCCTCAACTGAAGGGCTTCGGCAATGGCATGAGCGAGCATGGTCTTGCCTGTTCCAGGCTCCCCTTTGAGCAGAAGGGGCATTTCAAGGGCGATGGATATGTTGACGATTTTTGCCAGTTCCTCATCGAGGACATACTTTGAACCGCCGGTAAATGTTCTGTTTTGAATTGCTTTGTTCATCTTTTCTGCTCCTTTTCGGATTCGATCCTGTGAAAATTTGTACTAACCATCATAACCATTCTTGTTCTATGTTTCAACCCAACTTCTATAAATCCGCAATCCGCATTCGGCATTCCGCAATTGAATGGTGAGGTTTCCTTGCATAAAGAATGGAAATTTGTTTAAATTCCTATCTATGTCTAAACCCAAAACCGATAGCCGGTGGTGGGCTACCCTCACGATTTCCATCGGCATCTTTATGTCCACACTCGATGCGAGCATTGTGAGTATCTCCCTTCCCACGATCGTTCGGTCTCTGGATACCGATTTGAAGACCGTGGCCTGGGTGGTGATGGCCTATCTGATCATCATCACAGGGTGTCTGCTTTTGATGGGGAGATTGGCCGACCTTTTCGGCCGGGGAAAGATCTTTCTCCTTGGTTTTTTAACCTTTACCCTGGGCTCAGCCCTCTGCGGATTTTCCCCCACCATCTATTTTCTTATCGGTTCAAGGGTGATTCAGGGACTTGGGGCTTCTGCTTTGATGGCCATTGGCCCTGCGATCATCACAACCTCGTTTCCCGAAAAGGACCGGGGGCGGACCCTGGGAATGCTTGGGTCTATCGTCTCCTTAGGATTTATTGCCGGTCCATTGATAGGAGGTTTTTTGGTTGAGCATTTAGGATGGCGATCGATCTTTTTCATCAACCTTCCCATCGGAGTGATCGGGACGATTCTTTCTTTAAAAATTCTAAAAGGTGACCAGGCCATAGGCAAAGTGGAGTTAGATCTTCGAGGCGCTTTCCTGTTCTTTCTCTTCGTGACCTCCCTCCTCCTCTTTCTGAACCGGGTGGGTTGGGAGTCCACGCCTTTCTTCTGGGGGTGGATCTTTTTAGCCCTGACCTGCTTTGGCCTGTTCGTCGTGTTCGAACATCGCTCCTCGTCGCCCCTGGTCGATCTTAACATCTTCAGAAAGCAGCTTTTCATCTCCTCCCTTGGAGCCAGCCTCCTCTCCTTCTGGATCAATGGCGCCCACAATTTCGTCATTCCGTTCTTCCTCCAAAATATTGCGGGATATTCTCCCTCCAAGGTCGGGTTGCTGATCTTTCCGGTTGCCCTGACCGTGATGGTGATGGCGCCAATCGGCGGCAGGGTGTCGGACTGGGTCGGAGTAAGAGTCCCCGCCACCCTTGGTTTAATCCTCACTTCTCTGGCGATCTTCTCTTTTGTTTTTCTTAAGGCGGAGATCAGCGATTATGAAATCTTATGGAGACAGGTGATCCTTGGAATCGGAATCGGATTCTTTAATCCGGCCAATAATAGCGCTATCATTGGATCCCTTCCCAGGGTGAATGTGGGTGTGGCCTCGAGCTTTTTAGCCCTGGCGAGGAATCTGGGGATGGTGATCGGAGTGGCCTTTGCGGAGATGGTCATCGGGTTCAGAATCCCTGCAACCTCACCGGAGGCCGGAAGAGGCCCTTCTTTCGAAGGCATTCAGGATGTCTGGCGGATTCTTCTCGTCATCGGGTTGATTGCCGTCTTTCTCTCCTGGAGAAGGGGAAAAAGTAGGTAATACCTCATAAGCTGTGAAAAAAATGGCGCATCGTGGCTCGGCCCAAAGGGTTGGGCATCTTGTCCAAGCTTTAGAACGCGGGTCTTTAGACGTTATGAGTAGCCTTCGTTTTCAGTCAGATAGCGTTATGATCCAGGTTTAGGCAACTTGGTTTAAAATTAAAGGTTCCGCTCTAAAGCTTCTCCAATCCCCCCAGCCCTTTGGGTGATGGGGATGATTCTGGCGCACAGCGCGTATCCGAAGATGAAAGGGGTCTCTGTAGAAGGTCCCTCACTTGTGAGGAGAGGGAATGTGGGATTTACCTCCACCAATCACACGGGAGAAGACCATATCCTGCTTTCCTATGGCCATAAAGCAAAACAGTTGGGGATCCACAGGCATGTGGACAATACTTATCTCTTCAGTGCGATGTGTGAATTCTTCGGCATCAAATATAAGAATCCGACTATGACCGAAGAAGAGGCAAAGCCATTCATCAAAACCGCTTCCCTGGAGGAGTGGAATAGACACATGGAGCTGCATATTGCATAGCTCCTCCCTACCTCCCCTTAAATAAGGGGAGGCGAGGTGGGGTTAAGATGGGATGAAATTGGGGCTCCGAACCGGAACGCGATTTTACAAAACGTCAACGTATTAGGTATAATGTGGGCACGAGATACGAAAATGATTACTAAAAGCAAATTTCACGAATAGTGCCCATTCGTGTGATTCGCTTTCATTCGCGCTATTTGTTTCTTATTACAAAGGAGAGAACCGGTGAAACGTTCGGATGGAAGACTGCCTGAGGCTTTAAGGCATTTAAAGATCACAAGGGATTATATGAAGCATGCCGAGGGATCGGTCCTCATCGAGATGGGGGATACGAAAGTGATCTGCTCGGCCAGCGTGGAAGAGAGGGTGCCGCCTTTTTTAAGAAATACGGGCAAAGGCTGGGTTACAGCCGAATATTCGATGCTTCCCCGCTCAACCCATACCCGCACGCCGAGAGAGTCGGGCAAAGGAAGCGGCCGGACTTTTGAGATCCAGAGATTGATCGGACGTTCTCTCCGGTCAGTGACCGATCTTACCGGATTTGGGGAGAGGACGATCTGGGTCGATTGTGATGTGATTCAGGCGGACGGAGGAACACGGACCGCCTCCATCACCGGGGCCTATGTGGCGCTAGTCGGCGCCTTTCGAAGGATGCTGGAAAAGGGAGTGATCAAGAGGGTTCCTGTTCACAATTCCGTTGCGGCAGTAAGCGTGGGCAAGGTGGATGGGAAAATTCTGCTCGATTTAAATTATGCGGAGGACTCGCGGGCCGAGGTCGATATGAACGTGGTGATGACCGGCTCCGGGGAGTTTGTGGAGGTTCAGGGCACCGCAGAGAATGCCGTCTTTTCGAAAGGAGAGATGGATGCGTTGATCAGGGTTGCAGAAAAAGGGATAAAAAAACTTACGGCATTTCAGAAGAAATCTCTTGGAGGAGAGGAATAATTACTCAAAAGGGATTGGAAATCATTGTAGCTACGAAAAACCGGGGCAAGTTGAGGGAGATTCGAAGCGCCTTAAAAGGATTGCAGGTCCACCTCCACGGTCTAAACGATTTCGAGAATGTTCCTGACGTTGATGAGGATGGAGGGAGCTTTGCTGAAAATGGACTGAAGAAAGCCCGGTTCTATTCTCAATTCTTCGGGAAGTTAACCATTGCGGATGATTCCGGATTGGAAGTCGATGTTTTGGGCGGGACACCCGGCATCTATTCCGCGCGTTATGCAGGGATCAGGGCATCCGATCAGGAAAACCGGAATAAACTCCTGAAAGAATTGGAAGGTGTTCCGATTTCAAGAAGGGGAGCGGGGTTCAAATGTGTCATGGCGATGGTATCGCCGGACGGGAGAGAAGCGCTGACCGAGGGGACCTGTCGAGGGAGGATCGGATTTAAAGAGGTCGGGAAAAAGGGGTTTGGATATGACCCCATCTTCATCCTGACCCGACACGGGAGGACGATGGCCCAGCTCAGCCTCGAAGAGAAGAACAGGATAAGTCATCGGGGCAAGGCGCTGAGAAAACTGGGGAAGCTTTTAAAGACCTACACGGACTGAAAGGTCATTGGAATATTTAGAAGGATGTGTTAAAAAATCTTAGGAACCCTCGTGGTTTGTTCGTTTGGACATTGGTTATTGGGTATTATTTGGTGTTTGGAATTTGGTTATTGGAATTTAAAAGTCGGGGCGTAGCGCAGCCTGGTTAGCGCGCCTGCCTTGGGAGCAGGAGGTCGGCCGTTCAAATCGGCTCGCCCCGACCATCAACTTTATTCTCCTCCCTCTATCTTCCTTCCCCGTCCCCAGCAAATGAACTACTCATGGGACGCATTAACCTTTTTTTTAAGTGGACTTTTTACCTATATTCAGATATTTTTTCTACCCATAAGTCTATGTTCCTTCAATCTGTTTCAAAATGATTTAGGAACAACCAATATGGGCGCAAAAAATATTTACGAAAGATTTGTCTGGTTTGACAATCAGGTCAGGGCGGGAAGGTATCCCAACGCCACCTCCCTTGCCGAGAAGTTCGAAATCTCCACCAAGACGGCTCAGAGAGACATCGATTTTATGAGGGACAGGCTTCGCTGCCCGCTCGATTATGATTCAAGCCAAAGGGGATACTGTTACGATGACCAGGCGTTTTCCCTGCCCATGGTTTACCTCTCATCTGAAGAACTTTCTTCTCTTCTCATTGCGAGAAAGATGCTCCAGGATTTCCTGGGGGGGGCCTGGGGTCGGACCAAGTTAGCTACTTGATCGAACTGATCATTTCTGGGGAAAGGGGGCTGATTTTAGGCTTAGAACGCCAATTTTAACGTTAAAATCGCAAAGTGCATAACGCAGAGATCAAGCATCAAAAGAAACTTTGGGGTCAAGATTGCAATGTTGGAATAAAGACTGAGGGGGCAGGCTTGGGTTGTTTAAATTGTAGAGTCATTCGGGGACGTCCAAAATTTATAAAAACCTAAAAAAGGGGATAGGTCATCCATAAAAAGTCATATTAGAATGAAAGAGGGCATGAACTATCATCGAAGGAAAGACCATCACGCGTGACTGAATTTGTCAGTTAAAGCCTTCATCTTCTCTGTCTGGCCGAGAAGATGGACAGTCGACTTCTTAAAACTTGCCAATTCTTTATCCCTTATGTATGATAAATCTATAGAAAGGCTTTTCATCGACAAGTCGTTATTTTGAGAGAAAGGGGAGGTTTGTTATGACCGTTACTGGTCGAATTGAGATCAATCCGAAGATAATGATGGGCAAACCTGTCATCCGGGGGACCCGAATTCCGGTGGAACTTATTCTCAGGAAGCTAAGTGAAGGGGCAAAAGAGAAAGAACTTTTAGAAGCCTTCCCCAGGCTTACCAAAGAAGATATCCAGGCTGCCATCCGATATGCGGCTGAGACATTGGCTCATGAGGACATCATTTTGAGCTTCCCCAGGCGAGCTGCCAGGAAATGACGATACGCTTCCTTGCTGATGAAAGTTGCGACTTCACTGTGGTTCGGGCCCTTCGAAGAGCCGGATATGATGTTCTTTCTGTATCAGAGAGTACTCCAAGAGCCGAGGATACGGAGGTCATTGGACTTGCACTCCGAGAAGAAAGGATTTTGTTAACTGAGGATAAGGATTTTGGTCGATTAGTCTATTCCCACGGTCAAGAAACGTTGGGTGTCATTTTTCTACGGTTCCCCACTTTTGCCCGCAAGCAGATCTCAAGAGATGTCCTTCATTTGGTTAGGCAACAAGCTTCAAAATTAGCTGGCTCCTTTGTTACGGTCCAACCTGGTCGTATCCGTATCAGCCACACACCATAGAAAGGCCGTAACCCCTGAATGAATTTTGTAGTCAAGAACTCCAATGCTTCTGACTGGCCGGCAACGTGCGCTACCGAGCCCACAATATGAAATGATATTTCCCCCGTTAGAAATTCCAGTCCCGCTATGGCGGGACTGGAATTTCTAACGGGGTGAACCTCTCCCGGAAGCACCATTTTTTAGGGGGCTTCCATTATTCAGTCAAGTCATACACTCCTCTCTGATTTCTCCTTCTCTATCACGTTGGACTGAATTCTTGAGTCAGGCGTTCACCTCCAGAGGGAGATCGTCCTTTCTTTTTTAACCGGTTGACTGAATTTTTCAGTCAAGTTCTGTGAATGATTGTAATAAAATAAGAATGTGCCATCCATAAAAAAGTTGGCGTATTCCATTAAAATGAAGATGGGGAGATGAGGGGTGGGGAGATAGGGTGATAGATTTATCTATAAAAAGGCTTATCATTAATTAGTGTCTGTTTATAAACTGCCGTTTTCATCAAAAGGTGTCATTCCGGCGAAAGCCGGAATCCAGTCTTTTCAATCCCCCCAAAGGCGGGACTGGATGCCGGATCAGGTCCGGCATGACAGAATAACCGAGTTTCCCGACCATTACTTTGTAATTAAGTAACCAGTGGTTAGTGATGAGTTAGGACGACCGGCTTTTTTAAACCTATTTCCTCCAACCCAATAAACCCACAAGACATTACTCCTCCTTCAATAATGCACTAAATGTCAAGGAATGGAAAAAAATCGAACACTATTACGGTAAAATGGAAAAAAATCGCAGACTCCCCATATTTTAATAAAGTCAAAAATTCCTTATAGTTAGAAGTGGTTTGTGATGAATTATTTCCAACCTATTGATTCTGGTATATTTTTTGCTCATTCTCTTGTTTCTCATGAAAGAGCGAGACAGAAAAAAATCATTTTGCTCCTCAGATGGACTGCCATCATTGTGACCTCCTATCTCATCCTTCTCGGCAGGAAAAAGAAAACTTGAGAAGAAAATCATTGAAAGCAAGAGAAATCTTGAGGCCATCTTTGATGGCATTCGGGACCAACTTTCCATTCAGTCTCCGGATTTTAAAATTCTTCGGGTTAATAAAGCTGTTATTGAGAAACACTCTACTACCTTTACAGGGCTGATTGGAAAAAAATGTTACGAGGCCTATTATCAAAGAACCTCTCCCTGCGAAGGCTGTCCCCTGTCGGTGACACTTGATACTCGGCAACCGGCTTCTGCCATTCTTAAGTTCCCGGAAACAGAGAGGGCCCAAGAAATTTTCTCTTATCCTGTTTCAGACGGAAAAGGAAATCTTCTCTATTTGATTGAATATGTCAAAGATGTTACAGAGGAACAAAGGCTTCAGGAACAGCTGATCCAGTCTGAGAAACTGGCCGGGATAGGGATACTGGCTTCAGGGGTGGCCCATGAAATCAATAACCCCCTGAGCGGGATTATCGGGATGGCCGAGATTGCCCTGGAGGAAGAAGACCCATCAAAAAATAAGGATTACCTGACGGACATCCTGACCTGCGGCCAGAGAATCGGTGAGATTGTCAACGGCCTGCGGTCTTATTCCCGGACTGCCAAGAGGGAAGAGCTCAGTGCGATCGATCCTCATGAAATTCTTGAGACTTCGTTGAAGATGGTTCAACTGGGGGTCAAATCTGCTCCCGTGGAAGTGATTAAGAATTTTGAGCCAGGTGAAAAAATAAAGGCTAACCCCGGTGAGATTCAGCAGGTGTTTACCAATTTGATCACCAACGCATTTCAGGCGATGAATGGGAAGAGAGGCCATTTGACTTTATCCAGCCGGTCACTGAAGGATTTTGTGGAAATAAAAGTAAGTGACAGCGGAGTTGGAATCTCTCCCAAATATCTCAACCAGATTTTTGATCCTTTCTTCACAACAAAAAAGACAGGTGAAGGGACCGGTCTCGGATTAAATATTGTTTACCGGATTGTCACAAAACATGAGGGAACGATCGAGGTGGAAAGCACAGAAAGCGTTGGGACCACTTTTACGATTAAGTTTCCAAAATGGAGGAATAAACTATGAGCAAACGGATTTTGATTGTCGATGATGAAGTGGTGATCAGGAAGTTTTTAAAAATCCATCTGAACAAGCTGGGATATGAGGTGACAGAGGCCGAAGATGGGGAAAAGGCAATCGAAAAGATCGGGGGAGGGAAGTTCGACCTGATCATCTGTGATGTCATGATGCCCAACAAGAATGGCTGGGAAGTCATCAAAGAGGTGAAGTCAAACCCGGAGCTCAATGAGATTCCCATCATCCTTCTGACAGCTAAAAATGACGAGGTTGATATGTTCAAGGGGTACGAATTAGGAGCCAATTACTATATGACCAAACCCTTTACCAAAGACCAACTTCTTTACGGATTGAAGTTGATGTTTGAAGAAGCCTCGTAAGAGGACGATATTCTGCCTGAGAAGAGCGCTTCATCTGAGACACGGGGGGAAATGAACCCTATGATTTTAAACACATTTTTACACGGTTATAAATGTCCATTCTTTTCGAAAGGTTACATGATCCATGGTCCAACCTCTTTACACCCGCAAAATTTAATCTTATAATTTGCCTTGACCAAAATTGAGGAAAGTCATAAAGTTATATGCCAAGCGCCTGTAGCTCAGATGGATAGAGCTACGGACTTCTAATCCGTAGGCCGGGGGTTCGAATCCCTCCAGGCGCGCCATGCACCATGTGAGGTGCATAGCTGTCCTAAACTCGACGTAGTTTAGGGCGCCGCATGGAAATCCAATGCAAATTGCAAAATTAGTCCCGCCGAGGCGGGAGAAAGTTAGCCACGCCAAGGCGTGGTTTAATTGCTAATTGCTTCCCGCGTTTCGCGGGATTAATTGACCATTTTGCAATGATCTTTTAATGGTGAGTGTAGCTCAGGCGGATAGAGCACTGGGTTGTGGCCCCAGTGGTCGAGGGTTCGAGTCCCTTCACTCACCCCAAAAGCGCCCGTAGCTCAGCTGGATAGAGCGTCGGACTTCGAATCCGCAGGCCGTCCGTTCGAGTCGGACCGGGCGCGCCCAGCAAATAAAATTGCAAATTGCAAAATTAGCAGTGCAAAATTAGCAATGTTGTTAAATCTTGTCGAGCTGTTCAATTGCTAATTGGCCATTGCTAATTGGCCATTTTGCAATGATCTTTTTAGAGGAGTGGGCCGTTAGCTCAATTGGTAGAGCAACTGACTCTTAATCAGTAGGTTGCAGGTTCGATTCCCGCACGGCTCACCAACACTTTTTAGCCGGGGTGGCGAAATTGGAATACGCGCGAGACTTAGGATCTCGTGGTCGAAAGACTGTGCGGGTTCGAGTCCCGCCCTCGGCACCATGGTCAGAAATCAGAAGGCAGTTAGCAGAAGGCAGAAAAAAGAAAATAAAAAACAATTGGAAAGGCTATGGATAGATGAATATCATCGTTGAAGAAATCAGTTCCATAAAGAAGAAGGTTAATGTTGAAATCCCCCTGGAACAGGTGACGAAAGAGGTCGAATCCCTTTACCGGCAAGTTGGGAAGCAGGCGAAAATCAAAGGATTCCGGCCAGGCAAAATTCCCAGGGGTATATTGGAGAGGCATTTCAAAGATTATGTCAAGTCAGAGGCGATTCAGAAACTGATTCAAGAGACTTATCCGGCTGCCCTTTCCGAGAAGGATCTCCATCCTGTCTCTCCTCCTGTGATTGACCCCGGGGAGCTGGAGAGCGGAAAACCTTTTCAATATTCAGCCACCGTTGAAGTCAAACCCGATATCAAGATTGAGGGTTACATCGGTTTAAATATTGATGGGAAGAAAGAGAGCGCAAAAGAGGAGGAGGTGGAGGAAAGGCTGAAAGGGCTTCAAAATCTCCACGCCCAGTTGAGAACGGTTCCAGAACCCAGGCCTATTCAATCCGGAGATCATGTCATCATCGATTATGAAGCGAGAATGGACAATAAACCATTAGAAGAGGGGAAGGCTGTCGACTTCACCGTTGAGGTGGGAGGTGGGCGATTTATCCCGGCCTTGGAGGAGAAGTTGGTCGGCCTGAATCTGGAGGAGGAAAAGGAGATAGAGGTTCCCTTCCCCGAAGATTACGGATATAAAAAATGGGCAGGGAAGACGGTTTCGTTCCTCGTCAAAGTTAAAGAGATAAAGGAGAAAGTTCTCCCTCCCCTGGATGATGAATTTGCAAAAGATTTGGGGGATTACGCTTCCCTTGAGGGTTTAAAGGCCAAATTGAAAGAGGAGATCGAAAAGGAGAAGGAGTTGGTGCTGGATCGGCAACTGAAAGATCAGATGATCGAGCAGTTGATTCAAGCGAACTTCTTTGAAATTCCTGAGAGCCTGGTGGTGGAGCAGGCCAAGGCCCTCGTTTCGGATACGAAGTTGAGATTGGCCAGCCAGGGGATCGCCCTAAAAAATTTGAATATCCCGGAGGAAAAACTCCAGGAGGATTATCGGGAGGCGGCGCAGAAACAGGTCCGAACCTATTTGATTCTTGAAAAGATTGCCGCCCGGGAAGGGATGACAGTGACCGATGAGGAGGCGGACGAACGTCTCCAATCCATTTCAGAGAGAACCCATCAGAAATTCGATGTGGTGAAACGATATTATGAAAAGAACGGATTGATCCCCGAACTAAAGACCGGGATCCTGACCGATAAGACCTTGAACTTTCTCCTGGAGAAAGCAAATATTTCAGGGACATGAGACATTCCCTCCCTCTCCCATGAGAGACTGTGTCGTAAGTCCGTTCATGGTTCGACAATCTCACCACGAACGGACAACGACACACTAAAAATCAATTAGTTAGCCGTTCATCCTGAGCGTGTCGAAGGATGAGCGGCTAATTGTGACACAGTCTCTGAGGGGGAGAGGGAGGGGGGGAAGTAGCGTCGGCATTGAATGCCGACGGAAGGGGACGCCCCCGATAAACGAGGGCGCTACTAAAGCATGACGGAAGGGAAAAATGACACTGATACCGATTGTGATCGAGAGGGATGGAAGAGGGGAACGGGCTTATGATATCTATTCACGCCTTTTAAAAGAGCGGATCATATTTGTCGGCACAGCCATCGATGACGATGTGGCCAATCTGGTGATTGCCCAGATGCTCTTTCTGGAATCGGAAGA
>JAGXSW010000110.1 GCA_018333715.1 Syntrophaceae bacterium | reverse complement strand
TCCTGTCAAAATAAAAAGGAGGAAGGCAATCTTATCCGCATCGCCTTCCTCCTGTCTTTTGACCTGAGAGATTATTCCGCCCATACGCGGAATTTGTCCCCTTCGGTGTCCAACCCTTCGACTTTGCTCAGGGCGGGATCTTTCCAGGAATCTCTTAAGTTACGGTCCTTTTGCCTGAGAGTTTCATTCCGCCATTAGCGGAACTTGCCCCTTCGGCGCCCCTCCCCTAAAGGATAGGGTCTCTCCTGTAACTTATAAAAATATTGTTCCAATTACGGAACAATGTCAAGAAGAATTTATGAGATTTCTGGAAAAGCCCAGAAATCTCTTTACATTTTCCGCAAGACCAGATCGATCATCAGTTCATTGGCCAGACGATGGAGATCCTCCCTTAATCCCTTCTCAGAGACAGAGTGAGGAACCTCTACATCAATATCCATCTCAAAGAGAGGCGTCCCGCTCTCTGCCGATAGCACTCGATGGGTCTTCATATCAATGATGTTGATCTCCCGATTGGCTAAAAGCCGGCAGACCTTAAAGACAATCCCCGCATGGTCAACCCCTGATGTGTTGATTTTAAAGCGGTCGCTTTCTCCCCTGTCTCCGGGATGGGCCTCCTCAAAAGTAATGGGAGTAAAGAAGACGGTGAGGTTCTTCTCCCATTCGAGGCGCTTCAGATCGGATGAAAGTTTCTGATTTACCTCTTCCTTGTCGGTGGAAAAGAGAAGCAGGAGAGCGAAATGGTTCCGGAGAAGGCTCATGCTCGAATCCTCGATATTTCCTCCGCATCCAAAGATCACCTCCGAAACATCTGCCACGATCCCCGGTCGATCCTTCCCAATGGCCGACAGAATGAAATAAGTCTTCATCATCGCCTCCTTACTGCAAGAAGTATAAGGAGATGGGGAGATGAGGGGATAGGGTGAATTCAAAACCGAAACGATTTTTCTCCCAATCTCCCAACCTCCCAACCTCCCTATCTCTTCTTATTCCAGGATTTCCAAGTTGGCATATCGGGTTTTCAGACGCTTAGGACCTGCCATTTGAAACACGATGGTGGCTTTCTGGTCCTCATTCATTCCTTCGATCGATTTCACCCTTCCATCGCCGAACCTGGGGTGCCTCACCCTCATCCCTGTCCGGAGGGGATAGAATCCGTCAGGGATCAATGTCACATCTTCTTTTTTTGAAAAACCATTCTCCTGCGGAGTGAAATCTGTTTCATCTCCGGAACGGCTGAAATCATCAAACCAGGAGGTCTCCTGTGAGAACAAGTGTTCCCTTCTTCTTTTCCTCTCTTCGACCTGAATCAACTCAAATGGAAGTTCATCCAGAAACCGGGAGGCAAGATTGGCCCTGCCCACGCCAAAGGTGGAACGTTTTTCCGCCCGTGAGAGATAGAGTTTTTCCTTTGCGCGGGTGATCCCCACATAGCAGAGCCTTCTTTCCTCCTCAAGATCCTCCATTCCCTCGCCCCTCCGGTAGTGAGGGAGGAGGCCCTCTTCCATCCCGACAATGAGGACGATGGGAAACTCCAACCCTTTGGCGCAATGCAGGGTCATCAGGGAGACCCGATTCTCCCTGTCTTCATAGAGATCCACATCCGAGACCAGAGAGACCTTATCTAAAAAGCTCTCCAGAAAAACTTCCCGTGGTCGGGTCTCTTCGACTTCCTCCCCCCGTTCGAGTTCGGTCAACACATTGACCAGTTCATCGATATTCTCAACCCTCGAAAGGGCTCCGTCCGTCCTTTCTTCTTTCAACCGTTCGAGGTATCCTGTCCTGGCAAGGAGGGTCAAAGTCAACTGACCGGGGGTGAGGAGCTTCGCTTCCTGACGCAACTCCTCTATCAGGAGGATAAACTCTCCAATCCTTTCCCGCATACCGGGAGAAAGCCAATCCTCTTTCAGCGCCTCTTTCATTCCCTCATAGAGAGGAAGGCCACTCTCCCTTGAGAAGACCGTGATTCTTTCCATTGTCTTTTCGCCGATCCCTCTCGGGGGTTGATTGATGATCCTCTTTAAACTGATTCCGTCCGACGGATTGGCAATCAGCTTCAGATAGGCTAGGATGTCTTTGATCTCTTTCCGCTCGTAAAACTTCATCCCTCCTACGATCGTATAAGGGATCTGATGTTTGACCAATTCCTCTTCGATGGCACGGGACTGGGCATTGATCCGGTAGAAGACAGCCATATCGCGATAAGGCCTGCCCGTGTTTCCCGGGTTTCTCGGAAAAGAGCAATGGACGTGCTCTGAAATTTTCCGGACGACGAAACGCGCCTCATCCGCCTCATCCTCGGCCGTATAGAGGGTGAGAAGTTCGCCCTCCGGATTTTTCGTCCAGAGAATCTTCTCTTTTCTCAAACGGTTTTCCTTAACCACATGATTGGCCGCCCGGAGGATATGTTGAGTGGAGCGGTAGTTCTGCTCCAGGGTGATCACCTTTGTCCCGGGGAAGTCTCTCTCGAAATTTAAGATATTTCCGACCTCCGCTCCCCTCCACCGGTAGATCGATTGGTCATCATCCCCGACGACGCAGATGTTTTGGTGTCGTTCCGCCAATCGTTTAATCAGTTGATACTGGATGAGGTTCGTATCCTGAAATTCATCCACCATCACATATTGGCAGGAGTTTTGATAAGACCTCAACACCTCCGGATTTTTTTTAAAGAGGAGTGTGACAAAGAGGAGAAGATCTCCAAAATCGACTCCATTATTTCGATGGAGATCTTCCTGATATCTTTGATAGACGAGCGCCAATCTCTTTTCAAAGATGTTGAACTGGGAGGGACGATATTGATCCGGCGTGACCCCTTCGTTCTTCAGCCGGTCGATCGAGGACTGCATGGCCCTGGGGTGAAACATCTTGAAGTCAATATCCAGTTCTTTCATGACGGCTTTCATGTGCCGTTCCTGATCCTCCTCATCATAGATGACAAAATTCCTCTCAAAACCCAGGTGATTGATATGCTGTCTCAGGATTCGGGCGCAGGCGGAGTGAAAGGTGGAGATCCATATCCCCTTCGCCGATCCTCCCAGGAGACGTTCCACTCTCTCCCGCATCTCATCGGCGGCCTTGTTGGTAAAGGTGACGGCTAAAATATTCCGGGGAGAAACCCCTTTCTCGTGAATGAGGCAGGCGATGCGATAGGTAAGGACTCGAGTCTTTCCGCTTCCAGCGCCTGCAAAGATGAGCAGGGGGCCCTCGGTTTCGAGAACAGCCTTCTGTTGAATAGGATTGAGGTCGTTAAGTAAAGAGATCATTTTAAATTGCAAATTGCAAAATTAACAATTTTCAATGCTAACTTTGTATTTTACAATTTGCAATGATCTTTTATTCGACGGTGACACTTTTGGCCAGGTTTCTCGGCTGGTCCACATCCGTGCCTTTTAAATCCGCCATGTAGTAAGCCAGGAGCTGAAGGGGAAGGGTGAGCAGAATCGGAGCCAGAGAGGGGTGTGTTTCAGGAATAGAGATCACATCGTCCGCCTTTTTTCCGATTTCCTGATCGGACCGGGAGGCAAGGGCAATCACTCTTCCTTCCCTCGCTTTCACCTGTTCAATATTGGAGAGCACTTTATCGTAGACCTCGTTGCGGGTGGCAAGCACAACGACCGGCATCTCCTGGTCAATCAAAGCAATGGGACCATGTTTCATCTCGCCGGCCGGATAGCCCTCGGCATGGATATACGAGATCTCCTTCAACTTCAATGCCCCCTCCAATGCGATGGGATAGTTGATCCCCCTTCCGAGATAGAGGAAATCCCTGGCGGGGAGATACTTTCTGGCAATCTCAAGAATCTGTTTTGAAGATTTGAGCATCTCCTCCATCAGACGAGGAATTCTGACCAATTCCTCGATCAATTCCCTCCCGTCTTTGTGAGAGAGAACGCCCAGTTCTCTTCCCATCCGAAGAGCAAGAAGAAAGAGGATGACCAACTGGGTGACAAAGGTTTTGGTCGAGGCCACGCCGATCTCCGGGCCGGCATGAGTATAGATGACATGGTCCGCATCCCTTGCCAGCGACGATTCCACCACATTGCAGATGGCAAGGGTCATTGCTCCATGTCTTTTCCCTTCCCTCAATGCAGCGAGGGTATCAGCGGTCTCACCGGATTGGGAGATGGCCACAACGAGGGTGTCCTTTCCCAGGATCGGGTTCCGGTAACGAAACTCTGAGCCGATGTCCGCTTCCACAGGAATGCGGCAAAACCTCTCAATGAGAAACTTTCCCACCAGGGCGGCATGAAAAGAAGTGCCGCAGGCAATAAGGCAGATCCGCTGAATCTTTTTAAGAACGGAGAGGTCCAGCCGCACCCCTTCGAGGATAACATCGCCTTTCTCCTCTGAGAGGCGGCCTCGGATCGTATCGATCACTGCCCTGGGCTGTTCAAAGATCTCTTTGAGCATGAAATGTTTAAAGCCTCCCTTTTCAGCCATGAGGGAATTCCAGTCGACCCGTTTCGGTTCCTTCGAAACCTGGTTCCCTCCGGCATCGAAGACCCTGACTCCCTCCGAAGAGAGGTGGGCCACTTCTCCATCCTCCATAAAGATAAAATCCCGGGTATAGGGAAGGATCGGAGGAATATCGGAAGCGATAAAATATTCTCCTTCCCCAATACCGATCACCAGGGGGCTCTCTTTCCGGGCTGCGATCAAGCGCCTCTCATCCCCTTCAAAAAGAATCCCAAGGGCATAGGAACCCCTGATCTTATCCAGAGCCATTTTCACGGCATCCGGAAAGGAAGAACCTTCTTCGATAAAATCATTGATGAGATGAGAGATCACTTCCGTATCAGTCTCGGAAGTGAAGATGCGGCCTCTTTTCTTGAGGGATTCCTTCAGGGGAAGATAGTTCTCGATGATTCCATTGTGAACCAAGGCCACCCTTCCTGCCTTATGGGGATGGGCATTCTCATCAGATGGCCTTCCATGGGTTGCCCACCGGGTATGTCCGATCCCGATCTTTCCATCGAAGCCTTCTCCCCTGATCTGCTCCTCTAACTTTTTTAACTTCCCCTCATTTCGTCGGATCTCGATTCTTCCCTGATGAAAGACGGCAATGCCCGCAGAGTCATACCCCCGGTACTCCAGTCTTTTCAATCCATCCATGAGGACTTCAGCGGTCTTTCGGGAGCCGATATATCCAACAATGCCACACATCTTTTAACCCTCATTTAAAATTTTCAGGTGATGGCGCCTGCGCCGATGTTGACGCCCGAGAATATTACTCTTTTTTTACCTTCTCTTGCCTCAGGACTTCGGTGGCCGTTGCCAGGTCGGCCAGGGTATTGATTCCCATGACCTCCACCGGATCAGCAACCATGTGGGCGGAACATCTCAAACCTCTTTTCCTCGCCACCTCGACCAGATCGGTCAAGTAGTACTCTCCCTGGGCATTCTCCTTTCCAATCTCCTTCAGGCCTTCGATCAGAAAAGTCGATCTCACGCAATAGATCCCTGTATTGATCTCCCGGATCAGCCTCTCTTCTTCTGAAGCATCTTTTTCCTCCACGATTTTTTCCAGCCAGCCTTCCTCACCCCGCAGGATCCGTCCATATCCGGAGGGATCTTTCACCACGGCGGTAAGCACGGCGATCGTGGAGTCATTTTCCAAAAAGGCGTTGATAAGAGACCTCAGCGTCTCCGCCTTCACCAATGGCACATCGCCGCAGAGGATGAGCACCGTCCCTGTAAATCCTTGGAGAAGGGGAAGCGCCTGCAGGACAGCGTGACCTGTGCCCAACTGTTCTTTCTGGAGAACAAAATTGATTTGAGGGGTCTGAAATCTCTCCTTGATCTGATCTGCCTGGTGACCCACGACCACAATTGTTTTCTCGGCTTTGATGTAATTCAGGGAAAGATCGATCGGATAGGAAAGCATGGGAAGCCCGAGAATGGGGTGAAGGACCTTCGCCAGATCCGATTTCATCCGGGTTCCCTTCCCTGCTGCAAGAATGATGGTGGCGATGTGGTCCAATCCGAAATCCTTTAGTCCGAAAAACTCAGTATTTTATACTACGGTCTTGGCATTTAGTCAACCTTGCAGGAGGTTTTGGGTGTGCGACAAATTTATGGGATGATAATGGGGACGTAGGATGATAATGGGGACGTTGGTGCAAAGAGAAAAACTGCTTGACATGGGACAAAGAAAGGTGTAAATGAGAGAGCATGCCGAGACAAGCGAGACTGGATGCACCCGGGGCCTTACACCACGTGATGGGCCGAGGAATCGAGGGAACTTCCATCTTCTTGACCAATAAAGACCGAGAGGATTTTCTAACACGCTTGGGGGCCCTATGCGAAGGGGAACTCCTAAGTATTCATGCCTGGGCGCTGCTCGACAACCATTTTCACCTCCTTATTCGCACAGGGAAACAGAGCCTATCGGAGGGGATGCGGAAGCTGCTGACCGGATATGTGGTGAGCTTTAACCACCGATATGGTCGTTATGGCCATCTGTTTCAGAATCGGTATAAATCGATTCTCTGTGAGCAAGACCCCTACCTTCTTGAACTGACCCGATATATTCATCTCAATCCCATCCGGGCGGGAGTGGTCAAGACAATGAGAGGATTGGCGGGTTATCCCTGGACGGGGCATGGGGTGATTATGGGGAGGTTGAAGCGGCAATGGCAAGAGGTGAACACCGTTCTCTCATATTTTGGGAAGAGCCGAAAGGAGGCCATCAGGAAATATGAGAGATATGTGGCAGAAGGGGTGGAAATGGGAAAGCGTTTGGAGTTGGTGGGAGGGGGATTGATACGGAGCATGGGTGGGTGGTCGGAAGTGGTATCGTTAAGGAGGAGAGGGGAGAGAGAGGTTTCGGATGAGCGGATACTGGGGGGCGGAGAGTTTGTGGAAAGGATGTTGGAGGAGGCCGAGGAGCGGATCAAGGAGACGCTTCGTTGGAGGAAGCGGGTGATGGATCTGAAGGGGCTTTTAAGAGAAGTAGCCAAGAGAGAGGATTTGGAAGAGGAGGAGATCAGGGGGAGGAGCCGGCGGAAGTTGGTGGTGAGGGGAAGGAAGGTATTTTGTCAGGTGGCGTTGCGGAAGTTGGGATACACGGGGGCGTCGGTGGCGAGGTTTCTGGGGATGACGACGTCATC
>JAGXSW010000109.1 GCA_018333715.1 Syntrophaceae bacterium | reverse complement strand
CCCCCCCCCACCTCCCTTTGCTAAAGGGAGGAATTACCCCTCTTTGGCAAATGGTTCGACGAGACTCACCATCCTGAACTTGTCGAAGGAGAGGGGTGGGGGGAGATTTTCCAATGAATATGTCAATTTATCATCTCATTTGGACTTTTTCCGTTCCACCTTCTGGATAAAACGAACTTTCGAAACAAAAACCCGTTCATGTTCCCCCTCGGCGACCTTCTCCATCTCATCATAGGCATCCACCAGAAAGAGAAGCCGATTCTTATGAACCTCCTTCAGGATGGCATTGCTCGTCACTTTCATGCCAAGAGGCGTAGCGGACAGGTGTTTGATTTTCACCTCCGTTCCGAGGCTCAATTGATCAGGAGGGATAATATCCTGAATGGCGTTAACCGCCGCTTCCTCCATCAGTTGAATCAGCCTCGGGGTTGAGAGAACATCGACAGGACGATCGCCCAACCGGCTCACCAGATCTTCTTCCTTCACAATCATCTCAGCTTTTCCCATCAATCCCGGCATCATCTCGTCTCCCCTGAAGTAAACTCCTCGGTATTATACTTGGTCAAAAGAAACAAAAATGTAGCGTCCCGATTTATTCGGGACGATGGAATTCGCCCCCATGAAATGGGGGCGCTACTTTAAAACTCCGTCAAAATCTCATCATCATAAATCTTTTCCAGTCTCTCCTTATGTGTGGATTCTTCCTGGGCAAGAATAAGCAATAGCTTCTTCAGGTTTGAATCCGCAACAAGTTTTGCGGTGGAGGCATAAAGTTTCTGGGACTTCTCCTCATTCTTGATCGCCATTCGGAGAAGTTCTTCATAGGTCAATTCCGGGCCGAAGGGGATATCGTCCATCTTTTCACTTAGACCCAGTCCCCTGGTCTCTTTCAATCTCATTTGGCCGATTTTTTTTAAATCAAACTCCTCGAGCTTTTTCCTATGTTTTTCCTCTTCTCCGGCCAACTCTTCAAAGAATTTCTTGACCCCGGGGCTCGCCCGGTCTGCGGCGATTCTGTAAGCGGTTGCCGCATCAGCCTCCTTCCGGATGGCAAATCTTAAAATCTCTTCCAGGCTATTCAGTCTCATCTTTTTCCTCCTCCTGAAAATACATCTTCACTTCAGCGACAATCCTCTCTGCCTTTTCGCAAAATTCCCCCGGAACCATCACCCTTCCCCATCCCTTCTGGGGAACGTAAAGCCCGTCATAGGCCGTATCAAGAAAGGAGTTGAGCATATATGGAATCCCTGCCTCCTTCAAAGCTTGGGACACCCTGTCTCCCTCAAACCGGCTTTCAATCACTCCCGCTTTAACCCATCGCGCCATCTCTCCACTCCTTTTTCATTATATAATGAAAAAGGAATATGCCAAGGAATATTTTTATTCGATTTTTTGTTCAAGAGACTGGCGTGAAAAAATCGGTTGAAAAATATATAATTGAGATTATAATAGAATGGTAAAAATCCAAATTGACCGCAGGGAGGCGACATGGCCACGAAGAAGGTGGATGAAAAATCTTTTGGGGCAAAGATGAAACAACTCCGGCAACTGAGGAAGATCTCTTTTGAAACCCTTGCCAATAAAACCGGACTTTCACACCGTTATCTCCGGGAGATCGAAGAGGGAAAGATCATCCCTCCTGTTTCCGCAGTGATCCAAATTTCAAAAGCCCTATCGATCGATTCCGGCTCTTTTCTCTCTGCAGAGGAACAGGAGGCCTTAGCCAAGAAAAGGAGGGAGAGTTTTTATAAACGGACTCAGGCATACTCATACAAGACCCTCACTCCCGATGCAGAGACAAAACATATGAAAGCCTTCCTCGTGACCATTGACCCCCGACAGGATCATCGGATGGTCGATTACCGTCATGAGGGGGAGGAATTTATCTATGTTCTAAAAGGGGAGGTGGAGGTGAGGGTAGGTGAAAATCAGAATCATCTCAAGAAAGGGGAAACCCTCCATTTTGATTCAGGCATCCCCCACAAGCTCCGCAATCTGGGCGATGAGGAGGCCAAACTCTTGGTGGTGCTGTATACCCCATAAACATTATGGAATAATGGAATGGTGGAATAATGGCTTTAAAAAGCAAAAACCATGTTCTATTTCTTCTTATCAATTTTCCAATATTCCATCATTCCAATATTCCAATCTTTTATTCTCTCCAGTTCCTGGGCACCCCTGCGAAGGAGGCCTTCCGTTCTAATTCGCTCAGTTGACCCTCAAAATATCGGATCGCATTGTTGATCCGGTTGAGTTCCGATCGCGTCCCCCGGCTTTCATAACTTGCCTTTAGCCTTCTTAACTCTTCCAGATTCCGGTTATAAAACCTGAACTGACCGATCCAGTAATCCCGGCTATATCCGCCGGGCCGGTCGGGTGATGGTGTTCCCTGCATGGGAAAAAGCGTCATCTTTCCGTTGAGGGAATCAATGACCACCTTGAACTTATTAAGAAAGGAGTTTCCCAGGAGGCCCTGATAGGTGGGCATGGTATAGACCAGAGTATCCACATTCTCCACCTCTGCCTTTCCCACCTGGATTGACCTTAACGTCACCAGCGGGGTAAGCATGACATCGCTTACACTTGCAACACGAATAAAAGGGGTCGTTTCGTTAATAGGGATGTCCAGCTCATTGGCTATCTGTCGGCTGATGAGGGTAAAGCTTGCCCCCGTATCCACAATAAAATATTGTTTTGCCCTTCCATTCAGAACAACCTCTGTCAGCCACAGCTCATGCCTCCGGAAAAGATTCACTTCATATCCCTGAGTTTCGACTGTCCCTGGAGGAGAAGTGATCCCGGGGGCTGTTTTGGGCTTCTCCCGAGCCTCCGGCACAGAAACCTCTTTCATCTCTTTTGGAGGTTTCCGCATTTCAGCATCGGAGCGGTATTTCTCCGGAACCTTTGAAAGATCATCGGAAAAATGGAGCGTCCCTTTCTCATCCACCCACCTATACATCATTCCGTGGCAGGGGGTGACAAATAGAATTAAAATGATGAGGGAGGGGATAAAGCCTTTTGTTTTCATTTTCCTAATAAGGAAACCATGAAGCCATGAAAAAACCAGGGCCAAAGGACCTGCGGCAGGGAATTTTTCCCCTGGCTGCCAGGATTCCTGGCTTCCTAATCACCGTTGAGAATATTTTACTTTCTATAAAAGGGGTTGTCAATTGCCGTATACTGACCCTTCTGTTATCATTAATAAGTTGCTGAAAAAGTCCCGGGCTGTCACCCTGAATTCAGTTCAGGGTCTTATAGCTCATCGATGATATGAGATGCTGAAACAAGTTCAGCATGACATTGTTGGAGCCAATTTGACTTTTCCAACGACCTATTTGGACGAAACTCAAATGAAAACTTACTCCTTCCATCCCGAATCGATTAGGAATCTCTTTAACAATATCGCTCCCACTTACGATCTTCTCAACCGCCTTCTCAGCCTGGGGAGAGACCTCTACTGGAGGAAGATGGCAGTCCGGGAATTCAAGGGATACAAGGGCTGGATGCTCGATATTGCCACCGGCACAGGAGATGTGATGATTGAAATCATCCGTCAGGAGGATCACGAAAGAAATGTCTTCGGGCTCGACTTCTCAGAACCGATGATCAGGAGAGCCCGGGAAAAACTTTCGACGAAAGGGCTTAGCCGGAAGGGCGGCCTCGGCCTCGGAGATGCCCTGTCCCTCCCTTTCCGAGAAAACACCTTCAGTGGTTCAATGATCGCTTTTGGTCTAAGAAATGTTGTGGAGAAGGAACAGGCTCTTTCCGAGATGGTTCGTGTGGTCAAACCGGGCGGGAAGGTCGTGATCCTTGAATTTACATTCCCGCAGAAAGGGCTGATGAGAAGGCTTTATCCAGTTTATTTTAAAAGGATTCTTCCACGAGTCGGCGGGTTGATCTCCGGCGATAGAAACGCCTATGCCTATCTTCCCGAATCCGTCCTTCATTTTCGATATGCCGAAGAGTATGAGGGATTGATGAGGAAATCAGGATTGGCAAATGTGCTCTCCCGGCAACTGACGGGAGGGGTTGCCTCCATTATCTCCGGAATGAAAAAAGATTGATGATCCGGCCCTTCTCCCTCTCAGATCTCAACGCCATTCTCAAAATCGAACGGGAATCCTTCCCGAAATCCCCCTACGACCGGATGACATTCATCCGCCTCCACTCCCTTTACCCTGAACATTTTCTTGTCTATACCGGAACCACCGATGGCAGAGAGGATCGGATCTGGGGTTACATCATCTTCTCTCCGGAGGGACATATCATCTCTCTTGCCGTTGTTCCCTCGGGGAGAAGAAAGGGGATCGGGAGAGAACTTCTCCGAAAGGCGATGGAGACTCCTCATCTGAAAAGGTTGCAGGCCGAGGTGAGAAGGAGCAATCTCGGAGCGCAGGCATTTTACTCACGCATGGGATTCCGGATCGTCGGCGTCGTCCCGAACTACTACGGGAACGAGGATGCCCTGATGATTCAATGGACGCCCTCCGTTCGCAAATCGCATTGACAAGAGTAGGACTCTCTGTTATTGGGTTAATGGAAAATTGAAATCATCGGAGGGTTTATGAGCGGAATTTTTGGCATCGTCTCGAAAAAAAACTGCGCTGACATGCTCCTTTACGGGACTGATTATCATTCCCATATGGGGACCGAATACGGAGGCATGGCTGTCTTCGGAAAGCAATTCTATCGTTCCATCCATGACATCAGTAAGAGTCAGTTCAAATCCAAGTTTTATGATGACTATAAAACGATGAAAGGCCCTTTGGGGATCGGAGTGATCAGCGATAGGGATCCCCAGCCCCTGATCATCGGATCCAGGTTCGGCAATTTTGCTATTGTTGTGGCGGGGCTGATAGAAAATGTGAATGAATTGGGATCAGAACTTCTCAAAAACGGGGAGACCTTTGGCGAGATGTCAAGCCGCGGAATTAACTCCGTGGAATTGATCGCCAAACTCATCACCAGGGGCCCGACCCTCCTCGAAGGGATCGAGGGAGTCTATGACCGTATCAAAGGTTCTGCTTCCATCCTCCTTCTGAAAAAAGAGGGAATCTATGCCGCCCGGGACCGTTTGGGTCGAACCCCTCTGGTGATCGGAGAAAAAGATGGAGAGTATGCCATCGCCACAGAGACCTGTTCCTTCTTGAATTTAGGTTTTCGCATCAAAAAGTATCTCAACCCGGGCGAGATCGTCTTCATTGGAAAATCGGGATTGGAAGAAAAGGCGCTTGGAAAAAAGAGGAACCAGATCTGTGCCTTCCTGTGGATCTATACCGGTTACCCTGCTTCGAGTTACGAAGGCATCAGTGTGGAGTTGGTCAGGGAGCGATGCGGAAGGTCTCTGGCAAAAAATGACGACGTCCAGGCAGACCTTGTGGCAGGCGTCCCTGATTCCGGCGTGGGTCATGCCATCGGGTATGCAATGCAATCTGGATTTCCCTATCGAAGGCCGCTGGTCAAATATACGCCCGGATATGGAAGGAGTTACACCCCCCCCTCCCAGGAAATGCGAGATCTTGTGGCAACGATGAAACTCATTCCTGTCAAAGAAGTGATCCGTGGAAATCGGATTGTTCTTTGTGAAGACTCCATCGTCAGGGGAACCCAATTAAAGAACTTCACGATCAAAAAACTTTGGGAGTGTGGAGCCAGAGAAGTTCATATCCGACCCGCCTGTCCTCCACTGATGTTTCCATGCCGGTTTGCCCTTTCGACCCGCTCCATTGGAGAATTGGTCGCTCGAAAGGCCATCCGGGCCCTCGAGAGAAAAGATACCAAAGATGTCAGCGAATATATCGACCAGCGGTCAAAAAAATACAAACGGATGGTGGATTGGATTGGGAAGGAACTGGGAGCAACCACATTGAAATACCAAAAAATTGAGGATATGGTGGAAGCGATCGGTCTCCCCCGTGAAAAACTCTGTCTCTGCTGTTGGAGGGGAGATTATTAAAACAAAAGTTTTGAGTTCAGAGTTCGGAGTAAAAAATCTCTAAATAAATCTCCGAACTATCGCGAAAACCTCACGATATCCCCCACCCGGATCCCGTTTCGAGAAAACCACCCTTCATTCATCTCCAGGGCATAGAGGACCGGTTTGGGCGGCGGATGAGAGGTCAGGGTCAGGGGTTTCATATCCGTGATCTTTACAATTCGGCTCTCCCTGTCGATGAAGGCAATGCTGAGGGGGATGAGGGTGTTTTTCATCCAGAAACTATGATACCCCTCCTCCTCGAAGATAAAAAGCATCCCCTCTTCCTTCCCCAGATGTTTTCTGCCCATTAATCCGACGGCTCTCTCCTCCGGGGTCCTGGCCACCTCCACCTGAATCTCTTTCTCTTTGATGTAAAGGGGAATCTTTGGGAGGCCCTGGGAATAAGCAAGGTCGACCAGGAAAAAAAGAAGAAGGAAGAGGATCGTCTTAATCCTTCGGTCCGGAGACATATCTCTCTTTCTCATCCGACCCCCTTTTCTCGATCTGGTCAGCGAGCCTTCGGATCTCATCTCTGATCTTTCCGGTATTCCATTGGATGAATAACACCCAGAGGGGAAGGAGAAGCCAGATGACCAGAAGGATTCCCAGAAAGATGAGCATAGCAACGCCGAGTCCGAAGGGAAGTTCCTTAAAAATCTGCTCAAAATACGCTTCCATACTATTTCAAGACCTCCTTCGTCTGCGGTGGGTTGTCTGTTGTCAGTCGTTTCTTGCCCAGGCGTTTCTCCCGTATTGACTGCTTATTGCTTTCTTCTATTTTTGTTGTTCCCCACCCAGCCCTTTTCTCAGTTTTTCATTCACCTTTAAAATCTGATCCGCATCCGAACCGCTCAGCTCCCAGGAATAGTTATCTTTCCCGTCCCGCCTCAACTTGATCTTCACCTCAGGAGGAAGAGGCTCCGTCTTCTCCACCCTCTCTTTTTCCACAGTAACTTTTGGAACCGGAAAAACTTCGGGCTTTCCAGGTGAGGAAGAAGGCTTGCCATCACAGGCCACTGTAAAGGCCAGCAGGACACAGACAACAATGATCTGCTTCATCGATCTCTCCCCTTGCGAAAGGGCCTACTCCATCTTGATGAGCTGACGGCACCCTTTTAAAAACTCTTCTTTGGAACCGACCTCCTGAGGGTAGGAATAAGTTTTGAATTGGACCTCTGTCCCCTTTGGAACATATCCCCCCTGAGTCAACTTCACCTCAATCCTTTCGCCAATCTCCCTGGCCAGCTTCTCGTCAATGAATGAGAAGATGTAAATCAAGCTGTTTGGGAAAGGGACGATGGTGTCGACCGAACGGACCATCTTCTGGAGCGCATATTTCACGCTTCCCCAGGAGTCATGGCTCAGCGCCATTTCCCGTTTCATCTTCGGGTCCCAGAACTTTACCCGGATCATTGAAAAAAAGAGCTCATCCTTTTCAGCCTCCTCCAGCATCGGTTGGATGAGAAGCTGAAAGATGTTATTCACTCCAAGAAGGGGCAGAGTGAAGACGAATGAAGTGCCGCTCCCCAGCCGGCTCTCTGCCTGGATGGAACCCTGATGCCCCTCGATGATCTCTTTGGTAATGGCGAGTCCCAGGCCCGATCCCATGGAGATTCCCGTGCTCTGTCCCTGATAGAATCGGTCAAATACTCTGGGTAAATCTTCCGGGGGAATCCCGATGCCTGTATCGCTCACCACGACCTTCAGGTAGTCCCGTTTTTCAGTGAGCCCTTTCGTATCGATCGTGATCCTGCCTCCGGTCGGGGTGAACTTGATTCCATTGTTGATGAGGTTGATCAACACCTCCACCAATCGATTCCGATCGATCAAGACCTGAGGGATATCCGGGTCGAGCCGGTTTTCAAGGGTAACCCTCTTCTCTTCGAACACGTGAGCCAGCGTCAAAGATGCATCTTCGACCACTTCCATCAGGCGGGCGGGCTCAAACTTCAACTGAAGGCCTTTGCCGGACTCGATTCTCGAAAAGTCCAGGAGCGTATCGATGAGGTTCGTCAGCCGCAAAATATTTCTGTGGGCGATGCCCAGATATTCCCTCTGGTCTTCGGTGAGGGTTCCCGCGTGTCCTTCGAGCATGAGGGAGATAAACTCTTTGATGACGGTCAAGGGAGTCCGGAGCTCATGCGAAACGCTTGAGACGAAGATGGATTTCAGGTTGTCGAGCCTTTTAAGATCTTCATTCGCTTTTTCCAGTTCCATTGATTTCTGTTTCAAATCCCTGAGGAGCCCTCTCTCACGAACCACCCGGTTCAATTTGGCCCTCATCTCATCGAGGGAGAAGGGTTTGGGAACATAATCCGTCGCTCCGCATTCAACCACGTCTGTGAACGTATAGGAGACTCCATGGCCGGTCATGGCAATCATATGGATGTCGGGAAATTCGTTCCGCACCGTCTTCATCAATTCAAACCCATCCATCTCAGGCATCTTAATGTCGCTGATTAAAATGGTGAAGGGCTCATTCCTTAATCGCTCCAATGCCTCCTTCCCATTTTTGGCTGTCATCGCCTCAAAACCGATATGGCTCACATAGGAGGCAACCATATCCAGAATGAGGGCCTCATCATCAACGATTAAGATCCGTTCCTTTTCCACCCGCGCCGACCTTTCTTCCTGGAGAAAGGATATTCTTTTTGTTGAACAATTTCAATAAAAATTAAGAGACTACTTGTAACCCCTCAGTTTCGAATGCTAAATCCTTACGCCAAATATGTAACTCAGGGCTTTAGCCCTGATTCATCAGCCCTGAAGGGCTGAGTTACAGGTTACAGTAACAGTCGATCGCCCCATAACTGAGGGATTACGACTACTTGCCTTCCAGTTCCTTCCTCCAATGATTAAAAAAAATCCAGAATTGCTCGGAGGTCCCGGGAGGCAGATTGAGAAATTGAATGCCTGCGGGAATCGTCTCCTCCTGGAAATGGAGGTTCATCTCTTTAATCACTTTGTAATAAAATCCAATCGCCCTGGCCGCCTCCATAATCGGGAGGGGTTGTTTCACCTCGATCTGGACCCTTTCCGCCTGAAAAGGATCATAATATTCGCTATCATCAAGATAAAAACCATACTTTCCGGGATCGGAGAGGATGATCTTTGCCACCGCAATCTTATAGACATATCGCTCTGTCTCCATCGGAAGATCGAGGTAAAAATAGCTCCTCGTTTTCTGGAATTCGATCTCCCTCCTGATCCTGTTTTCTCCCGCATTATAGGCCGCCATCGCCAGGGTCCAGTCACCGAATTCTTGATGGAGGTTTTTCAGATAGGTCAGCGCGCCCTCCGTTGCGTTAAAAAAGTCGAAACGCTCATCGATGGTCTTGTTTCTCCTCATTCCATACTTTTCCCCTGTGGAGGGGATGAATTGCCAGATCCCTGCCGCTCCGGAGGAAGAGACCGCATGAGGCCGCAGGCTGCTCTCCGTAATGGCGACATACTTCAGGTCGTCAGGGAGGTTCAGCTCTTTCAGCCTCTTTTCGATATGGGGGAAGTAGCGGCGCGCCCGCTTCATCCATAAGAGGATCTGAGCGTGACTATCCAGAGCCACGATGAATTCCCTGTCCAGATTTTCCCAGACATTTCTGTCCTCCAGGAGAATTCTCTCTCCACATAAGGTCACTTCTTTGGGAAGCTTATAGGAAGAAAGAGGCGGGCGGGCCTGAATATTTTTGAAATGCTTTTCCAGGAATACGATCTCGGAGCGAAGCTTGGAGATAGACTCCTCAAGGTTTTTGATTCTTTCCACCGACGCCTCACAACTCTCTGAAGACTCTCTTTCGATGACCATCTTCTGGGGTTCGGATTCCTTCCTGGAGGATCGGTCTACGGCGCAACCCCAGGCCAAAAAAGAAATCAATAAAATGAATCCGATTATTTTCTGGTGTTTCATCTCTCTCTAACCTCTTTTAGAAATTGGCCTTTCCTTCAATGAATACCACAATTCTCCTTTATGTTTCAAGGATGGCTCTCCCCCCTTTCAACTCTTAAGGCCGGAGTGTTATAATTTACTCCATGAGAAATCTCTTTGTGCGGTTGTCCATCGCCTCCCTCCTTCTTCTCCTCCCCCTTGGCTGCATGAAGAGACCGACTCTTCCTTCCTGGGTTTCAAAAATGCCGGCGATAAAGCCTCCCATCGGCCATGAGGAAATCATCAGGCTTCCGGAAGGAGATCGAATCTCCTCCGGAGAACTCCTGGATGACCTCCATAAGGCGAAGGTGATCTTCATGGGAGAAAGCCATGATCAGCCCGAACATCACCGGAATCAATTAATGGTTCTTCGAGCCCTTTTAGAAAGGGGGAAAGAGGTCGTTGTGGCGATGGAGATGTTTGAAAGATCTCAGCAACCCATCTTGGACCGATGGAGTCAAGGGTCCCTCGCCGAAGAGGAGTTTCTCAAGGAGATTCATTGGGAAGCGACATGGGGAATGGAATATGAGCTTTACAAGGGAATCCTCGATGAGGCAAAAAACCGTCGTCTCAAAGTCCTTGCCCTCAATGTCCCCAAGGACCTGGTGAGAAAGGTTGCCCAGAAGGGAATCAAGGGACTCTCCCCTGAGGATAAGAAAAACCTCCCCGAAATGGAACTCACGGACAAGGAACATCGCTCCTATATTCGATCCATCTTCAAGGGCCATCAGGGCGGCTCGGCGGAGGGTTTTGAACATTTCTACCAGGCTCAATGTCTGTGGGATGAAGGCATGGCAGAAGCCCTCTCTGATTTCCTCAAATCCTCTGATGGCGAAGGAAAGACCGTTGTGGTGATTACGGGCAGCGGGCATGTGGTTTTCGATTTTGGAATCCCGAAACGATTCCACCGTAGAACGCCCCTTCCCTATCGGACCATTGTGCTGAAGGAATGGAAAAGCGACCTGAATCAGGATCTCGCCTTTGCCAAAACGAATTTACCTCTGGCCAATTACCTCTGGATCACCCAGCCAACTCCGTCCGATAAGAAGAGACCGAGGATCGGCGTTGTCTTGAAAGAGAGGGAAGAACCCAGGGGGGTATGGATTGAGCGGGTTATCCCGCAGAGCCCGGCAGAAAAGGCGGGGTTGCTTCCGGGAGACCAAATTCTTTCTGTCAACGGAAAAGAAATCATTCAATTAAAGGATCTCCACCATGCAGTGGCCGGAAAAGACCCGGGAAGAGAGATCGCAATGACCATCCTCCGTGAAGGATCGAAAAGGGAAATTACGGTGACCTTCACAAAGTGAATATGAATTGGGGACGGGTTCACATTTAAGGTTTATTCAGGTTTATTCGGAGGTCTGAAATATGAACCCGTCCCCAATTGTGGAACTTTACGGATTGGAGACCATTTCCAACCTTGGATTAACAAGACGAGATTCCGTAGGAGGAAGAAGTTTCTGAATTCTTACAACAACCACAGGTTGGCTCACTTCTTTATTGGTTTGTGCTAATTCCATCGCCCGTTTATTGAAAACGGGGTCATCCTCTAAAAGTAATATAACAAGTGCTCCTCTGGGAATCTTTTCCTCCATCTCTGGGTGAGCTATAATATATCTGCTAAACTCAAAACTTAATGTAAGGCTCTTATCAAAAAATTCTTTATCAGTCATTTTCAAATACCTCCCTCAAAAACCTTTCGCGATATAGTTCCCAATTTGACCTAATGTCAAATTCAGCAAATGCCAAAGTGCTATTAAAATCCCCAACAAATAGAGGGGTCTTCTCAACGTTGCCATGACCCGAATAGGTATCTCTATGGGCGAACCCGTGAGCTGTATCATACCGAATGACAGGTTTCCATTCCCCTTTTACATGGATCTCTAACTGGACCATAAATTCCACTACTTGTTGTTTCATCCTTCCATGATAATGTCGGATCCTGCAGTCCTCACCAAGAAGGATGAGAAACTCCTTTTCCCTTAGATCGTGTTCCACATAAAATTTTTTATCACAACAAAGACAAAATAGCAATGGAGTAAAATCTCCCAACCCCTTGAAGAAAAGGAATTGAGGATAAAATTTGAAGTCTTATTCGATCGCCATAAATATGGACCCGTCCCCAATTGTTTATTTGACAAAACCTTTGAAGAAGTAATAAGTTTTGGATAGTCCGGGATGATGGAATCAATGAACTCTCCCCCAAAGATCACTGTGGGAATTATGGATAGGCAAGGCGAAATATCAGGCCATCTGGATGGGTGTTTCTTCGGAGAGGAATTTGGCCCGGTTTCGGGCAGGTTTACGGCAAAGGTCACGGAAGAAACGGTTGTCCTTTTTGATCAGGCTCATCGCCAAATTTTTCGCTTTCCATTGATCAAGCTCACCGCCGGAAAAGACTCATTTTTTTCTCTCTTCAATGTCACCATCGGGAGCCGTTTCCACTGGGAGAGGACGGAAGACCAAACCTTTCAGGGGGACCTTATTCTCCGGCTCCGCCAGGAGGGAATGATCTGCGCCATCAATGAAATCCCCCTGGAGGATTATCTGGTAAGTGTGATCTCTTCGGAGATGGGTGGGGAAGCCCCGATGGAATTTCTGAAGGCTCATGCCATCCTGTCCCGGAGCTGGCTCCTGGCGGCGCTTGATCGGAAAGAGGAGTCAAAAAGGCCATCTAAACAAACCGAAAAGATCACCGAAGGAGAGACCATTCGATGGTATGGCCGGCAGGACCATGACATCTTCGATGTCTGCAGCGATGATCACTGCCAACGTTACCAGGGCGTCAAGAAGATCGTATCCGAACGGGCCCAGGAAGCGGTCCGAAAAACGCACGGGAGGGTGATGATTTTTCAAGATGAAGTCTGTGATGCCAGATATTCCAAGGCCTGCGGAGGGATTACGGAAGGCTTCGACACCGCCTGGGATGACAAACAAATCCCATATCTGACACCCGTTTCGGACGCGCCGTTTCCTCATCGGCAGATCAGGACAGAGGAAGAGGCTTCACGCTGGATGCTTTCGACCCCGGAGGCCTACTGCCATACAACGGATGAAACTCTTCTTAAAAAGATACTCCCGGGCTTTGACCAGGAGACAAAAAATTTTTTCCGATGGAGGATCGAATATTCGCGGACAGAACTTGAAGAGATCCTTCGAGAGAAATCGGGGTTTGATTTCGGAACCCTGAAGGAAATCGCACCCCTTAACCGTGGTCCTTCAGGCCGAATCGCCCGATTGCAAATCGTCGGTTCGAAGAAAAGTATGGTCGTGGGGAAGGAACTCGAAATAAGGCGCTGGCTCTCCTGGAGTCATCTTTACAGCAGCGCCTTCATTGTCACGGCTGAAGCTGGCCGATTTATCCTTCACGGGGCCGGCTGGGGGCACGGCGTGGGACTCTGTCAGATCGGCGCCGCTGTCATGGCAATTCAAGGGTTTTCAGCGGAGGAAATTCTGAGGCATTATTTCACAGGGGTGGAGATAAAGAAAATCTACTGAAGAAATGATGTTGGAATAATGGAATATTGGAATGATGGAATATTGGAAGAACGGGAAGAAACAGAAACCAACATCGCGAAATCCATGGGCCTGGGTTCCTTCTCTATACATTGCAGAAGGAATCCCGTATACCATGGCGATGACGGTTTCAGTCGTCCTCTATAAGCGACTTGGCATCTCAAACACCGACATCGCTCTTTATACAAGCTGGCTTTACCTTCCCTGGGTCATCAAACCGCTCTGGAGCCCTTTGGTCGACCTTTTCAGGACGAAGCGCCACTGGATTCTTCTGACGCAACTGATCATCGGAGCGTCACTGGCTTCCGTGGCGTTCACCATTCCAACTTCATATTTCTTTCAGTATACCCTTGCCTCCTTCTGGCTGATGGCCTTCAGTTCGGCAACCCATGACATCGCGGCGGATGGTTTTTACATGCTGGGGCTTCGGGAGCATCACCAGGCCGCTTTTGTCGGAGTGCGAACGACTTTCTATCGTATCTCCATGATCGCCACTCAGGGCGGCCTGGTCATCCTTGCGGGCGCCCTGGAAGGAAGTGGTTACGATATTCCCATGGCCTGGGCGATTGCCCTCTTTGCGGCGGCTTGCGTGTTTTCGACCCTTTTCCTTTATCATTCTTTTATTCTTCCTTATCCGGCTTCAGATCGTCCGGCATGTCGCAAACCTTCAACATCCTTCGCTCTGGAGTTCCTCCACACCTTTGGCCTCTTCTTTAGAAAAAAGGGCATCGTTACCATTCTTGTTTTCCTCCTCTTCTACCGGTTTGCAGAAACCCAGATCGTCAAGATCATCGCGCCCTTTTTACTCGACCCTCGCGCAAAGGGGGGGCTGGGGCTCACCACATCTGAAGTGGGAATCATCTACGGCACGGTGGGAATTATTTCACTTATGCTTGGGGGACTTCTTGGCGGGTATGCCATTTACAGAAAAGGGCTCAAGTTCTGGATATGGATCATGGTCTGCGCTCTCCATCTGCCGAACCTAGTCTATGTCTATCTCTCACAAGCCTTGCCAGGCAATATCTATTTGATCAACCTCTGTGTCGCTGGGGAGCAATTCGGTTATGGTTTTGGCTTTGCGGCCTACACAATGTTCATGATTATGGTATCAGAGGGTGAGTACAAGACGGTTCACTACGCCATCGCCACTGGAATCATGGCGCTGGGCATGATGGCGCCCGCCATGTTCAGCGGCTGGCTCCAGGAACAGATGGGTTATCCGAACTTCTTTCTCTGGGTCATGGCCGCCACGATCCCGGGTTTCATCGTAACAGGGCTCATAAAAATTGATCCTGAGTTCGGGAAAAAAAGAATGAGGTGATGGGGTGACAGGGAGATGGGGAGTAAACCAGGACAAACGGGCTCTTTCACCCTATCTCCTGACCTCCTTATCTCCCCAATTATTTTTATGAAGAGACGACGATTTAAAACTGCCTTCATCCTTGGCGCCGGACTTGGAACACGGCTCCGACCTCTGACTGAGAAATGCCCGAAGCCGCTCCTGGAGATCGGAGGGCGTCCCCTCATCACCTATGCAATGGATCTTCTCATCAAAGTCGGCGTCGATCGCTTCATCGTGAACACCCATCATCTATCAGAAGTCTACCTGGAAAAGTTCCCTGACAGGGAATGGCGTGGCGTGCCTATCATCTTTCGTTACGAGCCCGTCCTTCTGGATACGGCAGGAGGGCTAAAAAACATTGAAGATCTTCTGGACGAAGATGAGGTCATTTTCTGTTACAATGGCGATGTGCTGACGAACCTTCCATTGCAAAGGCTTCTAATGGCCCATGAAGAGAAGCAACCGGAGGCAACGCTTGCCCTGCGAAGCAGCGGTCCTCTTCTCAATGTGAACATTAATGAGGCGGGCGAGATATGCGATCTCCGGCACACCCTCGGGAACCCGGGAGTTCAAAGCTGTCTCTTTGCTGGGGTCTATACTGTCGGGACATCGTTCCTCAGGTTTCTTGTGGCCGGAAAAATTGAATCTATTGTCACTGCATTTATTAGAAGAATTGTTGAAAAACCGGGATCAATCCGGGGGATCGTCTTAGACGAGGGCGAGTGGCACGACATCGGCTCCATCGATGCCTACAAAAGAATAAAAGGGCATTGGGCATAGAGCAGAGCGCATAGCGTAAAAATAATCTAAGAAAATGCCGTGCAAGACTGAGGATTTTATACATGACGACATAAGTCTTGAGCAGTTTGTCATTCCGGGCTTGACCCGGAATCCAGTCTTTTCCTGGATTCCTGCTGGAGTTTATCCCGATGAAAATCGGGGCGGAATGACGGAACCTTGATGCGATTAATTTCGCTGTGTATGGATAAATGATTCCGCAATCCGAATTCCGCAATCCGAAATATGATGACATGATCCGTTTTGCGCGAGAGGGGCTTGGGCTTTCAGAGTCCGTTTCTATAGAACTTGCTCCATTGGAAGGGAGAGGTTCGGACAGGACTTTTTACCGGCTGACATGGGACCGTAAAGATTCAGCCATCCTGATCCATTATGACCCAAAGCGTGTCGAAAACACCTGCTACGCCGGCATTGCTGTATTTCTCCGTGACATCGATGTCCCGGCACCCCGGCTGATCCGGCATGATCCAGCCGTTTGTCTCATTGTCATGGAAGACCTCGGGGATACCGATCTGTGGTCTCTTAAAAAAACGCCCTGGGAGACTCGGAGATCACTTTATCAAAAAACACTTGCCATCGTGCGCAACCTCCACTGCTTCCCCGAAAAAGACTTTCCTTCGACACATGTGAAGCTCATGGGGGGCTTTGGCTCTGATCTTTATCGCTGGGAACAGGATTACTTCAGGGAACATTTCGTCCGGAATGTCTGCGGGGTTGAGCTTGAGCCTTCTTTTGAGAAAAGACTTGAGGCAGAGCTTTCCAGCCTTGCAGAGCGGCTTTTAAAAGCCAGGCGCTGTCTAATCCATCGGGATCTCCAATCTCAGAATGTAATGGTTCGTGACGGAGAGCCCTTCCTCATCGACTTCCAGGGAATGCGCTTTGGATGCCTCTTTTACGATCTCGGCTCTCTTCTATGCGACCCTTATGTCGAATTCAATGGTGACCAGAGGATGGACTTGCTTCTTTATTATTACAACCTTTCCAAGCAGGACTTGAGCTGGGAAGATTTTCAGAAGATGTTCTGGGAGGCTTCGGCACAGCGTCTCATGCAAGCCCTCGGGGCCTATGGATTTTTGGGCCTCAAGAAAGGGCTTAAATCTTTTCTTGAGCATATCCCTGCTGGAGTTCAAAATCTTCATCTTGCGGCTTCTCGGGCGGTATCCCTTCCCTGTCTCCAGAAACTTGCCATTGGGTGTCAGGGGGTAATCGAGCAAAAGGGAGGACATTCTTGAAGCCTTTCACCATCGTCATCCCTTACAGGCCAGAACCCTTTTTCAAGAAAATCCTGCTTTCTCTAAAGGAATCACACTTGGTCGAGCGGATTATGATTTTGAGTCAGGAGCCGGTTCATTTCAATATGGATAAGCGATATCTTCTTGTCACAGAACCCCTTCCCTCTCATAAAACAATCAGCCTGATTCTGGATGGAATCCGAACAAAGCACCTTCTACTTTTACCGGAGGCTCAGCAAATTTCGACCGAACCTAAAATCCTGGAGAGATTTCTGGAGACAGCTGAGTCCACAAAAGCAGGCCTGGTCTATTCCGATTTCTATGACCAAAGCGAACAAGGGAAAACCAACCATCCGCTCAATGACTATCAATCGGGAAGTGTCCGTGATGATTTTGACTTTGGGGCCATGATTCTCTTCTCGGTCCACGCCGTCCGGAAAGCCCTGAAAAAATACGGTCCCATCCCAGAAGTTAAATTTGCCGGCCTCTATGATCTTCGCCTCAAGGTTTCAATCGACCACTCTATCTATCATCTGCAGGAGCCGCTTTATACTGTCATCAGGAACGTAGGGGCAATTCATGAATTGCCCCTACAGGATAAATTATTTTCATATGTCGATCCCCGAAATCGAGCAGTCCAGAAGGAAATGGAGACTGTCTTCACGGATTACCTGAAGAATATCGGAGCCTATCTGCCGCCTCATTTCAAGGAAGTCGATCAGGCCAACGGACCCTTTCCAGTGGAAGCCTCCGTGATCATCCCTGTCCGGAACAGGAGAGAAACGATTACCGAGGCTATAAAAAGCGGTCTGTCACAGGAAACGGATTTTCCATTCAACATCATTGTCGTGGACAACCACTCAAAAGACGGAACAACCGCCATCCTCTCCAGCCTTGCCAGGAACTATTCTCAACTCAAGCACATCGTCCCGGAGAGGACTGATCTTGGGATCGGAGGCTGCTGGAATGAGGCTCTTCGCCATGAAGATTGTGGCCGTTATGCTGTCCAACTCGATTCGGATGATCTTTACATAGACAACCAAACTCTGCAGAAGATGGTTGACATGCTCCGTCAGGGGAATTACGCCATGGTGATCGGCTCCTATACCCTCGTCGATTCGGGGTTGGAGGAGATCCCGCCCGGCCTTATCGACCACCGAGAATGGACCGATGAGAACGGTCATAACAATGCGTTGCGCATCAATGGCCTGGGCGCGCCGCGCGCATTTAACACCAGTTTCATGCGGAAAATCGGATTTCTCAATGTAAGTTACGGTGAGGATTATGCGGCCGCACTGCGAATATGCAGGGAATACCGGATCGGACGGATCTATGAGAGCCTATATCTCTGCCGACGCTGGTCGGGCAATACCGATGCAACTCTCAGTGTCGAAGAGGCGAACCGGAACGATGCCTTTAAGGATAAGAGCCGGACGGAAGAGATTCTGGCGCGGCAAAAGATGGCAAAAGAAAGAGGGTCGGAATAATTCCATCTTTCCAATATTCCATTTCCTTGGCAATCATGGGAATGATCATCCGGCATGAGAGGGAACGCTTATCTTTTCTCATCGGCCAATTTCAGATATTTTACCAATCCACCCCCTCCGAAAATCAACCCTCCGAAGACAATGAATCCGAGAAAAAATAATTTTGCCTCTCCGGCCAGGCCAAGACCGGCAGTCCCCACCCCTCCCCCTATGAGAAAACCCAGCGGAACGGTTAACGAGACGGCTACATTCTTGAGATGAGGGGAGCCTATCCTTGCAAGGGCGGCAAAAGCCACGGGGAAGAAAGCCATGGCAAGGATGGGTTGAAGGAAGATGACCGGGATGATCCATGGCACCGACACTATTCCGATCATCGCCGTGGCTAAGCCTGCAGTCAAAAAGACAATTTTCAAGGTCTTTTTTACGCCTAACCGGTCTGTCATCCACCCTGCAAGAAAGGCAGTAATCAGGGGCGATATTCTCGAAATGGCAAGCAATGTGTTCGCCAGGGTCTGATCCATCCCTTTCTCCGAAACCAGATAGAGGGGAAGCATCGAATAGACGCCGAGACTCGCGCCCACACCTAACGAGAAAAAAAACATCATCAGCAATAAAGAGGGTTCTTTTAGCAGGCTCTTTAAGGTCCTTAAATTAGGGGCTTCACCGGAGAAATCCCCCCCTTTTCCCCAGAGAGCGAAGACCGTTCCCGACATCAAAGAAGCCACCCCGATGATGATCAATATGCCCTGCCATGAACACCATCGCAAGAGAACCTCCGCAAGAATAGGAGCAATAACAAACCCGAGATTCGGAGCCAGTTCATGAATAGCAATGGCCTTTCCCCAATGGCGCTGACTGACTAAACTCGTTAAGGTTGATATTCCGGAGGGAAAATAGATTCCAGCCGCCAATCCAAAAAAGAATAGTCCAAATCGAATCCCCCAGAGGTGACGGGTCGCACCGATCAAAAAGAGAGCTCCCCCTATTGCAAATGAAGACAAGATGATCGTCCTTCGATGTTTGAAGCGGGAAGAGACGAAACCGGAGAAAAACAATCCCACGCAATATCCCAGCGTGATGAGGAAAATGAAGGCCCCTGCCTCATCGTGCCCTATCTTCAGATCTCCCACCACCGTGGGCATCAGGGGAGAGAGAATGACCCTCGAAAGAAAGTTGACGAAGAATATCCCGACGAGAAAAAGGAGCGGCCCCACATAGGGCAGAAAAGAGTGGGAAAGCCCCTCCGGTTCTTCTGAATTCGGAACTTCAGGTTCCGGCATAGTGGTTTAGCCTCCCCTTGAGTGGATCGAGAATAAAAGTCTAACGGTAAGGGTAAAGACGCCCGTTTCGTTGAGGGGTTAGGTCTTGGGTCAAATCACTCTTAAGAAAACCATTGTTTGTCGTTTTTGAAGCTCGTATCGAGGCCCGTCTAATGATACTTTATGTTCGAGCTTCTAATTTCAAGCCTCCCTGTCCATAGGACGGGGCTTCCCGGAGATGAAATGTCATTCATATTGCGCTCCCTCTATCCCGCTTTGGCGGGAGGGGCGCTTGCCGGTCAAGCCTCTTGCTTCGATACGAGCGTCGTCACCCATGACCATTTAACTATCGATCCAAATCATAAAAATCGAAAGCCTAACTGTCAAGGGTGATAAAAAAGGCCGGCGAAAAATTACCGGCCTTAAAAGATATTGATATGTTCTGATGAGCCGTTTTACGTCATGCTCAGGACCAGCGTATCGATCCGCAGGTCGAACAATGGGTTGCATGGGGGAACATCCATCTCATGGACCTCACCTCCTTTTCTTAAGTCTATTCTAAAGCGAACTCCCTCACCTGTCAAGTGTGAAAAACGAGATTTTGTAATCCCTCAGTTATAAACGCACTCATAACTCCGCCCAGGGGACGGGCTGGTCACCCACTGCGTTTCAGCGGCGGAAACCTTTATCCAAGGGCTTCCGATGATCCATGGTCTACTAAGTCTCTCTCCCTTCCCCCTCTTTGGTTTTCAAATTCTCCTCTGCCATCGTGATAAGCTCTCTAAATTCCATTGATACCTCCGTTTTTGTCAGTGTTCCCCTGAAGCAGGCATACTATCCCTGCATTCTAAATCCTCCTGGTCTTTTTCACGAAATTTCAAGATGCCGCAGCTTTTGGTAAAAAGAAGTCGAGAGATAAATCGGTATAAGGGGGTTGTGGCCTGTAACCCGATCCTTCACAGCGAGAACCGTCGTCGGTGCCTTTGCGTATTTGAAAAAAAGGGAGTCGTGCCCAACGCAGAGGCCAAGAAGAATATTCAAATCCGTTTTCTCCTCATTGAACAGTTTGGCCTGGAAGATAGGGTTGCACATAGACTCCTCTGTCCCCCGGAAAATCTTTTCCTCATCTTTGATTCCGACCCAGTCTTTCGAGGTTCTCCCAGCTTTACAGAGAATCGAGATCACCTCGAACCCTTTCTTTCTAAAAATCTCCTGCACCACAGAAGCCTCTTTGGCAAGACCGATGCAAAAAGCAAGTCCGAGCTTTCTGCGCTTCATCTTCCTCGAAAACTCAATAATCTCTTCCATACGGGTCTTGGTCGGTTGCATGACATAGGGCCGCTGGTGGCGATTGGCATAGCATTCCCCTTCCTGAATAGATGCCTGTCTGGCAAATTCCTTGACATTGGAATGTTCGTACTCTCGATTAGACCGATCAAGAATCTTCTTTTGTGTCAATGTTGGACAGCCCGTAGAGCCGGTGTCTTCTTTGGCCATGCATACCTTCTTGGCCACTTCCAATTTGCATGAAGCGCAATCCATAGGGATTCTTTTTTTTCTCCCTCCCATAAGAGACCTCCTATTTACTCTTTTAGATTATTCAAAGAACAAAGAATGTAAGGTTGATTCCATGATCGGCATATCCGTTCCGATTAGAGTGACATCGATCTCCAGGATGCTGAATATTGTAGACCCCCCTTTTTCTTTTCTTAACCTATCTTCGGCTTCGAAAAGAACAACTGTTTCTGATTTAATGGGGTACCCAGAGTACTGTTTTTGTTTTTCCTTGGATATAATTGATAAGTTCTTCTATTTTACCAAATTTCATCACATTTGCCTGGCAATGTTGAACGCAAGCAGGCTGCAGGCCCTTGGCAATGCGTTTACCGCACAAATTACAATGATCGGTAGGAAATGGAAAGTAGTATAATTTTCCCCCCGCTATTTTAGGTTCAACCTCCATGACATGTATGCCCCAATCTCCAGGAGGTCGGTTATGTTCCTGTTTACAGGCAACTTCACAGACGTGGCAACCAGTACAAAAATCATAGTCTATGAGTAGGCCGTACTTTGGCATTTAGGACTCCTCTTTCTTGTACACTCGACACATCTGAGACTTAAAGGGGTACCCAAAACCCGATCTACCCACCCATCCGGAAGGAAGCAGGAGATTGATATTCGATTCCCATACTCCAAATAGGCTGGGTTCTGGCCCTGGCTTCTCTGGAAACCACCATCCATGCTGAGAATGAATCACTCGCGGATGGATCCCCGCAGTAAGTTTAGCCCTTTGCTGACATCGCCCATGCTGGGTTTCTATATATATCCAGTCTCCATCCTTTATTCCCAGTTTTTCAGCCGTCTCCGGATAAATTTCCGTTATCGGATCTGGATTCATATAGCGCAGGATAGGAATTTGTCGATGCTCTGAATGAAAGAATCCCCAAGACTTAGCCCCCGTGGTTAAAACCAATGGATAATCTTTGGAAATCTCTGGCGTGCTCACAGGGCTTTCCGGAGGTTCCTCAAAGTAAGGGAGGGGATCTAAACCGCATTTTTCAAACACGGTAGAGTACAACTCTATCTTTCCTGTAGGAGTGTTGAAACCGGCTTGCTTATCTGGGCGCAATAATCCCTTCTCATACTTTTTATACTCAAATGTGTCATAAGCAAAGCCCTTCTCCCTAAGTTCTTCAAACGTGATCTCCATCGATTTAATCACCGCACTAAACATATCTTGAACGTTGTTCCACGGCCACACTTGCGGATTAAGCCTTTTGCCCAGTTCAAGAATGATTTCCATGTCAGATTTGGATTCACCTACAGGTTCGATGGCCTTGTTGGTCGTACCGACAAAGATCGAATTTCCACCCGTCAATGCAATTCCATCTCTTTCAGCATAGGTGGCGGCAGGAAGCACGATATCAGCAAAGGCCATAGCAGTGGGGGTCATGAACAGATCGACAACAACAATAAAGTCAAGTTTCTTGAAAGCCTCATAGACTCTCTTCGCATCGGCAGCCGAGCAAGCGAAAGTATTGGTTGTCTGTATCCATGCTGCTTTAATGGGGTAGGGTATGTCCGTCAATATCTGGTCTATAACGACTGACCCTACAGCCGGGAGATACCACTGGTCAAGTAATGGATAAATCCCTCTCCCTATCTTTTTCTCCTTTTGTTCTTCGGAAATTGCCTGGAATTCATTCTTTATTTCATCATCTAAATTAAAATTCTGGCTCTTGATCACGTTGCCTCCAGGCACATCAAAATTTCCAGTGATCGCCCATAAAGACATAATGGCATGAATGGCCGGGACACATTCTTTACTCTGATCAATTGAAACGCCCCATTGTATGGCGGCCGGCTTGCTCGTTGCGTATAATCTCGAGGCTTCTATGATTTTCTCCTTCGGTATCCAGGTGATCTCCGAAACCTTTTCCAGGGGGTAATCCTGAACGCGTCGCGTTAGTTCAGCAAATCCATAGGTCCATTTCCGAATAAACTCTTCATCACAAAGCTTTTCATTGATGATTATATTAAGCATGCCCAAGGCCAACGCCGCATCTGTCCCGGGTCTAATCTGCAGCCATATCTTGGCGCGCGTCGCCAGCCAGGTTCTTCTTGGGTCAACGACAATGATCTCAGAACCGCGTTTCATACACTCAGTAATCCAATATCCCATAAAGCCGTCTGGATTAGAAGTTAATGGATTATTACCCCATATCATGATGCATTGAGGGACCCTCCAATTAATATTTTCATAACGTTCTGGGAAAAATTGTGCGCAGTCAGTAACTTCAAAAGCTCCTGTAGTCGCCGCAAGAACGGTAACCTTAGGTGCAAAACAGGCATGCCCATCTAATGGGCCAAAGGTGACTTTGTTGGGACTTCCAAAGGAGTAGGCAAGTTTTGAAATATAGGGACCGATGTCTCTTCCTGTCCCTTGGCAAAAAATGACGGATTCCGGCCCCTGTTTTTTCTTAATTTCAATAAATTTTTGAGCTATCATTCCATAGGCCTCCTCCCATGGAATCCGCTCCCATTTCCCCTCTCCCTTTTGGCCTGCTCTCTTCATTGGATATTTAAGACGGTCAGGATGGTAAACAATCTGTGTGAGCGCCAGACATCGGGAGCACAGGCGCCCTTGATTGTGTGGGAACTCTGGGTCGCCCTCAACCTTCGTCAATTTTTCATTTTTTACGTACAATAATACGCCACAACCTTGGTGACATCCTGGGCCGGTTCGAGCGATACTCCGAACCACTTTCGTCCCATCCTCTTCCCAGGCCCATTTTGCTTCTCCTTTACGCATTTATTCTCCTAGCGTGACTTTCCTATTTATTCCTCATAAATCTTTAGCAAAATCGTTATTGGCGTTGATAGATTTGGTTCGTACGACATCCAGCCAATTTTTAAGAGTATACACTGAATATCCCTTGCCACTATCGTCTTTTCTCCTCAAGACGGGCCACCTGCTCTGGTTTGAGAATAACGCACTTGACGCCATTAATGGTATACCTGCCTTGCTCAATCTGTCCCTTTTCCATCTCTGCAGTAACGCATAACCGACGAAAAGATTTTTCTTGACAAATGGTGACCGATGTGTATACACTGATGTCATGGCCACCATCCAGAAGAAAGTCTCCCGCGGTCACACCTACTGGCAGATCGTCGAATCGAGACGAATAAATGGTAAGCCTCGGCCGGTCGTCCTCATACACCTGGGAACCGCAGAAGGGCTGCTGCACCGCTTGCGCCAGGAGCCGACAAAGCCGCTGAAGGCCAGGATCTTTGAGTTTGGCGCCCTGGCAGCTCTCTGGAATATCGCTGAAGAACTGGAGGTTGTCCGCACCATCGACCGCCATGTGCCAAAACGAGAGCAAGGCCTCTCCTGTGGTCAGTATATGGTCCTGGCAGCCTTCAACCGCTGCGTAGGGGCCACCAGCAAAGCTTCTTTCTACAACTGGTATCGCAAAACCATCCTGCATCGTCTCCTACCTGCCTCAAAAGGCCTTTTGGCCAGCCAGCGCTTCTGGGATCACATGTCTTACCTGGATGCCCCCACCCTCGCCAGAATTGAAGAGACTCTTGCCCAACGATTGATCGAGCGCTTCAGGGTCGATTTGCGAACCCTGCTGTTTGATGCCACCAATTTCGAGACTTTTATCGACACCCAGACCCCATCCGAACTGGCCCAGCGGGGCCACGCCAAAAGCAAGCGCATGGACCTTCGTATCCTCGGCCTGGCCCTTTTGGTCAGCGCCGATTTCCATGTGCCTTTGCTTTCCCATCTCTACCCCGGCAATCAGAACGA
>JAGXSW010000108.1 GCA_018333715.1 Syntrophaceae bacterium | reverse complement strand
ATAACATCTAACGACCCGCGTTCTAAAGCTTGTACAAGACGCCCAACCCTTTGGGTCGAGCCACGGTGCGTCAATTTTTTCACACCTTCCGAGTGATCACTCATCTCAGACCTCCTCATCCGCACTTTGTGGCCAAGCGTTTTGCAACAAAATCGACCATCTCTCCCGTAGCTTTTGAAAACTCCTTTGCAGTGACCGTCATGGCGGTATGAGAGATAAACTCGTCAGGGGTCAATCCATCCTCATCATAACCCATTTCGAAGTAAGGAATTCGTAATAATTTATCGAGAACAGCCTTTGGGATTTCCTCATCGATCTGGGACCTGAACTCCGTCCCATCTAAATATTCGAATACCCCTTCGATAAAAGAGGGAGGACAGGTGAAGACAATGTCCCCGCCCGCCAGTTTCTCCAGATGCCAGCAATGCTTTTTCCCGTCCATCTCCGGACTGATCCTCAAGGAGCAGATGAGCATCTTGCCCGGGTAACCCCTCTCCTTCAGAAGCCGATAGGCCTTTTTGAAGATGGCGATCTCAGCCCACCGGACATCCGCCTCGGAAAGGTCGATCTTCAGCGATTCTGACTCGTTTCGAAGATCTCCGAGGTCGCCATAGCGCGCGGTCATATGGGTGATCACAGATCTCCATCTCGTCAAATCGACTCCATTCTGTTTTGCGATCTCCAACCCCTCTTTGACCGCTTTTGCGCAGGCCATCAACTGGGAAAGGACGAAGGTGAGCGTATTGTTTGTTGATATTCCCTTTGAGGTTAGAAACCGGATCACCTCATACCCTTCCCTGCTTCCCGGGACTTTGATCATCACATTGGGACTGAGGCTGGCCAGTTCCAGGGCCTGCGAGATCATCTTCTCCTTGTCCGTTAGATTTCGGGGGTCCACCTGTCCGGAAAGGTATCCGTACCGGTATCCGGATTTCTGAAAAACCCCTTGATACATCTCCGCTCCTCTCCGGACAATCTCTTTGTAAGTTAGCCAGAAGAGGGATTCTTTGTCGATGCAGGGATTCTTTTCAATGAGATCGTCAATGATCTGCGTCACAAACGACTCTCGGGCTTTGATCACGCCGAGAGAAAGAGGAGGGTTGGTGGTGACCCCGCGGAAGAGGGTTCTCTCCGGATGTTCGGGGTCATAGAGCCTTTTCAGTTGCTCCCGGACCTTTTCCGTCCTGCCCGGAGCGGCTTTCTTCACAACTCCCTCCGCCCATGAAGAGTAGACCAGGGGTGAAGAATCCCACCAGATTTCCAGTCCAGGATGGGTCTCCATCAACTTTTCAAAGGGGTTCTTCTTCATATTCGTTTCTCCTTCTTCCTATTCTCAAAGAACCGTTTGATCGCCTGGACACAGAGGGAATTCTCCTCGTGTGTGCCCAGACTGATGCGGAAAAATCCACTCCGTCCCCGGAAGGGAGCAAAGTGCTTGAGCATGGCGCCTGCCTTCTCAAAAACATAATCGACCGCCTCTTTGCCTGTGACGCCAGCATCCGTGGCATCGATAAGCACATAATTGCCGTGGGAGAAATAAGGCTTGACCCCTGGAATTTTAGAAAGTTCCTTGCAAACATACTCAACGCCCGCATTGTTGTAAGCCGCCTTTCGTCTCAACTCCTCTTCCTCTTCGAGGGCCGCCTCTGCCGCAGCGATGGAGAGAAGGCTCGTATTCCAGGGCACCTGCATCTTGCGAAAGTAGCCGATCAGGGTCTCGTCGGCCAGGGCATATCCGAATCGAATCCCCGCCATCCCGTACGCTTTGGAAAAGGTATGGGCGACGATGATATGATTATATTTTCTGATCAGGGGAGCCTTTGACTCATGCTCCGGATGATATTCCAGATAGGCTTCGTCGATCATTGTGGGGATGCCGAGTTCAACAATCTTCATCAGGTCCTCGTCCGGGATGAAATCTCCTGTGGGGTTGTTCGGAGTGCAGACGATGATCAGTTTAGTGCGGGAAGTGACGGCGCGGAGCATGGCCGGGACATCATACTTGAGATCAGGGGTCAGGTCCACAGCCACCACGCTTCCTCCCACGGCTTTGGCCCGAATGCCATAAAGCGAGAAGGTGGGATTGGGAAGGAGCGCTTCATCTCCGGGAGCGACAAAGAGCCTCATGACCATATCGATGATCTCCGAAGAGCCATGGCTGATATAGACATTCTCCGGCCCGATGTCGTACTGCCCGGCAATCTTCGCCCGCAGCCTCGGCCCATTGTCAGGATACCGGTTCCCCATCTTTGCCGCCTCCAGGATGGCCTGGACGACTTTCTCAGAAGGGGGGATGGGATTCTCGTTGATCATCATCCGCTTGAGCTCCGGCCTGGACCAGGCGACCGCCAGGTCTTCGGTATCATAGGGTTTGACCTGATCGATCCACGGCACCAAAAAACGTTTAAGATCGGCCATAAGAACCTCCCTGTCTATTAAATTCGAAATCCGAATATCGAAATCCCTGCCTTCGCCGAAGCGGCTTCGCGCAGGCAGGCGAAACAAATTCGAATTTTCGTAACACTTTAGCTCTTTGAAAAGATGCATCTAATCCCCCTTCGTCCCCCTTTGTCAAAAGGGGGAAATACTTCTCCTCCCTTTGGAAAAGGGAGGTGGGGAGGGATTTTATAAAAGTTTTTCAAAGCGCTAAATTGTTTCGAATTTTCAAATTTCCTAAACTATTTTGTTTCGAACATTGAAATTTTGGTCATTTGAGATTGTTTCGAATTGATCCCTGCTGGGATGCTTCGCCCGGATTTTGTGCTTCGGATTTTTCTTACCTAACTACCTATCTATACAGGTAACAAGGAAAAAATATTTTGTCAAGGTTTTTACGAGATTTCTGAAAAAGTCCGGAAATCTCTGTAATCAGAGAGCGAAAGGTGGTTTTCCAGAGCTTCTTTTTAGCTCTTTAAATCGTATCGATATTTCCCTGACTCCACCTCAAAGATATATTTATCTCCGCGGTGGAAGGCATGGAGGACCTCCACGGGAATGTTCTTCGAATCGTAGATCACGCTTTCGAGAAAGATCCCCGGAGAACGGGGAGGAACCCCCAATAATCTTGCATCCTCATTGGAGAGCAGGGTGGCGCGGAAGGTCTGGATCGACCGGTGAAGCTCCACGCGGAACTTTTTGGTCAGGAGATGGTAGAGAGAACCGGTCAGCCGCATCTTTAAAATGGCTTTATACTCCTTGTGGGGAAGGTAACTCCGTTCAATGACCAGGGGAATCCGGTTTCCCAGTCGAAGCCGCTCTGTGAGAATGACCAGTTTCTCCTTTCCCAGCATCAGTTTCTCCGCCACATCAGCGGGCGCTTCGATCACCGACTTGCTGATGAGTCTGGTCTTCGGGGAAACCCCCATGTGGATCATATCATCCGTAAAGCTGGAGATATGCTGGAGGGTATATTTGACGGGCTGGACCGCCCGCCCGATGACAAACGATCCAACGCCGTTTTTCTTCCGGACGATCCCTTTGGTCACCAGATCAAAGATGGCCTGCCTGACCGTGTTCCGGTTGACCCGGAACAGTTCCGCTAATTTCGACTCCGAAGGAAGTTTATCGTTCACCCCATAGCGGCCCTTCTCGATCATCTCCGTCAGCCAGTGGCTGATCTGTAAATACTTGGGAACCCCCGGGTCCAAATGGAATGTCTCTGCCATGGATTTTTTCCCTTCTAACAGGGTTTACCTCGATGAAACCATCCCGGACAATGCTGACCTGCCGGTCGCCAGACGCATGACCAGCAGCCCCACGACCACAATGACCACCACAACCGTGCACATGGCATTGGCGCTGGCGGTTCTGCCATCCACATCGAG
>JAGXSW010000107.1 GCA_018333715.1 Syntrophaceae bacterium | reverse complement strand
ATCTTCTTGTCCTCGCTCCACTCTTTTGCCTTTTCCCGTGTGGTGACAATAAACCCGCAATTTCCATCCGCAGGATGAGTCTGGGAGCCATAAGTGAGAACGCCACCCGGTTCGACCGGTGTCAGTTTGGCAAGGCCTTCGGCTGAGGTGGGGGTTATTCCCTCATCCACCTCAATGAGTTTTACTTCTTTTTTGCCTGCCTTCACTTCTACGGGGAACATATATCTCTTCTGAAACGCCCGGTCATTGGCCGTGGAGTCAAGATATTGCTGATACCTCCTCAGGGTGACTGCGTCACATTCCTCTTTAGTGACCCCGATGGTTTTAGCCACATTTTCGGCGGTTTGAATCATTTTGAATCCGGCCCATGGGTCTCTGTTAAAATTGTCCATCATCCAGTTTTCCGACTCAACCTCTCCGCCAGGACCGAGCGGGTTCGCCCAGACCGTATGGGGACCATTCGAACAGCGATCGGACAACAGGGCATAACCTGTTTGATAGGCTCCGAGTTCGATGTTCTGGGCGGCAAGATAGATGGCGGTCGTTGAAGTCGTGCATGCCTGATGGATCATGAGAGCCGGCACATCCTTTGCGCCTTCGACGAGCATGGCGGCCGACCAGGTATGGCTATAAAACATGCGGCGCTGGGGAATAGTGGTCCCGAAGTAGAGATAGTCGATTATGGTTGGATCCAGTTTTCTTTTTTTGAACCACCGGTTGGCGGTTGCCGCTCCCAACGTAATGGCATTTTCATTGGCAAGGCTTCCCTGCCAGCGGCAGAATGGGGAAGAGTAATAACCCCTAAATGGAATATAAGATTTGTTTAATCTGGTCATCGTATTTCCTCCTTATTTTGTGAATCGTGAGGCGTGATTCGTGATTCGGTAAAAATTTTTTCGAGTCACGCCTGCGTGCCGAAACAATGCACTCCGGCGTGCAGGCACGAGTCACCAATCACCTGTCACGTTTTTAATATTTATACCATCCGCCTTTTGTTTTCCTTCCTAATTTTCCGGCACGAATCATTGACCTCAACAGGGTAGGCGTGGACCATTTGCTCTCTTTATTCAATTCCTTGTAGAGGTATTCCGTTACATGAAGGGCAATGTCAGCGCCTGTGAGGTCCATTAATTCAAATGGCCCCATGGGATAGTTGAGCCCAAGCTTGACCGCCTTATCAATGTCCTCAATCGAGGCAATCCCTTCCTCCGCCATGCGGATCGCTTCTAAGAAATGGGGGATCATGAGGCGGTTGACAATAAATCCCGGGGTATCCTTCTTCACTTCGACGGGCTCCTTCCCCATTTTTCTGGACATTTCCATGACGACCTGAATGGTCTCATCATTCGTGTAATATCCTCTGATCACCTCCACCAGTTTCATGATGGGGGCCGGATTGAAGAAATGCATCCCCGCAACCTTTTCGGGCCTCTTCGTGGCCATGGCAATCTCTGTGACGGACATCGAAGAGGTGTTGGTCGTCAGGATGACATGCGGCCCGGTTACTTCATCGAGTGTTTTAAATACGCCCCTCTTCAATTCCAGGTCTTCAAAGATCGCCTCGATGACAAAATCAACGTCTTTTAAATCTTCCATCCGGGTCGTCCCTTTAATGCGGGAGACAATCCCTTTCTTCTGTTCTTCGGTCATCTTTCCTTTTTCGACGCTTTTGGCAAGAAACTTATCGATGGCTTTAAGGCCGTTCTCAACAAAACGATCTTCGATGTCCCTCATCACCACCTGATAACCTGCCTGGGCTGCCACCTGAGCAATCCCATTCCCCATAGAACCTGCCCCCAATACGCCAATCTTCTTAATCTCCATACATCCCTCCTGCATATTGAACTGCGATTCAGACCACACATCGCTCTTGCTGTAAAATATTTCACATAAATTATTATAATATGCCATCGATGTCAAATTTTTTTTATGAGATTTCTGAAAAAGCCCAGAAATCTCTGAAAATTTGTGGAATCATTTTTTGAAATCCCTGCCTGCGCCTGCCTGCTGTTAGGCAGGGCAGGCAGGTGTGTAATCAGAGAGCGAAAAGTAATTTTTCAGAGCTCTCCCCAAAAAAGCCTTGACAAATGAGGGTCGGTTAAGGTTAAATTTTACGAAACGTGTCCGGCAACCCTGCCTAACGGCAGGCAGGCGTGTCACATGTCCGTATGAAGAATTCGGTCATGGAAAACAGACACGGATACATTCAAGAGGAGGGACGCATGGCAACATCCGTAACAGTACCAATGGTCGGAAAGATTGTTTCTGTTTCAGTCAAGGCAGGGGATCAGGTCAAAGAGGATGATCAGGTGGCTGTGCTCGAAGCCATGAAGATGGAAATGCCCATTGTCGCCCCGATCAACGGGGTGATCAAGGAAGTGTGCGTGTCAGCCGGACAGGAGGTGGAGGCAGAAGCAACCATTGCCATTATTGAATAAAACATGTTTCCCCCTCACCGACATCATCGCCGTCTCATTTCCAAATTCCATCCTTTACCCCGCCCCGCAGAAAGCCCTGTGATTTATCCCTCACTTTTTTAAAAGTGTGGGATTTATCACGGGGATGAACCCCGCACTATATAATAGTGCGGGGTGAATGCTTATATCCAAAGGGCCCCAATGCCCCGCGTTTTAACGCGGGGTCGGGGTTTACTCAGACCTCTCAATTGACAAAAGACCCCTCCCTTGTGTACCATCGAAGGGAAAAAGCGTGACTGTGAATCGTGCCTGTTTAATTTTGTCCGGAGACGGACAACGGACACGCCATACGGGTCCAATGGGGTAAACGATGAAGCGAATCGGCATTATTGCCAAACAGAATAAACCGGAGGCGGTGATCCTTACCGGACAGTTGGCGGAGTGGTTACAGCCCAAAGGGGTCGAAGTGTATATTGAAGAGGGGATAGAAAAGTCCCTTGGACCAAACCTGACGGCTCCCTTTTTAAATCCCGTTAAAAGGGAAGAGATTCCATCCCATGCGGAAATGATCATTGTCCTGGGAGGCGATGGAACGCTTCTCAGCGTGGCCCGGCTGGTGGGAAGCCATGAGGTTCCCATCCTCGGAGTCAATCTGGGAGGGCTCGGTTTCTTGACGGAGATCACGCTCGAAGAACTGTACAGGGTGCTCGAGCGGGTCATCCAGGGAGATTTTGTGACCGATGAAAGGGTGGTCTTTCATGCCGCCGTGATACGGCGAGGAGAAAGACCGGCAGAATTTATTGTACTAAACGATGCGGTGATCAATAAAGGGGCTTTGGCCCGGATTATTGACCTTGAGACGACCATCAACGGAGAGTATTTAACCACCTTTAAATCGGATGGCCTGATCATTTCGACCCCCACCGGTTCAACCGCTTACAACCTTTCTGCCGGGGGGCCCATTGTCTATCCATCCCTGCACTGTATCATCATCACCCCCATCTGTCCCCACACCCTGACCAATCGTCCGATCATGATCCCAGATGATGTGGAGGTCCGGGCCATTTTGAAGTCCAAACAACAGGAAGTCATTCTGACACTCGATGGACAGCAGGGATTTGTCCTGGAATTTGATGATGTGGTCGAGGTGAAGAAAGCAGAGGGGAAAATCCTTCTGATCAAATCGCCCTATCGGCACTACTTCGAGGTCCTGAGAGAAAAACTGAAATGGGGTGAAAGATAGTCTCAACAGTTATGAGTTGAGAGTTAAGAATTTAGAGTCAGGAGTTCAAAATGGAAAAAAAACAGGGCATTAAAGAAAGAAGTTTTGAGTTTGCGGTAAGGGTCATAAAATTTGTACAAAAGTTGCCAAAGAATTTTGTTTGTCAAAAAATTGGAGGTCAACTTTTAGATGCTGCTACATCCATAGGAGCCAATGTTGAGGAAGCAACAGGTGGTTTTAGCAAAAGGGACTTCACCTATAAAATGGGAGTTAGTTTGAAAGAAGCAAGGGAATCGAATTATTGGTTGAGATTAATTAAAGTTTCTGAATTAGCAAAGGGTGATGAATTGGATCAACTGTTGAATGAATCGGAGGAGCTCAGAAAAATATTGACTTCGATTGTCAAAACGTCAAAAGGTCAATAAGTGAAGTTAGAATTGAGAATTAAGAATTTAGAGTTAAGAAACTCTTAACTCATAACTCTAAACTCTTAACTACGGGTTATGTTACTCGAACTTCGCATTAGAAATTTTGCCATTATTGACGAGGTGAACCTCTCTTTCTCGAAGGGCTTCAATGTCATCACCGGAGAGACGGGGACAGGCAAATCGATCATTCTCAATGCGGTTCACCTCCTCCTGGGGGATAGAGCGAGTGAGGAGCTGATCCGCAGTTCTGAAGAAGAAGCGAGTATCGAGGCGCTCTTCGACATCTCCGGCAATCGGGAAGTGATGGAGAAGGTCAAGGATAAATCCGCCAAAGTCGATCATTTAGAAGAAGAGAATACCTATCTGGTCAGACGGGTGATCTCCCGTTCAGGAAGGGGAAAGTCGTTCCTCAATGAGCGTCTGGCGACCCTCGGGACCCTTTCGGAGATAGGTGAAAAACTGCTGAGCATCTATGGCCAGCACGAGCACCAGTCCCTTCAGCGCGCCGAGACCCATCTTGACATCCTCGACGAGTGCGGTGGATTGGTCAATCTTCGGAAAGAATATGAAGAACATTTCAACCGGTTTGTATCCCTTTCCGGAGAGATCAGGAGGATACGGGAAGAAAAGGAAAGAGGGATAAGGGAAAAGGAACTGTTGGATTTTCAGTTGAGGGAGATTGAGGCTTCCCGCATTCAAACCGGAGAAGAGGAGGCCCTCAGAGAAGAGCGAAGGATTCTAAGTCACGCCAGGAAGTTGATGGACTTTGTTAACCTGTCCAATGAATTGCTCTACGAAGGGGA
>JAGXSW010000106.1 GCA_018333715.1 Syntrophaceae bacterium | reverse complement strand
AAGATGGCGCTCAAGATTTCGGATTATGCCTTTGTGCTGGAGAGCGGAAGGATCGTGGCGGCCAATGCCCCTCATATCCTTTTACAAGACGAAGATGTCAAAGAATTCTACCTGGGCATCCGATCCGAGGAATCGGCCAAAGGATACCAGAGGTGGAAAAGAAAGAAAAGATGGCGGTAATTACTTAAATTCCAAATTCCAAATCACAAATCCCAAATAAACTTCAAATCCCAATTTCCAATGCCCAAAACATTTTTTGTTTGGAATTTTGAATATTGGAATTTATTTGATGTTTGGTGCTTGGAATTTGGCGCTTTATCTACTCTCCTCCCTTATACATCTTCTCGATAATATCCTTATAAGCCTCGTTGATCGATTTCCGCTTCACCTTCATCGTGGGGGTCACCTCCCCATCCTCCTCATAGAGCTTTTTGGGAATGATCGCAAATTTCTTGACCTGTTCCACCTGGGCAAGGGACTTATTGACCCGGTCCACTTCCATCTGAATCAATTGCTTGATCTCCGGAGCCTGGGTCAGGCTTCCATAGGTTCCAAATTGGATCTTGTGATTCTGGGCATACTTGATCACATTCTCTTCATCGATGGCGATGAGCGCCACCAGATACTTCTTGCGATCTCCGATCACCACGGCATCATTGATATAAGGGCTGAACTTCAATTGATTCTCAATATTCTGGGGAGCGATATTCTTTCCCCCCGCGGTAATGATCAGGTCTTTCTTCCGGTCGGTGATCTTTAAAAACCCATCCGCATCCAGCTCTCCCACATCTCCGGAGTGAAGCCACCCATTTTTAAGCGTCTCTGCGGTTGCCTCCGGGTTTTTAAAATAACCTTTAAAGATGCCCGGGCCTTTTACGAGAATCTCTCCATCCTCTGCGATCTTCACCTCCAGGCCGGACAGGGGTTGTCCGACCTTCCCTATTTTGAGCCGACCTTTCCGGCTAACAGTCGTGACCCCCGTTCCTTCGGTCTGGCCATATCCTTCCACGAGCGGAAGGCCAATGGCATTGAAGAACTTCAGGACATCGGGTGAGATGGGAGCGGCTCCGGAGTAGGCAACCCTCACACGATCAAATCCCAATCGTTCCTTCAGCTTTCGGAAAACAGCTGCATAAGCGGCTAAATAAGCCGCCTTCAGGTATAAGGGGATGGGTTTAAAGTTCAGTTTCAGGCCGGCATATTTCATTCCGATTCCCATGGAGGCTTTGAAGATCATCCGTTTAAGCCAGGTGGCATCGGACATTCGAATCATGATGCCGGAGGCATATTTTTCCCAGATCCGGGGCACCCCACAGGTGACGGTGGGTGAAACTTCTTTCATGTTATCCATGACCGTATCGGGACTCTCGATGAAATTGCATACTGTCCTAAAACGGACATTGATCATCACGGTGAAGAGTTGTTCGAAGATGTGGCAGAGAGGGAGGTAAGAAAGGGTCTCATCCCCATCACGAATTGGATTGGCTTCTTCCATCGCCTCGCTCATATAGAGGAGGTTGCTGTGAGTGAGCATGGCTCCTTTGGGAGGGCCTGTTGTGCCGGAGGTATAGATGAGGACCGCTAAGTCATCAGGCTTCACTTCTCTCAATCGCTGCTCAAATAGACCGGGATGATTCTCATCATACTCTTTCCCCATCCTCAGCAAATCATCGAAACTCATCAACAAGGGATCTTTAAAACGTTTCAACCCCTCCATCTCCATGACGATGACCTTTTCAAGGCAAGGAGTGTCCTTCCTGAATTTGAGGGTCTTGTCAAATTGCTCCTCATTTTCTGCGAAATAGAATCTCGATCCGGAGTTCTGGACAATGTAGCCGCACTGTTCCGGCGAATTGGTTGCATAAACGCCTGCCGTTACCCCCCCTGCAGACATAATTCCAAAATCGGCATAGACCCATTCCGGTCGGTTTTCACTGATGATCGAAACACATTCCCCTTTTTTAAGGCCGAGGCTGATGAGCCCCATGGCCACCTGTCTGACCTTTTCTCCATATTGGCTCCAGGTGACATCGTGCCAAATCCCATAATCTTTGTGTCGGATGGCTACTTGATCGGGATGCTCTTTGACATGGTTCTGAAAATAAGTGAGAAGGATCTCGTTGCTCATTGTCTGCTCTCCTTTAATGAGGCCCCTTTTCTATTGTTAAAGTGATTACCCCCTTGGGAAAATGAGTCCTTAATATTTGGGCCATAATTTTCTTCTCTCCCCTATTCTTCTGGGGGTATAGGTGCTTGCAATAGTGCGAATAGTAAAGTTCCCCCATCGATCACAATCTCAGCGCCCGTAGTATAGCTGGAGGCATCGGAAGCCAAGTAAATCGCCGCACCGACAATTTCATCGGGTTCCCCTATGCGTCCCACGGGTGTCATTTTGGCCAATTCTTCTTTTTGTTTTTTGAACTCTTCCGGTGTAAGGTGAAACCAGTGGGAATCAAGCAACTTGGTGCTGATCGGTCCGGGAGAAATCGTATTTACACGAATATTAAAGGTGGCCAATTCTACAGCGAAGGCATTGGTTATCATTCGGACACCTGCCTTGGAAATATTATAGATGCTTACTCCATGTTCAGGCTTGATGCCATCGATGGAAGCGATATTTATGATTTTGCCGCCGCCTTGCTTCTTCATGACCTTGGCAACCGCCTGACTGGTGAAATAGAACCCCTTCAGGTTCAGGTTCATGATGGTTTCCCAGAGACGCTCGTCGGCATTAAGTACGGTGCCCATGCCAGGATTGGTGCCCGCATTATTGACTAATATATCGATCCTGCCGAACTTGTCCGTCACGGTGTTGACCATCCTGTTTATCTCTTCCATCCTCCCCAGATGGGCTTGGACAGGGAATGCCTCGCCTCCAAAGGCCTTAATCTCTGAAGCATTAGCTTCGAGGTCGTTAATTTTGCGGCTGGTCACGGCAACCTTTGCGCCTGCCTTAGCAAAGCCCAGTGCAATAGCCTTGCCGATACCGCGACTCGCACCGGTCACAATCGCTGTTTTGCCTTTTAAAGAAAACTTGGAAAGATCAAACATGTTTAAACCTCCTTGAACCTGCCACAAGGGGTAAGTGGTCCAGGCCTCGAGATAAATCGACTGCCCTCCGGACTGATTCCAAAGGCTTCTCGTAAAGCGAGATGGCAACGACTGGCTTTAGCACACTCAATCCCCCGTTCATTTTTAATCGCCTATTTAATATCCTATGCAGGAAAGTGTGTCAAATAAAATGTTTGAGATTCCCCCCTATAATCTCCTCCCCCTTTGATGCCTGCCTGCGAGAAGCCCCGCCTCCAGAAGCCTGCGGCGGGCAGACGCAATCCGCATTTGTTCTCCCCGCCTTCCTATCTCCCCATCTTATTTAAGGGGCCTCCTCCTGTCCTCCGACGACGATTTCTGGAACCCTCAGCGTTGGTTGTGCGTCGGCCACCGGAGCTCCCTGGCCATCCTTTCCACAGGTCCCGATTCCAAAACCAAGATCATCGCCCACCATGTCGATCTCTTTCAGAACCTGAGGCCCGTTGCCGATCAGAATGGCTCCACGGACCGGTTCTCCGATGCTCCCTTTTTCGATCAGGTATCCCTCGCTCACCTCAAAGACAAAATCTCCATTGACCGTATTGACCTGTCCGCCGCCCATCTTCTTCACGAATAGACCCTTCTCAACGGAGCGGATGATCTCTTCGGGCTTCGTGATCCCCGGAAGGATGAGCGTGTTGCTCATCCTGGGAATGGGTTTGTGATGATAGGATTCCCTCCTTCCGTTTCCGGTTGACGAAACACCGTCTTTGAAGGCAGTAAGACGATCGTAAAGATACCTTTTCAAAATCCCTTCCTCCACCAAGGTGGTTCTTTGCGAGACGACACCTTCATCATCAAACGCATAGGCGCCCCTCTTTTGCGGAAGGGTGGGGTCATCCACGACCGTGATCAGGGAGGAGGCCACCTTCTCTCCGATCTTTCCCGAATAGACGGAGAGGCCCTGTTGGGCAAGGTCTGCCTCCAGTCCGTGTCCAATGGCTTCATGGATCATCGTCCCTCCTGCATCGCTCGACAGGACAACCGCCATTCTCCCCATGGGAGCCTTCCTTGCCGATAGCATGAGGAGTGATCTCTTTGCCGCTATCTCAGCCGCTCTCTCCGGGGGACAGAGGTCGAAGATCTCAAAGCCCATCGTTCCTCCTATCGGTTCGTATCCGGTCTGGATGATCTCCTCTTGAGAGGCGACAACTTGAACGGAAAAGACCGTCCACACTCTCTCCCCCTCTATCCATAAACCTTCCGAATTGGCAATGGAAAGAGATTGGCTCACATCCCGGTAGAGGACCTTAACCTGGCGGACCCGGGAATCGAGTTTCCGTGCAATCTCATTGGCCCGATTCACCATTGAAACCTTCTCTCCGACCGGAATCCCCCGGGGATGTTTCTCAATCGGCGCAAGGGGAGAATGAACCGAAGGGGCGGAGGGAGTAGTCTTCCCCTGATGGAGGAGATTGAAGATCCTTTCTCCACGGTCTTCTTTAACTGCGCGGCTGACTACCCTGGCCAAATCAAGAAGTCCCCCTTCTTCCAGCCGGTTGGTAAAACTGTAAAAGGTTCTTCCGTCGAAGAGGACCCGAAGCCCCACTCCGATATCCTGACCTGAAATCATCTTTTCGATGCGATCCTCTTCACAGACGACCACAACCGAATAAGTCTGCTCAAAGAGGAGATCCGCAAACTCCCCACCCTCTTTCAAAGCTTCGCTTAATATTTTTTGAATCGGAAGATCAATATTCATTCTGCTCCCCCCTCGTCTGGTTGATTAATTTCAAATTCCAAATTACAAATCCCAAATCCCAAACAATTTCCAAAGGGGGAAGAATCTTTTTTATCCACCCCCACCCCCACCCTCCCCCGTCGAAAGGGGGAGGGGATATACTGGGGGAATCTCAATACTTTTGGTGAAAATTTGCCTGGAATGTGGCGCTTACACAAAAACAAACGGCTAAGGATATACGGGTAAGGATTCAATCCATATCTCTTTCCGAAGCCCATCCAAAACCTCCTCCACATCCTTTTCCCAGCCCGGCGCAATCATCAATTCCACGATCGCTTCACGAGGGTCTTTCGTTCTCACCACAGCCATCCCCTCGTGCGATTCGATGATAAACTTGAAATAGGCGATATCCTTCCGCCTCAGCCTGAAATATTCTGAATGAGTGTCCATACTGCGAAGGTAAAAGTGACTAAAGTGATCTAAAGTTTGAAGTGAACTAAAGTGAGAAAAGATTTTAAACTTCAGGCATTTTAGGCGCTTTAGTCACTTTAGGTCACTCTCATTTAACCCGAACTTTATTAATCAACCTTCCCGTGACATCCCCAAACAGGACGACATCCCGGATTGTTCCCTCGGTGGGGTAGAGTTCTTTTGATAACCATCCTTCAATCAGACCTTCTTTTGAACGGGTGATTTCAGGATCTAATGCAAGTTTAAGATAGTACTCTTTCCCGTCTTTCGATTTATCCGATCTCCTTCTCCTTTCCTCTTCCTCCCTGGATACGACGCTCACCTCATAAGCGCTCGAACCCTTTCTTGGAAAGGTGGCGACGGAATATCTCTTGCCCCTCTCTATTTCTCCATAAACGCCATACCGGAAATTGTAAGAGGCGGTCAGGAAATCGTCGTAGGTTTTCCCGGAAGGGATCTCCTCTTCCGTCTTTACTATGGTTCCGTCCTTTTTCAGTCTCGTTTGAATCCATCTCATCTTCTGATAATCGAAAAGATGGGTTTTTCGTCTCAGTCTCTCCCCGATCTTCACATCTTCTTCGAAAGACAGGGCTCTGAGACGCCTCCCGCCTTCGATCTCTTCCATTACAGACCGGTAGGTGTCCACCCGATAACGGACAACGAATCCCAGAACGCCCAATGTTTCCGCCTGAAGGATGGCCATGTAGCGGCCTTTCTTCTCCATCTCTTTAAAGCCCAATTTACCCAGGGCCGCTCTTTTAAAAAGCCAGAACCCGACCTCGTAAGAGAGTCCTTCCCCTTTAAAGAATTCGGCAATGGACCTTCTCTCCCCTCTCGATGCCGAATAGGGATTCGCTCCTGTTTCCCGAACACAGAAAGGGAAAACGGGAAGGAATGATAATCCTAAAATCCACCGAAAAAAATTTCTTCTCGTCAAGGACGCCATTTTTATCTATCGTTTATTGTCTCTCGTCTATTCACCCTCACCCCGCCCCTCTCCCATCAAGGGAGAGGGAGAGAAGGTGG
>JAGXSW010000105.1 GCA_018333715.1 Syntrophaceae bacterium | reverse complement strand
GTGTTGTCAGGACCGAGGGGATCGCATCCTTGCTTTGTGTGATTATAAAGCAGATAGGCATCGAGCCCCCGGCCTCCCAGGAATTTTCTCCGGACATCAAGAGGAATAGGTTTGATTTCTATCTTGCCTGTAGAGAGATCAATATACGCTATCTTCCTATTTAGGGCCATCTTTCTTAACCTCCTTCATTTTTCTTCCAAACTCTTCCTCGGCCAATCTTTTGTTCACATCCCATACCGGGCCCCTGATCCGGGGAAAACCCTCTTTGACCCAGGCCACACGCCATTCCATATGACACGTGGGACATTTCACGGTAGGTTCCCCGGATTTTGGTTCGAGTCTTCCCATACAACTGGGATTATGGCACCTCACCTGGCCATAGGTGCGAGTCTTACGCAGACTCTCAGCGGTTGAAAGTCCTTCTTTCTCGTTTACCATAACAACCCCCTTTCACAAAATAGAATGTGGAAAGTAGAGGATGGAGGGTGGATAAGACTCCTTCTTCTTACGACTAAAGTTCACGATAGTGAACCGATCAAACCCCTTCCGAAACCTCAACTCATTTAGATTATTAAACTACATTTATTTCTTTGTCAAGTAATTTATTTATCTTTTCTTGAGCCAAGTTCACTATTGTGAACTCACAAAAGGGCCTGAACATGGAATGTAGAAAACCACCCTCTACCCTCCACTTTCCGCCTTGCATGTTCCACTCTCTACCTTCTCACTTCACAAGGATGGATTCCACCATTCGATCCAGGTTCCATCCCGTCCGAAGGTGATGTCCGTCGTGGATTCGATCTTTCTGATCCAGTCTCCGAGAAAGGAGGCATGGTGGATGATGAGGGGAGTGCTGTGCTCGGGAAGAATATCTTCAAAGAGCCGGTGGAGGAATATATTCCTGTCCATCTCCTGCATCGTCTCGCCATCATCCCATGGCGTAGGCCGGATAAAACCGTGATTCGCCCCCTCATCTCTCCGGTAAAGGAAGTGGCTTCCGAAGCGGTCTTTGAGGCGGCGCAGCGTTTCAACACACTCCACGATATCTGCGAGGGTAATCCCTTTGCAGAAATATTGAAGCAACCGGTCGGAGAATGACTCGAAACCGATCGAGGCGAACATGATCTTCACACCCTGCTTCCGGGCCTGCGAGAGGATCTCCGGAAGGTCAGAGGCGTGAACATTGATGTCATCCGCCCGGCAGACCAGATTGATCTGCGAGAGCCTGATTTTTTGACTGCCGACCTCTTCGATCAGTTTGCCGAGTGAGCCGATAGGATATTCATCTATGAGTTCGAAGGGAATCTTTCTTCCATCGAACTCAGGCAACCCTTCGATCTGAGCGATGACCCTGTCGCCCCCGACAGGCCCATGAAAACCCTTGTCCCGCGAAACATCACAGAAGATACATCCCTCACTCTCGACCTGTAAATCTCCGACACTCCTTCCCCTGAGGTTCACCGGTGGCGGCAGGATCGCTGTCCGTTTCTTACCGGCGTATGGACAGCCAATCACATGAAGAACCTGCCCCAGCCGAACCTCAAGTTTCTTGAGGGTGTCCGAAAACGTATGGAGATTCGACCAGTTGACTTCCAGGAATATCTTCTTTGTCCATGGGTGTTCGATGAGTCTATTTCTCACGTTCAGATGTTCCAATCCAAAGCCATCCACCGGACCATGGAAACCGATATCGACCGCGGATTTCATTCCTTTGAACCGGTGTGGGTGGAAATCAGCCTCCGGCTCGCCTTCATAATCCTGCCGGGCTTGCGGCCCTCCCAGGATTGTAACAAAACCTTCCTGTTTCATTTCGTGGGCCAGTTCGATGAGATCTTTTCTCCCACAGAGATGCGAGAAGGCAACTACCTTTCTTTCTCTGGCGTAGTAGTCACCGATGAAACGGAGCAGGCGCTCTTTTGAAAAGGTTCTCTCGATCCCGACGACAATGGAGGGTATGGATAGTTTTTGTTGCAGGAAGGTTGCCGCCATCTGAGCCCCGAGAATACCATGGGGCTCACCCGTATGGTGCGTGAAGATGATCATGTTTCTACAATGTCATATCAAGGGAACAGTTTCAAGAAGGAAGGAATACCTATGAGACTTAAACTTACTAAATCCTTAATCCAGCGATAATCGCTAAAAGGGCTTTTATAATGGCGGTTTTATTGTCACCCTGAACTTGTTTCAGGGTCTCATGAGATGTTGAAATAAATTCAGCATGACCTTTTTATCGCTGGATTAAGGTAAATTATAATGATTGGGGTCTAAATCCGAAGCACAGTTTCAAGGTTATCAGAATTTCAGGATATCAGGCTGTGGGTATCAGGATATAAGGATATCAGGGAAAGCTGTTCTTTTTTCTTTGATTCTCCCTGGTACCCTGATGTTCTGATAACCTGCCTCCTGATTACCTGGTTCCCTGATCCCCCTTTGAGGTTCGATATGAGGTTAGCATCCCCCGGTTCTACATATTCCATCCGCCGGAGACTTCGACTTCAGCGCCGCTTACAAAACTCGCTTCGTCGGAGGCTAAAAAAGCCACTACATTGGCGACCTCTTCGGGTTGGCCTGCCCGCTTAAATGGAGTATTCTCAATGATGATATTTCGATATTTTTCAGCCATCTTTGAAACCGTAGGGGTCAGGATAAAACCGGGTAACACTGCGTTGACATTGATCTGGTGCCTGCCCAGCTCCCTGGCGACACTCTTCGTCAAACCGATGATCCCTGCCTTGGCCGTGCTGTAACTGATCTCTGAAACAGCTCCCCTTTTTCCCCAAACCGAAGAGAGATTGATGATCTTTCCGTAACTCTTTTCAATCATGTGGGGAATAACCGCCTGGATGCAGTTCAAGGTCCCTTTCAGGTGAACGTTTAACACGGCGTCCCAATCCTCCTCTTTCGTTTTCAAAAGGTTCCCCGGCCGATCAAAACCCGCATTATTGACCAGAATATCAATCCGCCCGAAGGCTGCTATAACCTCTGCCATCATCTTCTCTATCTGCCTCCGGTCTGCCACATCCACCGCAAAGAAGAGGCATCTTCTGCCCAGAGATTCGATCTCTTTCCGGGTCTGAAGCCCAGTGTCAGAATTCATCTCAGCAATAATAATATCCGCCCCCTCCTGGGCCATCTTCAGGGCAATGCTTCTGCCAATCCCCTGCCCCGCCCCCGTCACAATGGCTTTTTTATCTTTGAGTCTCATCTTTCCCCCTCACGAAATTAAATTTGTTTTCCCGACATATTTATTGATTTTTTGTTCAAGGATCTACCTCCTTACCGAAAAAGTGTAGACGAGATACCCCTCTGCCTGATGAAATCAAAACACACTTTCCTAACAGGAACACGTAAGATATTGAACCTTCCCCTGCGTTCACACACTCCTTGGCAAGGAGCGCCTCTAACACAAGATCAAAATCTGTTGTTTAGTCACTTCAAGCGTGCCAGCTTGGTCATGTTGTACCAGAACACATGCAAGGCTCGATTTCAGGCCCGCGAAATATCCCAAGCCTGACCCCGTAGCTGTTGTGAGGAGACGTTGAACCTCCTTTTTCACAGGGATACTCCTTCGCGCTCAATGTTTTTATAGAAAGAGAAGCCTTCTCTCAATTGGTTTTTTATTTTAACAACAGAATACTTAAAAGTCATCCGTTTTATTCGCTCTTTCCTTTTTAATGGCGAAAGTGTCAAGCCTTGAAATGTGAATTAGATACTTACAATAGAAAGTCTGAGAATTTATCTCTAACTTTTTCTGAGATGTCTCCAATAAATCTCCCCTCCCCGCGGCGGGAGGGGATGAAGGGGAGGGGGGACCAATCGGTCTCTGTTTTGTCCACCCCCACCCGCA
>JAGXSW010000104.1 GCA_018333715.1 Syntrophaceae bacterium | reverse complement strand
GGGCAACGATCATGGTCATCACCTTCTTTCTCTCCATCGTCTTCGACCGGGAGAGGCACCTCCTCCACACCCTCGCACTGGCTGCCTTTCTCATCCTCCTCTTTTCACCTCCTTCCCTTTTCGATGTCTCCTTCCAGCTCTCCTTTTTAGCCGTCCTCTCGATTCTTTACCTGGCGCCGCGCATCTACCGGAATTTGAGAGGAGAAGAAATTTACATCCCCCCGGAAATTTCATGGAAACAGAAGATATGGAAATATGTGAACCTCTCTTTCATTGTCACCGTTGTCGCCATCCTGGGAACCGCGCCCTTTGTTGCGCTCCATTTCAACCGGGTCTCTCTGATCGGATTCCTTGCCAATCTCTTTATCGTCCCCTGGGTGGGTTTTCTCATCGTTCCCATCAGCCTGATCGCCTCCATCTTCTCCTTCTTCTTCTATCCCTTTGCCAGCCTTCTGATCACAGTGGACCAATTTCTTGCAACCCTTCTTTTCAAAGTCGTGGCCTTCTTCGCTTCGGTTCCTTTTGCGTCCATCTATCTCCCCACTCCCTCGGCCCTTGAAATGATTCTCTACTATCTCCTCCTCTACTTAGGGGTGCATCTCCGGAAAGGGAAAAAAATCAACCCTTCGACTTTCCGGCCTGAAGGCCGAGGCTTGCCTTTGACCCGAGCTCAGGCCGAGGGGCTCAGGGTTGACCCTGAGCGGCGCTTCTTTACCCTGCCTTCAAAAACGGGGTTTGGCGCCGCCGAATGGGTCAAATATCTCTTTGTCGGAATCTGCATCCTTCTCGCCGCCGATTTGGCCTACTGGAACCTCAAGGACTCCTTTCGTAAAGACCTTCACGTCACATTCCTCGATGTGGGCCATGGAGACTCGATTCTGGTCGAATTCCCAAAGGGGAAGAGGATGTTGATAGACGGAGGGGGCCTCCATGAGGACCGTTTTGATGTCGGAAAGAATGTGATCGCACCTTTTCTCTGGAAGAAGAAGATTCAAAGAATTGACACCCTTGTCCTGACCCACCCTGACCCGGATCACCTCAAGGGTTTGAATTTCATCGCCTCCCAATTTAAAATCGGCAGATTCTGGGACACCGGGCTTCGGGAAGATTCGGAATTCTACCTCGAGTTAGAAAAAACGCTTCAGAGGAGAAAGATTGACCGCTTCCCCATGAATGAGAACATCCGCTCTCAAGTAATCAATGGGGTTGAGATATCCTTTCTCAATCCACCGGCCGGGAGCGCCGGCCCTGTTCGTCGCCAAAACCCCGCCTGGCTCAATAACCAGTCCCTGGTGATGAGACTGAGGTTTAAGAACATCATTCTTCTTCTGACAGGAGATGTGGAAAAAGAATCGGAGGAACGGATGGTGAGAAAAGGGTACTCGCTCGGGGCTCATATTCTGAAAGTCCCCCATCACGGGAGCTCCTCGTCAAGCAGTCTCATCTTTCTTGAAAAGGTGAAACCTGACCATGCGATTATAAGCGTCGGAGAACGAACCATTGGCCGGCTTCCCCACCCGGAGGTCATAGAGAGATATAAAAGATTGGGTTCAAAGATCTTCAGAACGGATCAACACGGAGCCATCACCCTCGTGACGGACGGCGAGAAAATCGAGATTAAGACTTTCCTGAAAGATGATTATTGAATTACAGGGCTTGACGATCAATATTATTGTTTAAAACTTTTTTTAAAACTTCACAAAAAAGGGGGGGGGATTCTTTTTGGCTTTCTTGGGAAGAAACCTTCTATAAACTCTTTGAGTACTCTACATATCGGCCACGCTCGAATCCGAGGCGTTTGAAGAAGCCCTGTAAATCGCCATCCCGCTCATCGAGCATCACGCGAATCAGTTTTATCTTTTTTGCGCGAGATTTCTCCATAAGCGCCTGAATGAGCCTGGAGGCGATGCCCCGTCTCTGGTATGCCGGGTCAACCCCGAAGATCTGGATGACACATGCCTCGGAAAGCTCCTCACGGATATAGGTGAGGTAGGCCAGGACAAACCCGGCAAATTGATTGTCGACCTCAGCCACAAAGCTCACATCGACCTCGCCTCCCAATCCCTTCCGGACCAGGTCCTGATAAGTGACGGCCCTATCCATGCCGCTGATCTTCCGGTCGATCTCCAGAATACCATTGATATCCTCCGGCTCCATGGGTCTGATCTTCACTTCTGCGATAGCCATGAATCTTCACCTCCTTATCTTAAGGGTAACTTTAAATTTTATCATCGTTAAATCCCATCCCAAAGTCAACCATTTTCTGTGATTCAGGCAGTGAGACTATAGACCTCAGACTGAAGAGTATAAATAGCCAGAGATGACAAAAAGACAAGGGACTGGCAGATAGCAGTGGAATTGGCGTTCTTGGTATATACAAAAATTTCAAATATTATAGAAGTCTGATGTCAAAGGTCTAAAGTCCAGCGTCTGAATTGCAAAATCATTTTAATTGTCATTGACTTTTTCGATAATTTTCAATAAATTCTAACCCAATATGGAAACGAATTTAACAGAAGAGATTAAGAAATACTTCGGTGAAAGAAAAGACATCGCCTTTTCCTTCTTGTATGGTTCGCAGGCAAAAGGGAAATCTAATAAACTGTCTGATGTTGATATCGCCGTCTATTTTTATCCTCGCAAAGGGCCTCCCATAGAATATGAAGAGGTGGTTTTTTATGAGGGGGAGGATGAGATATGGGGCGATCTGCAACGACTCCTGAACAAGGAAGTGGAACTCCTTGTGTTGAATAGAGCCCCTGCTACCATTGCCGCAAGCGCTATTAGGGGTGTCCCTCTTGTGATAAAAGATTGGGGGCTTTATATAGATTTTATGGAAATTATAACAGGTGTTGCAGAGGATTTTACAGAGGTTATGATAAGAGATTATAAAGAGAGGACAGAGTTTGAAAAAAGAAATCCAAGTAAGACTTATTAAACATATCGCTTTCTTCGAAAGGGAACTTGAGGATTGGGTAAGTTTTAGATCTCTCTCCTGGGAAGAGTATAACAAAGAAAGAAATAAAAGAAGGAATGTAGAAAGATGGATTGAAAACATTGTAAACTCTTCGATAGATATTGCTAAAATCATCCTGGCCTCTGAAAACCTCCCCCTCCCGGATACTTATAAAGAAATCATCATTGGGCTATCGCTCACTTCCGGGTTTGATAAAGAAAATACGGCGCACCTTTCTGAATGGGTCAAACTCAGAAACATTATTTCTCACGAATATCTGGATATAAGATGGAATTCGATTAAGAAATTTATTGAAGAAACGGAGCTTGTTTATAGAAACTTCCTCGGGAATGTCAAAAAATATCTCGAGAAAAAATTGTAATCCTGCTTTCCTATTTAAAAACCTTTGTCTCGACGCAATAAGGATCTCACCATGTCCAATTCATTAAGTCCAAGCGTACAGAAGGTGCAGGAGACATTGAAAACTTTTGGGTTTCAGGGTCAGGTGATGGAATTGGAATCCACCACACGAACCTCTGCTGAAGCGGCTCAGGCAGTCGGGTGTCAGGTGGAGCAGATTGCCAAATCGATTGTCTTTCGATCTAAACAGACGGACAAACCCATTTTGGTCATTGCCAGTGGTCCAAATCGAATCAATGAGAAGAAGATTGAGGCATTGATCTCCGAGCCCATTGGTAAAGCCGATGCCAATTTTGTGCGCCAGAGGGCCGGATTTGTCATCGGTGGTGTGCCGCCGGTGGGTCACCTTGAGAAGATCGAAATCTTTATCGATGAGGATCTTCTGAAATACGATGAAATCTGGGCCGCGGCCGGCACGCCGAATGCGGTCTTCAAACTCACTCCTTCGGACCTTGTTAAGATGACAGAGGGGCGCGTCGTATCCATTAAATGAGTCGGGATAAAAAGGGTTCAAGGGTTCGAGGAGTTAAGGGCAATCATTTAAAAGGAGGAAAGAGATGGAACTCAAGACGGAACGTATAGAGATCCCCGAGGGGTGCAATGTGATCTTTGGGCAGACCCACTTTGTCAAAACGGTGGAGGATCTCTTTGAGATCCTCATAGGAGCTGTTCCCGGCATTAAATTCGGGATCGGGTTCTGCGAGGCATCGGGGCACTGCCTTGTCCGGGGTGAGGGAAATGATGAAGCGCTCAAAGAGGCGGCCATGAATAATGCTTTCAGAATTGGCGCCGGCCATAGTTTCATCATCATTCTGAAAGACGCTTTCCCCATTAACATCCTCAACGCGGTGAAGATGTGTCAGGAGGTCTGCACCATCTACTGTGCCACGGCCAATCCTGTAGAGGTCATCCTGGCTAAGTCAGAACAGGGCAAGGGCGTGCTCGGCGTCATTGACGGCTCGTCTCCGAAAGGAATCGAAAAAGAGGACGGAATCGCCTGGAGGAAGGAACTGCTGAGGAAATTTAAATATAAATTAGGATAAATGCGCCGACGCTTGTTGTTTTAGATCCGGGCTCCTGGTCATTCTCTTGACTTCCTGTGAATGAATCAATTCTGTCCCCCGATGCGCAGGTCCGTTAAGCCGCTTTTTGGATCTCTTTAGCCTCATATTCAGGAAACATGATAATAGCAGGGTGAATGTTAAAAGCTTTTGCTAACTGCTCTACACGCTTCTTGCCAATTTCCACCTTTTTGTTTTCTAAGAGGCTAATATTGGTGGCGCTGATGCCCGAACGCCTGCCAAGTTCTGCCTGGGTCCAGCCTTTCAATTCACGAAGCATTCTTATGACCTCACCGGTCGTAAGTTTAGCATGCGCCTTTGCCGGCACAAATTCAGCTTGTCGGCAAGCTCTCATAAGTCCTCCTAATAGTTGTGCGGCGTGATTTCCAAAACAAATACCGTAATAATGTCCTGTTCTACCGAATAAATAACCCTGTATCGTAAGCTCAAACGTGATGACCGCTGCCCCTCGCGCTTCCCCTTTAGTTTTTCGTCATGGAACCCCGGGAACTCTCTTAATTTTTCAGGACCATGCCTAAACACAATATCTTTCCAGATCTCGTATTTCTTAACAACCGCCATTGGAAGCCTGCGGCATGTTTTCTCAATGTCGCGATGTTCTTTAATCCGCCACATTATCGTTTATAATAAGTTATTAAATATAATAAGTCAAGTTAATCCTTTACGCCTTCATATACCTTCTCCGCCTCCGGACGGAGTTCTCAAAATGGCTGGAATTCAGATTTAAAATGCACCTCCTGAAATGAGGAATCATGGGAGCGAAAAGGTTTTTGAAAAATATTTAAAGGAAGGAATTGAGCGAAGACAAGAAAATAGATAAAATAGCGCTTGTCTACTACTACGGCGAATCTTTTTCCGTCATTCCCGTAAAACTTGTCCTTGAATGTATCAATCGGGGGACAGGAATCCGGGAGGTAAATTGGCTCAAGAGACCACTGGATACTCGCTTTCGCGGGTATAAGGGTTGTAGCGGAAGCGCTTTTTGCTGGTATATTGGCCCTTTTCCCAAAAAGGTTCGCTGTAGCATTAACTTCCGTTTTTCACCAGGCATTCCAGATCTGTGATATATTCCTCGGTCATGCAGGTGGGGATTCGATGTTTCTGTAAGCATTCAAAGCATTTGCTGGGTTCGTAGAGAGGCGTGCTCACATATTTCTCTCCGCCATCCGGAAAGACGGTGACCA
>JAGXSW010000103.1 GCA_018333715.1 Syntrophaceae bacterium | reverse complement strand
AAATAAACCGTTGGGCTTGCACAACTCCTTCGGATGCCTTTCTAAAACGCCCCTGCTCCATTGGGTAGCCAGGGAAGTTTTTTCTCTCCGTACCTCTTTTCAAATCCGTCCCCATTTATTCATCTCCCTTCGACCATAGGGGTCAGAATGATCCATCCCCCCGCTAGTTCCTCCCTTGAATGGAGTTCCGTCTTCTCGGTCAAGGAGCCAGGGCAGTAAACTACCCCTCCTCCCCCCCCCTTTCTTATGTCTGAATTGAAGTCTTTCAAAAACAACGATTGACAAAGCCATTGATTTTATGTATTAAAAGGCAAACATGCTTACTCGATAAAACAACTTAATAATTTAACTCACTACTGTCCCAACGTTGCATTGAAAAAGTTTTGCAACCTCTTGAATGCTATGGAAATTAACCATAAAATGTTTTTTTTCGATACAAAGCTCCGAATGAGCCATACTTCTTCATCATCGCAGAAGGAGGTGGCTCATGGATACTCGACAACCTGTCTTTGCTCAAGTCATGGAGTTTCTGCCAAGGTACGATTTTCAACAGTGTGTCCAACGCTACAAAGGGCAATACAAGATCAAAAGCTTCTCTTGCTGGGACCAATTCCTTTGCATGGCCTTTGCCCAGTTAACGTATCGCGAAAGCCTTCGCGATATCGAAGCCTGTCTTCGGTCGGCCCAGCACCATCTCTACCATATGGGCTTTCGCGGAAAGGTCTCACGCAATACCCTCGCTCATGCCAACGAAGTCAGGAATTGGCGCATCTATGCGGATTTTGCCCAAATCCTGATTGGTCGTGCCCGGCGTCTTTATGCCAACGATTCGTTCGGAGTAGAGTTAGATCAAACCGCCTACGCTTTGGACTCCACTCTGATCGACTTATGCCTGTCCCTTTTCCCTTGGGCCAAGTTCCGAAAGCGCAAAGGAGCAATCAAATTGCATACCCTTTTAGACCTGCGCGGAAACATCCCCTCCCTCATCATCATTACCCACGGGAAGATTCACGATGTGACGATTCTCGATCAACTGAGCTTCGAACCAGGAGCGTTCTACATCTTCGACCGAGGGTATCTGGATTTCGCTCGCCTTCACAAGATCCATCGAGCCTCTGGATTCTTTGTGACCCGAGCCAAAAACAATTTCCAGTTCAAACGCCTCTATTCTCAACCGGTCGACAAATCCACTGGCGTTCAATGCGACCCAATCATTGTCCTCAAGGGATTCTACGCCAAAAAGGATTATCCCGACAAATTGAGACGAATCCGCTATTTCGATGCCACCCAGAACAAATGGTTCGTTTTTCTAACCAACAATTTTACACTGCCCGCTTTGACCATCGATCAGCTTTATCAGTCCCGATGGAAGATCGAATTGTTCTTCAAATGGATCAAACAGCATCTCCGAATCAAAGCTTTTTATGGCACAAGCGACAATGCCGTCAAAACCCAAATCTGGATCGCCATCACGGTTTATGTGCTGGTGGCCATCGTCAAAAAACAACTGAAACTCGAAAAGAGTCTCTACACAATTCTACAGATTTTGAGCGTTACTCTTTTCGAAAAAGGCCCCATTTTAGAGGCCTTGGGAACTGTTAAACCCAAAGAAATAAAGGACGTTACTTCTAACCAGTTGAATTTATTACATTAACGTTGGGACAGTAGTGAATTTAACTAAAGTTTTAGTTTAATGCCGATTTAGCATCTAACCACCTTATTAGGAGGGAAAGGTGGAAAGAAGATCTGAAAAGCCTGGCACGCAAAACTATCGAAACTAGGCTTTATTTTTTGAGATGGAGGATGGACACCATGAAAAAATCTATTCTGATCGCATCGGTGTTGTTATTGTCTTTATGGGTTGGCTCGTCTTTTGCTGCCCAAGTTACCTTGTTTGGACCTAATCAGTATTCAAGGAGCACCGGCAAGCCTAATGTGTATTCCGGTACCTTTCCTGGGATAGCCGGGCAAGGTAAGCTCATCATAAAAAACGGTGATACTTCCGGAAATAACCGCGTGAGCAGTGCTTTAATCTTTGTTAACGGGAACCAAATATTAGGTCCGAATAGTTTTAACCAGCAAATTTATAATATAGAAGTTCCCCTTAGCATAGCCCAGAATAATTCTATTTCCGTTGAGCTCAGAAGCAAACCGGGTAGTTATCTCATTCTTGAAGTTACAGAAGAGGTGGATGCAGATGCTGGAGCAGTGGTTGGCGCTAACGGTGCAATTATTACCACACCAGACGATAGATCTACTATTGTAATACCTGAAGGATCCTTGGCTTCTGCATGCGTAATACTTATAGAGGAACTAACCAGTCCTTTATTCCATAAAGTATATTCCTTTTCCCCCAGTGGGTTAAGTTTTTCAAAGCCGGTGCAAATAATCTTTGGATATGATCCTACTACTCTTTCTCCCGGAGTAAATGAGGCAGATTTATACTTAGCAGTCTTAAATGATAATTTTGAAATTGTTGAAATATTACAGGATTCAATTGTCGATATAGTTACCAAAACAGTAACGGCGACAATAACACATTTTTCTAATTTTGCTCTTGGGTCTCCTACAAATTTTTCCAATGTGTCTCCACCGGCAGCAAGTGATTTACTCAGCTTCAGAGACCCAGTGAATAACGTAATTTGGGGGCAAAGTTATAATAACTTGTGGGCCCCTTACGGATATCATACGGGAAGAGATATTACTGGTGACGAACATATTCGGGCCACTGGTTTCGGAAAAGTATTAACTGTTCAACCAAACGATTGTACCAGTGCAAATATGGGCAATACCGTCATTATTGAACATTATCTGGCAAACGCGAAAGTTATCTATAGCCTTTACGCTCATATGAATTCTGTTTCAGTTCAGCGTGACCAATGGTTAAAACAGGGGGGGGAAATCGGAATTATGGGTGGTACTGCCGGTTGCCGTGCACTAGGACCTTGGCCGGTACATCTTCATTTTGAAATGAAAGACCGAAACGTGTTGAACAATCCGTCTGGAAATGGGCTTCACTGGGGTTACACACCGGCCAATCCCGACCTATATGGGTACCACAATCCCAACGACTATTTTGATAAGAGAGATACACAGGTTGCATTCTTAGCTAAGGCAGAAGGCTCGATCGATGTTTTTTGGATTCAAAATGGAAAGAAATATCATGTATTACCTGGCATCATTGAAAAAATGTCAAGCCTTCCCACATGGGGATGGGGCAAGGTCGCAACGTACCCATCTGATGTGATCAACCAGTTTGAATTTCATCAAAGGAACTTTATAGAACCGAATACTAATTCAGACGGATTACTTATCCGAGAGATCAATACCTCCGAGGTTTATTTGGTTGAAAACGGGAGGAAAAGGCACATTACCAGCATTGATGAATTTAATCAGATGAGCCTCGATTGGAATGATATTATAGTTGTTACACATGATATCATTTCCCTACTCGAAGCTCCTCCACCTCCTCCTGGAGGCCCCTGGCTCTCCTTTGTCGAAGGCAATCCCGGTATTCCTGGGGATGGGGTGTTTATAAATGCTTCATTTAGTAGTGGCTACTATTACTTTGAGTTATCTAACCCAATTTCACTTGGTTTATTTCCAGATGGGTTTACGTACATTATTTTCCCCCCGTCTTACATTGAAAATTTTGGAGCTGCGCTTCTCCATTTTACAAACAAAATAGATTCAGGATCATGTATAGTACGGATTATCCTAGGTTACGGTGTAACCCCCACAGGAAAAGTAGCTTTCAATGGTGTTGAAGGTTTTATCACAAGTATAACGACATCCACGATACAATACTTACTTGATAGTGTAAACCAATTTTGGCCCGGATGTAGCACAACAGTTAATAACTTATTTTTGTACAGGTTTAGTTTGGTTGATAATAGCATGTTTTCTATCACTACCTTGGATGCAGCTATAATTCTCCCTGGGCAAAACGCTGTTCCATAATTTTAAAAATCACAGGGCAGGCGCATTAATCGCCTGCCCTGTGATTCCCCCCGCTGAACCTTTCCGCTGTCCGCTCGCCTCTCTTCATTATGAATTTAAGATTAAACTTGACTATCCCCTGTAGCCTTGCCACAGGAGTAATTTCAATTTAAAACCTTCTATATTTTTGTCGCCTTCTACTTAAAAAGGCAACATTTTTATTTCCTCCTCTTTAACCAGCACTCAATTTTTCTTCATTGTAGATAAAACATTTGCGACACCGTGTCGCTTCTTTGTCTAATAAACGACATAAAATTCCCTTGAAATAGCCACGACCGACGTTCTCTTTGTTATACTCACCTTCAAATGGTAATCGTCAATCTTTCCACAAGTTGATTCTGATGAATTGTAGGTGCACTCGGCGTTTTTAATTCGATTCGATGATTTCTAATATCTATCATCCAGTGCTGCTGTCCCATTCGGGGTTTACCCCGTTAGAAATTCGAGTCGTTGCGACTCGCCTGCCTGCCGGCAGGCAGGAAACC
>JAGXSW010000102.1 GCA_018333715.1 Syntrophaceae bacterium | reverse complement strand
TCGATTGAATCCCCATAGCTATCGGCCCGCGGCTTCGTTCAACCGATTGTATCCGGAATTCCGTTTCACTTCACTCCGTATACAATCTTTATCGTTATGAATCTTTCTGCTGCCAGTGTAACTCACAATATTTTTTTGACAATGGCCATCGAATAGGATTATAAATTCAAAGATGAGCGTTCTGAATACTTCCATTTCGAGAATCGAAGAGAAGTCTCTTTTAGAAAGAATTCTCCTATGGGTGGGAGACGATCTGAAAAAGGTGGACCTTGAGTTCCGCAGGAATTTGAAGTCCGATGTCCCCATCATCGCCGCCATTGGAGAACATCTTCTCCTCAGCGGAGGTAAACGGCTCCGCCCTATTCTTCTCCTGCTTTCAGCCAGGGCCTGCGGATATCGAGGAGAGGCGCATATCTCCATGGCCAGTTTAATCGAATTCATCCATACGGCCACGCTCCTCCATGACGATGTTGTGGACCGGGCAGAACTCCGAAGGGGAATGGAATCGGCCAACGCCAAATGGGGAAATGAGGCCTGTGTCCTGGTGGGGGACTTCCTCTTTACAAAATGCTTTTCCCTGCTGGTGGAAAATGGAAATCAAAAAATTCTTCGGGCGATTGCCAGGGCTACGACCCTTATGGCAGAAGGAGAACTTGAGGAACTGATTAAAACCAATGACATTTCTCTGACCGAGGAGGATTACCTCTCCATCATTGTGCGGAAGACGGCGGCGCTCTTCTCGGCTGCCACTCAGGTCGGCGCTATTCTTGGAGAAGCTCCGGAGGAAACTGATGCGGCTTTAGCTAATTTTGGAATGGATCTCGGGATCGCCTTTCAGTTGACCGACGACAATCTTGACTACACTTCCAGGGAAGAGGAATTCGGAAAGAAGATCGGCATCGACCTCCAGGATGGAAAGATCACGCTCCCTCTCATCTTTACCCTGAACCAATGCACTGAGAAAGAGTCCGCCATCATCCGTGAGGCCGTCGAATCCGATCCCATGACAAGGGAATCATTCTTCCAGGTCGTAACGATTATCGATAAATATCACGGGGTAACCTACACCTTGGAAAAGGCGAGAGAATATGTGGCAAGGGCAAAAGAACACCTCCGTCACCTTTCCGACTCAAGAGAGAAGGAGGCCCTTCTTTCATTGTCCGATTACGTTCTGGAGAGGAAGTTATAAAGAAGAGTTATGAGTTATGAGTTATGAGTTATGAATTTTTAAATGGAGGAGTTTAAAAATGGCGAATGATTCGAGTTTGCTCCAGGTGAATGATAAGAATTTCACAGCGGAAGTTCTTCAATCGCACATTCCGGTGTTAGTCGATTTCTGGGCAACCTGGTGCGGACCCTGCCGTGCCATCGGCCCGATCGTCGAAGAGTTGGCAAAGGAATTTTCAGGCCGGGTCAAAATAACCAAGCTCAATGTGGATGAAAACCCGGCCACACCCAGTCAGTATGGTGTGCGGGGAATTCCTGCTCTCATCCTCTTTAAAGAGGGAAAGGTTCTTGATCAGATTATCGGATCAGTCCCTAAAGCCCGCTTGAAGGCCTTGATCGAAAAAGCCCTGTAGAGGGAATAGTCCATCCTATCCCATCCCCCTCCTAATCTCCCCCTTGAAGGGGGAGGGGTTAAAAAAATGCCCCTAAGATTCCCTCCCCTTCAAGGGGAGGGTGGGGAGGGGATGGGGCAAATGAAAGTGAAGGGGTTGATCATTTCGGATGATGATGAGACAACCATTTTTAAGATATGTTTTTATATGGAGCCTTTGTCTGACACTGGCCTTATTAACCCCCCATTGTGCCAAAAAGCTGGAGGAGCCTGCCTCCGCGCCCGGCTTTACCCTTAAAACCATCGAAGGCCAGGAGATCACCCTCTCCGGATTGAGAGGAAAGGTGGTCCTGCTCGATTTCTGGGCGACCTGGTGCGGGCCCTGCAAGGAATCGATTCCCCATCTGACACAGCTCTACAAAATTTACCAGGATAAGGGATTTGAATTGATTGGGATGAGCCTGGATAAATCAGGAGAAACGGAGATGGTACGCCGCTTTGTCAAATCGATGGACATCCCCTACCCCATCATCATGACTCCCGAAGATGTGGCCAGAAATTATAAAGTTACCGCCCTTCCCACCACCATCCTTATCGATAAGGAAGGCAATGTCCGGGAGAAGATCGTTGGATTTAACAGCGCCATTGGCCAGCAGATTGCAGCGAGGGTGGAAGAACTTATAGCGGAAAAACCCTGAAAATAAATCCAAATGTCAAATGAGTGTCACCCTGAATTTATTGATTCACATTCGTTCATCACTTTGTGCCAGGGTCTCCCACTGAGAGATTCTGAACCAAGTTCAGAATGACAGATAGTTTTTATCTTCTAATTCATTTGGCATTTTTATTTTTTCCCCTTTTCCTTAAACAATTCGAAATAACCCTCGATCAACTTCTGAGCGTCTAAATTGAGCGCCCGGGCATAGGCCTTCAAGAACCCCTTCAAATAGACCATGGCAGGAAGATGCTCCAGGTCCTCCTCCTCAATTAACTCAAGGGTCTTGATATTGATCTTGGTTTTAGCGGAGATGGCTTTGAGATCGATCCCCAGTTTCTCACGGATCTGCTTGAGCGACCTTCCCCGATAGGTCATTTCTCCAACCTCTATCGAAAGGTCTGTAAAAGAAAGGCTGCTTTTTATCTCCGATGACTTCACGGATTTCTCCGTCTGTTTTTCACTTGAAGATCTTTCTATGAGATGGGAGTGAGATTGATGATAACTCTTCCGCAATGCCTCATCCATCAGAACACGGTAAGCCTCTTCAATCGCCGCCTGTATCTTCCTCATCTCCTCTTCCGAGAAGAGGGAGTAGATCGCCGGAGAATCGGCATGAAAGGTCTCCTTCGCATGATCATAAGCCCGCTGAATTTCTTTTAGATCAGCATCGGGGCTTACCTCTAATATTTCATAATGGGTCTGCTCTTCGATCCGTTTCATTTAAACCTCAACGAACCTTAACGTTATATAAAACACCGCCACAAAAAGAGCAGGTTAAATTCCATGGGGCATCCGGTGGCTGTCCGCCAGTCTGGAGGCGATCTCCGACACGCATTGGGCCGCCTTGGAACGATAATTCTCGAGAACCAACGGCCTTCTTTTCCGTATGGAGTTCCCCACGTCCTGATCATAGACAATATAACCCAGATAGTGGAGTTGAATGCCGAAGTACTTCTGGCAGGCGCTTCGAATCGAAAAACCGATCTCAATATCCTTCTTTGACCGAACCTGGTTCAAAATGAGATTGGGGTGAAAAGTCGCGGCCTCCTCAACCATCTTCCGTCCATCCTCTTCGTTGATGCGCCTCACTTCTCTCAGGAGTTCATAAGGAGTGCGGATGCCCGCCTCGTTCTTCCGATCCATTGCTTCGTCGATCAGGCTCTTGGCCGAAAAGGAGGAGACTGCCTGCCTCAGCCTCCGATAGAAAGCGCTCTTTAAAAACCGGTAGGTATTTTCGATTGAGGTGGGTTCAGGGGTCGCCACCAGGATTCCTCCGTCCGACATCAAAAAGAAGTCCAGAACGCTCAGGGCATTCCCACCGCCCAGGTCGACCAGGATATAATCGCTTTCCAGGCTTTTGATGGAACGCAGAAGCTTCCTTTTCTGGGCGCTCTTCGCATCGGCGGCATTGAGAAGGTCCTGCGCTCCCGTCAGGAGCTGGAGATTGGGAACCCCGGTATGAATGAGCGCCTCTTTGAGATGAGAAACCCTCTTCTTGATGAAGTCGGAAAGAGTGGGGCCGGGCGGAAGAATGCCCAGAAAGGTGTGGAGATTCGCCCCTCCCAGATCGGCGTCGATGAGGATGACCCGGGCGCCCAATTTTGAGAGACAGATTCCGATATTGGTGGTGATAAAACTCTTCCCGCTTCCCCCCTTGCCGCCCCCAATCGTCCAGATAACTCTCTGATGATGATCTCGGGTCATACTTATTGGATACCCCTTCTCAAACTACGCCCAGACGCCGTCAATCTTTGCATGGCAATGTCGGCATTCCCCTCCCGTCACATCATTCTTGACCACCCGAAAACCCATTCTCTCGATCACATTTCGCCCGCAATGGGAACAGAAGGTATCCTCTCCTCCTTGCCCGGAGATATTACCGCAATAAACATATCGGAGACCTGCCTTCAGCCCGATCTCTCTTGCCCGGTGAAGGGTTGCGGCCGGGGTCCGGGGAAGATTGATCAGCTTGTATGTGGGATAGAAGGCGGAGAGATGCCACGGGACCTCTGCCCCCAACGAGAGGATGAACTGGGCGATCTCCTCAAATTCTCTTTCCGAATCGTTCAAGGTCGGAATGACGAGTGTGGTGATTTCCACCCAGATCCCCAACGCTTTCATCAACTTCAGGCTTTCGAGAACGGGCTTGAGCCTCGCTCCGCACACCTCCTTATAAAACTTCTCCTGATAACTCTTCAAATCGACATTGGCCCCATCGAGATAGGGCTGGATCGTTTTCAGAGCCTCTTCCGTCATATAGCCATTGGTGACAAATATATTTTTGATCCCTTCCTGACTCGCCAGGGCCGCTGTCTCATACGCATACTCAAAGTAGATCGTGGGTTCGGTATAGGTGTAAGAGATGGACCGGCATCGATTTTCCTTTGCGAGAGAAACGATCCTGGATGGCGGAGCCCAGGATCCATCAATTATTTTTTCGTCGACCGGCATCTGAGAGATCTCATGATTCTGACACTGAAGACAACGGAAATTACAGCCCACAGTCGCGATGGAGAAGGAGGTCGACTCGGGCAGGAGGTGAAAAAGGGGCTTCTTCTCAATGGGATCCACATTCATGGAGATGGCCCGTCCAAAGACAAGGCTGAAGAGCTTGCCTTCCCTGTTCTCCCTCACTCCACAGACCCCTCTTTTTGAAGGAGAGATGACACATCGATGACTGCAGAGGTGACACTTGACCTTTCCCTCTTCCAAGAAACTGTAAAGCATGGCTTCCTTCATATCCCCTTCCCTTCTTCTGTGCGTGAACTATCCCGGTCGGGTGAAGGACAAAATCTAAAGATCGAAGCGGGGTAACTGCTGAAGGACATATTTCCGTATGGCCTGAGGAGTGGGCAAATCCTGAAGGACCCTTTTATTCTGAATGAGAGGGAGAAGAAGCTCCTGAAAACGACCCCCGCATGAACATCGATTTGAACCCTTGCCGGAGGAGCCCCTTCTTGCCTGACAGGGAATCATCCTGTCCTGAAAACATTTGGAGCATCGGAGGACGCTCTTCGAACCGGACATCTTTCCTCTCTTCGCCAGTGGCTTTCCTTCGATTTCGACGATGTCCATCGCCAGGTCAACGGACCGGGCGTTGGTAATGGAAGTTCCCACTCCATAGGCATCCACCACAGGATTCAGGCTCAGGATACGTTTCTCATCCAACCCACCGCTCACAAATATCTTCACATGGCCAAATCCCCTGAGGTTCAGCTCCCAGCGGATCTCCTCGATGATCTTTTGGAAATCACCCCTTCGTGAGCTGGGCGTATCGAGCCTGACGGCATAAAGTTTCTTTCCCAGGGCTTCTGCCACACGGATGGCCTCTATCTTTTCATCATTGAAGGTATCGATCAGGGAAACCC
>JAGXSW010000101.1 GCA_018333715.1 Syntrophaceae bacterium | reverse complement strand
CACCATGGGACCGGTATAAGGCTTCACTTCCGGTTTGGGCCTGGGCGGAGGTTCAGGTTCCCTAAAAACTTCTGCAAACTCCCGGGGGGGTTCCTCTTCGACCCTCACCCTTCCTCCAATCTCTTCAAAAACCTTCACATACCTCTCCATCTCTTCCTTCGATATCCCCTTCTTCACCACAATGGGGACTCTCTGGAGCAGGCTCTCCGCCTTCTCCGGACTGAGGTTGAATCTCTTTTGAAGCCCCTGGATTAACCGAGTTTCCTCTTCCGGCCCGGCCACCTTCAGCCCTAAGAAGATCACCTTGTAAAGACCCATCTGTTCACCTCCCTGTTCAAGACCATACCGGTTTTAGGATAGTTACCACATTCAACTTCAAACTACAAGAATTTTTTATATAAAGAACAGAAGCGAATCGTTTCTATTCGGGTCATTTGTTACCATTCGTGTATTTCGTTAATTAAAAATTGCAAAACAATTCTAAATTTGGGATAATCTCCACGGTCAACCTTATACTTTCCACTTTCAACAAAGGAGAGAATACAATGAAAACGAGAATGACTGAGGTTTTAGGGATCAAGCATCCCATCATGCTTGCGGGAATGGCCTTCATCAGCTTGCCAAAACTTGTAGCAGCCGTTTCGAATGCCGGGGGGATTGGCATGTTGAACTCTGTTGCCTATACTCCCGGCCAAATGAAAGATGTCATCAAACAGGTCAAATCGCTCACGGATAAACCCTTCGGGGTCAATGCCACCCTGATCATGCCCAATGCGAGAGAAAATATAGAGGTCGCTCTTGAAGAAAAAGTCCCGATTATAAATTTTGCTTTGGGAAAAGGGGATTGGATCATCAAGGCGGCCCATGAATATGGGGGTAAGGTTTTGGCAACGGTGGCCATAGAGAAACATGCCCGTCGGGCAGAGATGGACGGAGCAGACGCTCTGGTGGTGACGGGTCACGAGGCGGCCGCTCATGGAGCGGATGTTGGCTCCCTTGTATTGATCCCTGTGATCGCCCGCCAAACAAAGCTTCCAATTATTGCGGCCGGTGGTTTTTGCGACGGCAGGGGATTGGCGGCGGCTCTGGCGCTGGGAGCTGATGGCATTTCCATGGGGACCCGGTTCATGTTGACCCGGGAATGCGACATGCACCAGAAGGCAAAAGACCTTTCTCTTAAAGCCACAGCGGAGGATACGATCTGTTCTGAGAAGATCGATGGTTTGCCGGGAAGATGGCTCAAGAATAAGGCAGCCATCAAGATGGCAGAAAAAAGACCATCCCTCCTTCAGGCCTTCGCAAGCGGTCTCCGAATGAAACGGATGATCGATGTGCCCTTTTTTAAGCTTTTTCTCGGGGGGTTGAAACAGCGGGGGGTTCAGGACCTCGCTCGCCAGGCGCTCAGCCTCAAAGGCTTGCAGGTCGCTATTGAAAACGGCGACTTAGAAACCGGAGTTTTGCCCGTCGGCCAGGCCATTGGTCTGATAAAAGACTTACCCACCTGCAAGGAACTCCTTGAGCGAACAGTCGCAGAAGCCCAGGAACGGGTGGAGGACGTTAGGAAAAAAATGACTTCCTGAGGACCGGGAATTGCTTAAAAAAATAAAAGCATTGGCCTTAACCCATTGACCTTTCACCAAACCGGCTTCATAGCCCTAACTTTTTCACCTTGCCCAAATGGTCATTTTAATGAGAAAGGAATACAATGATACGACGAAACCTCGACCATTACGAAGTGAAAGCCACCCGTTATCTGGCTCATGGCGGGGGCGTCGCCCATATGATCCTTACCACCCAATGCCTGAGCACCATGATGTTCCTCGCTCATGCCTCCGTGCCTCCGGGCAACAAACTCCTTGGCCATGAGGATCCCATGGAAGAGATCTACATCATCCAGAAGGGCCGGGGACTCATGCAGGTGGGTGAGGAGATCGGTGAGGTGAAATCCGGAGACGCCGTCCACATCCCCATCGGTCACTATCACGAATTGACCAATACAGGGGATGAAGAATTGACCCTGTTGGTCGTGGCCGGCCTCATTCCATCTATGGATGATATTTAACTTTACCTTTTGGCCTCAAGAGAAGAAACCTCCTGTTTCAGGGCCTCCAGTTCCTCCAGAAATCCCCATTTCTCCAGGAGCCATGGCATTCGTTGCCTGTCATCCATTTTTTTGAAGAGTTCTTTCTCATAATTGCTGAGCGTCGCACGGATCTGGCGGATGCCATTTTCATCAGTAGAAAAAACCCGGGCAACTTCGTGGGCAATCAGCCCAATATTTGCCTTTCGATTATTTGGGAAGGATCTCTGGATTAAAATGATCCGGATGAAAAATTTTTCTCTTGGATCTCCCGGTTGATGAATCCCCGTCAGGTGGGTTGAATTCTCTGCTTCCACGGCTCCCCCCTGAATTAAATCGAGCGTGCCGGGGGAGATGGGAATGGTAAGAGGCATGGAGAATATGTCTTTGGGAATTTCGTAAAATAATAATAGGTTACGAAAGAGAAACTCCCCAAGCGACGAGTTATAAATTCTATTTAAAAACTCCAACAAACAGGTTCCGAGCTCATTTGAAAAGACGACCGAGATATCGATAATCTGAGCGATCATATTCTGCTTTCGCAGTTCCTCCCTCTCCCGCTTCTCTTCCGCCGCCTGTTTGCCGTAGCGCAGGCAATCCCGAACCTCATCACAGGTCCGGCACTCCGGCTTTGCATCGGTCTTGGTCAGCCCGTTTTTGAGGGTGATCTCTTGAATCGAGCCAAAGCAGTCTTTTCTTTCCACTTAATCTGTCTCCTCTTCCAATATGATTTTTTCTCCCAACCGGACATCCCGATTAATCTTTCTTATATCTCAGCAGCCAGAGGATGCCGATGACTATCAGAAGAATCGGTACAAAATAGAGCTTGATCACGCCAGGGACCGAAATGTGGATGGAGTAATACTTTCCGCCCAGAATCAAGACTCCAATGATCGTTGTCACCCACGCGGCAAGGGATCTCCGGTTTCGAAAAAGGCCTCCTGCCCCAAGTGCGACGACGACCCAGGGCCACCCTTCTCTTAATCCATAACCCGTTCCCATCCGATCCAGGAAGATCAGCGCTCCAATCACGATCAGAGCCAACCCTAATCCCATAGAATCCCTCCTTCTGGAAGACCAATAGGCAATGGTCAATAATCAATTATCATTGGTCATTGATCATTGTTAATTTTCCCCTTCTCCTCATTTGATGACAAACCGGTCTTGGACCTCCCCTTCCATATTCACGAGAGGAAAGAAAAGGATCTGTCCGGGTTCAATCTTTCCTTCTTGAAATAATTTCTTAAATTTTTCATAATAGACACAGACATCGATCTACATTTCCAATACATCATCTTCTGAAAAAAGGCAATCCTTGATGAAAGGTTTGTTACATACGAACCATGGAAATTTCCAAGCATTATCCTCCCCCTTGATGGGGGAGGATTGAGGTGGGGGTGAAAAGGATCTCTTCCCCCTCACCCCTACCCTCTCCCCTGCCTTCGCCGAAACGCTTCGTGCAGGCAGGCACCGAGGGAGAGGGAGATAATAGGGTTATTTTCCGAGCAATCCATCTCAATTCTTGGAGCAAAGGAGCCGCCATGGATCCCAAATGGGTCAGACAGTTCATCACTTTTATGGTCCTCCTCTTTGGGTGGACGATTCTCATCCTGCTGGCAGGACCAAAATAGTCTTTCTCAATTTGAGAGCAAGGCTTTACCTTGCGAAGAGGCAGGGGCCAACGATGAGGACCATCATTTTCGGAAAGGAGGGTTTTATGTCCCCAAAAACAGTCGTTCTCGTTTTTGCTTTTTTCCTTTTTGCTTCATTTTTCTATTTTTCTTCCGCCCATTCTCAGAAGAGAGTCATCTCTAAAGAGGAGGCATCCTGTTACCAATGCCATGAAGAGATTAAATCGCTCAAAGTTCAAAACAAACACGCCTCTCTCTCCTGTGCGAAATGCCACAGCAAACTGGCCGAGCATCTCAAGGACCCCGAAAAAATTCCCGAGACAAACCTCGAACTATCCCTCTGCGGCCAGTGTCATCCTTCTCAATATGAAACTCTCATGTCGGTAAATCTAAAATCGAAAGCAAAGGTTGAGAAGTCTACGACCACGAGCCGATCCCCCGCCTTTGATAAACTGATGACGCCGCATGGGTTCACCAAGGAGCACGACGAGCCAAGATCCCATGGGTTTATGCTTATCGACCATTTCCTGGTAGACCGGGCTTATGGCGGGAGGTTTCAGCTAAAAAGCTGGAGGGATATTGCCAAGGTTGGGAAACTCTGGGAGGTCGTCCATGATACCGGAAAGGAACTCCCCCAGACAGCCAAAGCGGCCAATACGGTCTGCTTCAGTTGCAAGACGACCGATTTTATACTGAAATGGCCCTATATGGGCGATCCCCATCCCGCAACAGACCTAAAGAGGGGAGGAAATCCGGCAGCCATTGATATGGCCAAAAAATATCTCCAAAACCCGATGGGTTGCATCCATTGTCATGACCCGCATGCGGCAAAGCCGAGGGTGATCAAAGACGCGCTGATCCATGCGATTGTGGACAGAGGAGAGGGAACTTACCCTTATGATATGGAAAAGAGTAAAAAAGTGTTAATGAAAAAAATCGAATTCCAACGGGATGGCAAACCCTTCAGGGCCATTGGCATCCTCAACAAGCCGGATTCCAACCTTCTGTGCGCCCAGTGTCATGTGGAATATAACTGTAATCCCGGATTTGATCCCAAAACCGGAGCGGCCATCACAATGGATGATCGGATAGCCAACTACTTCCCATGGGTCAATGTCTTTGACATCCAGAAGAGATATGCTGATGTCGGTTTCAAGGATTTCAGACATGGGATCACCGGCGCTCCCCTGACCAAACTCCAGCACCCCGAAGTAGAAACCTTCTGGGGGAGCAAACATGAACAGGCCGGAGTGGAATGCAAGGATTGCCACATGCCGAAAGTAAAGGATAAAAAAGGAAAAACCTTCACTTACCACGGACAACGAAGTTCGAGGTATATGTTAAAAGACACCTGCATCCGGTGCCATAAATACTGGTCTCACGAAGAGGCGGAATATCACGTCGAGGCCATCCAGAATTACACCCGCGGGAAGATGAAAAAGGCCGAATACTGGTTAGGACAATTGATTGAAACCTATACCCGGGCAAAAGACTTAGGGGTCAGGGAGGATACATTAAAGGAGGTCTGGCCATTTCACGACAAAGCCCATATTCTCTGGGAATGGTGGACAGCGGAGAACAGCGACGGTTTTCACAATCCCCAGCAGGCAAGGGAATCCCTGACACAATCAATCAACGCCTCTCAGGAAGGAATCAAGCTTTTAGAAAAAGCGATCGAAGGGAAAAGGAAATAGTTCTTCCCTTCTTCCTCTCCCCTGGCGGGAGAGGACTTCCTTCTGCTTTCTTCCTCGCCCCTTGGGGGAGAG
>JAGXSW010000100.1 GCA_018333715.1 Syntrophaceae bacterium | reverse complement strand
TACAAAGCCTCAAAGCTTCGAGTTAACGATGTCGTGACCATTTTTTGAGTAAACGATGTCCTGAACGTTGTCATTTACTTCTTTACTCAACCTTGCCGATTTGCCGCACAGCCGTGGCAAGTCTCTGGGCATCTTTATCCCAGAATTTTTTGAATTCGTCCGCATCCATGTAAGAAATCGGGGTTTCCATCTTTTCCATGGCCGATTTGAATTCCGGAACGCTCACGGCCTGGCGAGTTGCCTCTCTGAGGATTTTAATTACTGCCGGCGGAGTGGCTCTGGGGGCGAATAACCCGGACCAGATATAGAACTCGACATCTTCGTATCCCAATTCTTTTAAAGTTGGCGCATCGGGCAAGGCCTGTAGCCTTTTTCCCCCCCAACCGGCCAGAACCCGCAGGGTTCCAGCTTTGATGTGTGGAATAGAAACATTCGGCCCCCCAGACAGAGATTCCACATGACCCCCTAATAAAGCCGTAAGGGCCGGTCCGCCGCCGGCTGTGGGAATGTGCCGGAGTTTGATCCCGGCAGCGTGGGCAAACATTTCCATGGCCACGTGCATAGTGCCATAGACTCCGGAAGAGGCGTATTTGATTTCATTAGGGCGGCGCTTGGCATCTTCGACGAACTCCGCAACATTCTTCCAGGGAGCTTCTTTCTTGATGACCAAAATCGTGGGGTCAGAAGTCAACAGAGCGATAGGAGCGAAATCTTCCATCTTGTAGGTCTGCGGCCGGCCGAAAATCTTGTCAACTTCCGGTATGACCGAAATGCTGGAAAGAGCTACCATCAGCGTGTATCCATCAGGCTTGGACACAGCCGCCGCCTGCATGCCTACCGCACCGCCGGCGCCTCCCCTGTTGGCCACCACCACGGGCTGCTTCAATATTTTTTCCATCGCAGCCGCCAGAGGGCGGGCAACCAGATCAGCCACCCCACCCGGGGGAAAAGGAACAATAACCTGCACTGGTCTAGAAGGATAGGCCTCCTGAGCAACTGCAAGATTGTGGACCAACCCCAAAAACCCTGCGCCGACGAATACAGTAACCAAGAATACGATTGATTTCCTAAGTTTCATAATTTTACCCTCCTTTGTTTTTAAAGCGTTCGCTTTCACAGGTTTTCTTACTCTCTTCTTACGTTTCTTCGTCCTTTTCAACCTTGGTAAATCTTTCTCTCCAATCCTTCCCCTTCTTCACCAGGGGCTTCAAAGCGAGTATAATCATAACCAAAGTCGCTACCAAAAATACCACTGAGATCGGGCGCTGGACAAAAATCATATAACTTCCGGCAGACATGGCCAGGGCCTGTCGGAAACTCATCTCGACGATCGGAGCCAAGACAACTCCTAAGACCATGGGAGCTGGTTCAAAATCATATTTACGTAAAACATACCCCAGGATACCCATCACAATCATGATCCAGACATCTACAATACTGCTATTGACCGCGTAAACCCCGACCACGCATAACATTAATATCGTCGGGTAGAGGATTTTGTAAGGAACCCTCAAAAAGTTCACAAAAATGCCCACGAGAGGAAGGTTCAAAAGAAGGAGAATAAAGTTCCCCACGTACATGCTGGCTATTAATCCCCAGAAGATGACGGGTTGTTCTTTAATCAACATGGGTCCCGGATTAATTCCATGGACCATCAAGGCGGCCAATAAAACAGCCGGGATAGGTCCGGTGGGCACGCCGAGAGCTAACATGGGCACGAGGGCTCCGCAGCTGGCGGCATTGTTCGCTGACTCCGGGCCGGCCACCCCCTCAATCGCCCCCTTGCCGAATCGTTCCGGGTGCTTGGAAACTCTCCGTTCCACTGCATAGGAGATGAAAGTGGAAATGATGTGGGCTGAGCCTGGAATTATACCGATCAGGAAGCCGAGCAGGGAACCACGCCCGATAGGGGCCATGGAGTCCCTTAACTCTTTCTTTGATGGCAAAAGATCCTTCAGGCGAGGCTTGATGACTTCCGGTCTGATGGATTGGCCGGCCGTTGTTAAAATTTCCGAGATGCCGAAAAGCCCCACGGCCACAGGAACAATCCCGATTCCGTCTCCCAGGGCCACCAATCCATATGAAAAACGAAAATAACCGCTAAAATGATCGATGCCAATCATGCCAAAAAGGAGGCCCAACACTATCATGGTCAGATTCTTGACCATTGGTCCTCCGGTCATGTATCCGAGCACCAAGAGTCCCAGGACCAGCAGAGAAAAATATTCCGGTGGACCGAAACGCAAGGCATATTTCGCCAGAGGAGGCGCCAGGAGCATTAAACCAATGACGCTGGCTGTCCCGGCAATATAAGAGCCGATGGCCGATATAGCCAAGGCTGGGCCGGCCCTTCCTTTCTGAGCCAGGGCGTACCCGTCGATGCAAGTCATGACCGAAGCCGCTTCCCCCGGAATCCTCATCAATATCGACGTGGTGGAACCCCCGTACATGGCTCCATAGTAAATCCCGGACAAAAGGATTATGGCTGAGGTGGGATTCAACCCAAAAGTTGTCGGCAGGAGTAAACTTATCCCGGCAAGCGGACCAACCCCTGGAAGAACCCCCACCAGCGTACCAACAAGGCAGCCCATGAACCCATAGAAAAAATTCATCGGGATTAAGGCTGTTGAAAAACCCAAATATAAATTTTGCAGAGTTTCGCCCATTAAAACCCCAGACCTCCTCGCGGAAGGATAACTTTGAGCATGGTATCAAATAACCAAAAAGAGCCGAAGGAGAGGCCCACGCTCAAGCTGAAAACCATCCACCACTTTAGACGCTCCATAACTCCGAACAGGAAGACCATTAGGATAAGCATGGTAAGGCGGTATCCCAAAGTTTCCAAGGTCAAGGTGGTGAAAACAGAACCGGCCAAAATGGCTAAGGCATGAAGCCCTTCTGACCACTTTACCGATCTCCAAGAGCTGGCCAGACGGCCCCAGACAATCAGGATAACTCCCAGAATAGCCAGGAACGAGGAGAGGAGCAACGGCAGGTATCCGGGGCCTGGCCGGCTGTGCGTGCCCAGGGGTAAGACACGAGTTTCTATCATCACGAAAACCGCTAACAGAAGAAGGATGATTCCGCTTAGGCGATCTTTGGTCATACGGGTTTTCCCCATGCCCTCATTTTGGGGGCTTCATCTCTTTGGCTTTCTTTTCAGCAGCCGCCCATTCTTTGAACTTGGTAAGTTCTTCAGGGATCATGGGATAAATGTTTTTGGGTTCAGGGAAGGTCCTGTTCCTTACGTCCTTTACATACTCGGTCAAAGCTTCCGTGCAAACTTTGGCCACTTCGGCGTAGCGCTTGACGAATTTTGGGGTAAAGGCTTCGAATATCCCCAGCATGTCGCTGACAATGAGAAGTTGACCATCACAGTGTGGCCCGGCGCCGATGCTCAAAACCGGGATGGTGAGAAGGTCGCGGATATAACCGGAAACTTCAGGAGGAATCGCCTCCAGAAGGATCAGGGCCGCGCCCGCTTCCTGCACGGCCAGAGCATCTTCGATTTGAGCCTTGGCACTCTCCAGAGTCCGCCCCTGGGCTTTGAACCCGCCCAACTGCGAGGAGCTTTGAGGGGTAAGTCCGATATGTCCCATCACCAGCATTCCCGCATCCACGATAGCTTTAATGCGGCTGGCCACGCGTACCCCGCCCTCTAATTTGACCGCATCCACTCGCGCTTCCTTGAAAAAGCGGCCGGCATTCTCCACCGCTGCTTCATCCATGGTCTGGTAGGAAAGAAAAGGCATGTCTCCGACAACGAAAGTATTCGGGGCGCCCCGGCGAACTGCCTCGCTGTGGACAATCATCTGATTCATGGTTACGGGCATGGTTCCCTCATACCCGTAGACGCACATACCCAGAGAATCCCCCACCAGGATCATATCGATCCCGGCTTTCTCGGCGAAGGTGGCGGTGGGAAAATCATAACTGGTAATGTAGGTAACCTGCTCCCCCTTCTCTTTCATCCCATAAAAATCCTGAATGCTCTTCTTTTTTTTCATAACTCCTCCTGCCCTCAGAAAGCATTGTTGATAATTTTTATAATATCTTCCACGGTTAACTGCCTGGCACAACGGCTCAAGAGCCGTTGTTCTTTATGGGCGTCAATGGCCCACCGTTTCACTCTGGATTCTTCCTGAACCGCACCCAGGTCTTTCAAGGACCCGGGCAAATCAAGATTCTTGAGCAGCGCCCGAATTGCTTCGATGGCTTTATCGGCTGCCTCACGTTCGGATAACCCGTAAATATTTTCCCCCATGGCCTCCGCCATTTCGGCGAACTTGGGGGTTTTGGCCACTTTAATATATTCGAAACACGAGGGCATAAGGGCGCTCAAGGTCGTGCCATGTGAGGTATGGTATTCCCCACCGATGGGATAGGCTATGGCATGAATCAGGCTGGTGCCCGAGTTCTGTAAAACAAACGAAGACATCATCGATCCCATAGCCACATAGTAACGCGCTTCCAGATCTCGGCCATCTGCATAGGCTGGCCCAACCCATCGGGTAATCATGGACATGGCGTTAATGGCAATGGCATCGGTCAAGGGGTTGGCGCCCTGGGAAACAAAGGGTTCGGCGGCATGGATGAAAGCATCGATTCCCGCAGCAGCCGTAACCTGCGGCGGGGAAGTTATGGTAAGCATGGGATCGATAAGCGCCACATTGGGCTGAAGGGCCTGTGAAGCAACCGCTTTTTTAACATGATCTTCCACATCCACGAAAATGGCGTGTTTGGTAATCTCGGCGCCGGTTCCGGCTGTGGTCGGGATCATAATCGTAGGTTTGCCCCGGCGGGCAACTTTTTCCACGCCGAAATAGTCTTTGGTTACTCCTGGATTGGTGGTAAGGGCCGAGGCCATCTTAGCCACGTCCATTACGCTTCCTCCACCCAGGCCGATGAAAACAAGGAACTTTCCCTCACGCGCTACCTCAGCCGCGCGTTCCACAACCGTGGTGTATGGTTCCTGCTCCATCCGGTCATAGATTTCAAATTCCAAAGACTTCGCCTTTAGGGATGAAATTACTTTTTCAGCGATACCGGCCTTGCTCACATGCGGGCCGGTAATCAATAAAATTCGCCCGGCTCCTAATTTCTTGGCGTAATCACCAACCTTACTCACAACGTCCATACCGAATAGGATGTCCGGTGTGTTGAAGGGAATGGTTTGAAACATTTTTTAAAACCTCCTTTCTTTTCATCATACAGTAAATTTTGGCTGAGGAATCTCTCCGCTCCGCGCAGGCATCTTAAAGAACTGATTAACAACGCGACGCCCACCCTCCAGTTTGACCGCATCCACAGATGCTTCTTTAAAGAACCGGCCTTCGTTCTGCACTGCTTCATCAACATTTTTCTGGTAGGAAAGAAACGGCATGTCCCCGATCACATACGTTTTAAGTGTCCCCTCCGAACAGCCTGAGAATGAACAACCATGTGGTCCTTTGTCACCGGTAATGTTCCCTCGTAGCCATATATGCACATACCCAATGAATCGCCGACCAAGAGTAAGTCTATTCCCGAACGTTCCGCCAACGTAGCTGTTGGGAAGTCATAAGCGGTTTTAAAAATGACCTTTCCCTGTCGACTTTTCATTTCGACAAAGTCCAATACCGTTTTCTTATTCATAAAACACTTGCCTTCCCGTCAATTTTATTGGTATACCTTATCATGCGTACCATGACGTAATCCTGCTATCTTTTCTCAAAACCAAGTCTCATTGAGACTGTTTTAGCAACCGCCATTACATCTGGCTTTATTTTTTCCATCTTTTCAATTGTCATTCTCAAGCTTGGACCCGCAATGCTTATTGCCGCAATGCAGTTTCCAGTGTAATTAAAAATTGGAACTGCTATGCACCGAACCCCCAAGGCAAGTTCTTCGTCGTCAACTGCATACCCTTTCTCTCGTATCTCAGTTAGTTGTCCCAATAATTCTGAAATGGAAGTAATGGTGTTTGGCGTGCGGCGTTCCAATTTCTTCTTATGAAAAAGTTTCCGAACATCCATTTCTGGACGATTGGCAAGCATTACCTTTCCCAAGGCTGTACAATGTAAAGGTACATGGCAGCCAATGGCTAGATCCATGCGTAATAAATGGGAACTCTCTATTTTGTCTGCATAAACAACATCAATGCCATCCAGAATTCCCAAATTTGTTGTTTCTTCATGCCGAGCTTTCAGATCCAAAAGGAAAGAATGAGCAATTTGCCTCACTTCCATGCGATTTGCAACGACCATCCCCCACTCAAAAAGTTTGAAAGATAACCTGTAACGAGCATCTTCTGATTGTTCTAACAGGCCCAAACTGCGTAGAGTAGCCAAAAAACGGTGGGCATGGCTTCGATGCATAACAAGCTTCTTGCCAATTTCTGATACGGAGAGTTCTCCTTCCACTGCAAGCAATTCTAAAATGTTCTTGGCTTTCTCCAAGGACTTTATTTGATAATAAGGAGGTTTTTTCATTTGCATTTGCGTCAATTATTGATTGACGCTTGTATCATAATCGTTAATCTTTGTCAAGAAAAATTTTTCCTGTGTCGTAATCCCTCGGTAACGGGGGGTTAAGAAAAGCTTACGTTCTGATTCTCGATGTGTTAAACATGAATCATGGACGAAGCGATCAGGTATCGTGGCAAGGTTTTTGGTCCAAGAGAGATCGATGAGATTAGAGAAGTCATAGCAGCCCATCGGGAGCGAAGCCGATGGTTCATCTCCAGAGAGCTATGCCGTAGGTGAGGTTGGACCCAGCCCAATGGCGTTCTCAAGGATATGATCTGTCGGGGGTTATTGGTACGCTTAGAAGCTCAAGGGCTGATTGAGCTTCCTCCTCGTGGCAAGATTCCTCCCTATCATTTGTCTCCGTGTAAAAAGCCTGCAAACGTTCAAATTGATCAGACTCCGGTGGAAGGCAAATTATCGGATCTGAGGCCCATTGAACTTCTTCAAGTCAGGCGGACTCCTTTACAAAAGCTCTATAACAGTCTCATCGAGCAATATCACTATTTGAGGTATACTCGACCTGTGGGAGAGCATCTGGAGTATCTTGCCCTGGCCAGGGGTCGGGTGGTGGCCTGTCTGGGGTGGTGTTCCGCTCCCCGTCACCTTGGATGTCGAGATCGTTATTTAGGGTGGACCCAAGAGCAGCGGCTCAAGAATCTTTATCGAGTGCTGATCAATACCCGGTTTCTCATTTTGCCATAGGTAAAGGTTCCTCATTTAGCCTCTCATCTTTTAGGATTGATGGCTCGAAGGATTTCACGGGACTGGCAGGAGATTTATCATCATGAGGTGGTCTGGCTGGAGACGTTTGTCGACCCGGAGCGGGGGTTTTCGGGGACCTGCTATAAAGTTGAGATCCAAACGGTACTATGGGCAACTCCGACTCCCTTGCCGACCGGATGAAACTTCGTTTCCTTATATCCACCCGTTGCCGCCTGCGCAACATCGACAAGGGCCTCCCGTGCTATCCCTCATGACTTCCCCTGCGTGTCACCCCTGCTACCCCGGAAGTCCATCTGTCGGTTCTGGCAGTTTTCGTCAGGACAGATGCCCCAGCCTTCCCCTAACGTCCACAGGGTCGGCAACTCCTTCCTCAATTACGAGGCTACATG
>JAGXSW010000099.1 GCA_018333715.1 Syntrophaceae bacterium | reverse complement strand
AAAAAATTGCATGAATCACCCCCACCCTCACCCTCCCCCATCAAGGGGGAGGGAATTTCTTTTTTTATTTCAATATGTTTACCCTCTCCCCTGGTGGGAGAGGGTTAGGGTGAGGGGGGCTTATTATAATTTTTTCACAGCTCCCCTTTTCTAAAGGGGGGGGAAATGAAAATCTACTTCGTGGGTTTCAATACCCATTCCGGAGCCCAGATCTTCTTGTCGGCTATCGCAGTTGGGTAGACAATCTTTTGCTCTCCGGCTTCGCTCCACTGGAACATGACAGCAACGGCTTCCTTGGCCGGGTCGGTGCCATAGACGACTTGATTGCCTGCATCAAATTTAATTCTACCCATAACCCCTGCCCTATCAGTCTGCTTAAGAGCGGCCACCACGGCATCGGCCTCAATCGTCCCGGCCCTCTCAATCGCTTCCTTCAGGACATATATGGACTCATAGGAAGGAGCAGGTCCATGGCCGGATTGTAAGGGGGCTTTATACTTCTTCGTATAGGCATCATAAAAAGCCTTGGACGGCGGATATTTTGCAGAAGGGACATTGCCCAGCTCCCAGACGGCTTCCAGTAATCCTCCGATCTGACCATCAAAGGTTTTCCAGGCTGCATTGCCTGTCATCGGAGAGATATATCCGGCCATCAATGCAGGGACCTTCATGCTCTTATATTGCTTGACCAGGATGCCGCTCTGCGGCATATCAAAACAGACAAAAAGGACTTGGGCTCCCTTGGCTTTTGCCTTCATCAATGCGGATGAGAAATCGGATGCGCCTGTTGGAAATTCATCCTGTCCCAAGACCTCCCAGCCTGATTTTTCATACCATCCCTTGATGCCGCCTGCAGTGGCTCTGGCCCATAAGACATCCTGGTTCATCAGATAAGCTTTTTTAAACCCGAACTCTTTAGTGAGTTGATTCATCGTTCCTGCCAGAAGCTCTGCCGCATATCTCGATGTTAAACAGGTTCTAAAAACATATTTGTATTTTTCAGGATTTTCCCTGATCTTTGCCTCCGATGCCGGTGACATGGCAATCGTTCCGAGCATGGGAACTTTATATTTGGCCAGAAGGTCCATCGTGGCAAGCAAGGCTTCCGATCTGAAGGGGCCCACAACAATCGCATGGACTTTTTTATCCAGAATGATCTTCTCAATCCCAAGAAGCGCCTCCGGCACTGGAACTCCAGGCGCCCCGTCCCGGATCTCACTCGCCTCAATCTTAATCGGATGTTTCGCTCCCTTAATGGTGATGCCGCCTTTGGCATTGATCTCCTCAGCCGCCATGGTGACAGCCTTTAAACTCTCCCCTCCCTCAAGAGACCCTAAAAAGGTTGGCACCCCGATGATCACCGGGTCGCCAGCTTTAAGCTGGGCGATGGCGGCCTGGGAAAAACAAATAAGAAACGCCAATGCCAATAAAACAAGGGTGAATAATCCTTTCTTTCCCATCATCTTTTCCTCCTTTCAAATAATTTCAAGAGTGATTTTATTATTTCAAAAATTGAATCTATTGTCAAAAAATAATTGCACTTCCCCGAAGTGCACTCTCCGCTTCAGATTTACTTCATCAGCTCGGGTAAAAACAGGGCGATCTGCGGGAAGGCGACCAGGAGAATGATGAAGGCCAGGAGGGTCAGACAGAAGGGGAAAATCCCTTTGAAGATGGTTTCCATGGGCACATCCTTGGCCACTCCGGCAATGATGTAAACATTCATTCCGATGGGCGGGGTGATCATGGCCATCTCCACCAGCAAGACGATCAGGATGCCAAACCAGATGGGATCGAAGCCAAGGTTTTTTACCACAGGGAAGAAAATGGGCACAGTCAGAAGGACCATGGCCATCGTATCAATGAAGCAACCGAGGATGATGTAGACCAAAATGATGCAGCCCATGACCAGAATGGGATGGATGCCGAGCCCAACGATGGTGTTAGCCAGTTCCATTGGGATGGTGCTCACGGCGAAAAAGGGGATGAGGATAAATGCGCCGATGGCGCAGAAGAAAATCATCCCCGTGGTTTTAACCGCATCCGTGACGCTATCCTTGATGCCCTGCCAGTTGATCTTTTTTCTTATGAGAGACAAGGCGATCGCGCCGAAAGCCGCTACAGCGCCGGCTTCTGTGGGCGTAAACCAGCCGATAATCAAGCCTCCAAGCACCAGCGCGATCAGCACAAGCATCTCTCCGCATTCCACTGCGGCAGTTAATTTTTGCCTAAAGGTGGTGCTCTCTCCCCGGGGAGCAATCGATGGATTGAAACGCACCCGGCCATAGACCATGGTCATAAACATGATAGTTAGAATGATCCCGGGGATGATCCCTGCGATAAAGAGCTGGACGATGGATGTTTCAGTGAGAATGCCGTAGATAATCAAAATCGTGCTGGGCGGTATGAGGAACCCCAGGGTTCCGCCTGCGGCAATGCAACCCGTGGCCAGTGCGGTGTCGTATTTGTAACTTCTCATCGCAGGGATAGCGGATGTGCCGATGGTTGCGGCTGTGGCGATGCTGGAGGCGCTCACAGCAGAGAAGATACTGCAGGCTCCCAGGGCGGCAATCGCCAGCCCTCCCGGTAAACGGCCAAACACGCTATGGGCCAGTTTGAAGAGGCTCTGCCCCAACCCCGCACGGAATAAGACCGTGCCCATGAGCAAAAAAAGCGGGAGCACCAGCCAATCATAATTGGATATCAGTCCGTAGGATACAGTGCCGACTACGTTGAAGGCGGCTTTTAACGTAGTGATGTAGGCAAAACCTATAAACCCCACCAGCATCATCGCCGCCCCTATTGGAACTTTGAACAGCATTAGGATGAGTATGACGACGATGCCCAGAATACCGCAGAGAAATGGGCTCATGATATTTTCTTAATCTCCTTTCTCCTCAGCGTTTCCAGCGCCTCAACCATATGATAGACAAAATAACCTAATAGAAGCATACAGCCTATGACCAAGATAACCCTGAAGGGAGCAGCGGGAAGGTGAAGAATAGGGGTCTTTGAGCCGCGCTTGATGAGAGCATCGTAGGTAAAGAGAAAGGCTCCCCATCCTAATAGCGTTACTGCACAGAAGCTGATGAACAGAGAAAGAACCGTAAAAAACGACTGTAAACGCTTGGAAAGCCTATGTGTTAATATCTCGATGATAATATGGGAGCGTTCTGCCTGGGTGTAACCGATTGCAAAGGAAATCAGGAAAATTCCACACAGGCTGATGATCTCAATCCCTCCATATAAGGGAGAGTCAAAGAAGAGTCGGCCAATCACGTGGATTACCGTAACCAACATCATCACGATCAGGGCAACGGATGCGATTGCCAGCGGTATCTTTTTGAAGGTAAAGTTGGGTTTGGATGACATGCTGCAACACCTCTTAATGGAAACGAACTGGTTGGTCTCCCTGTGTTTACTGAACAGCGAGACCAACCAGGTTAAGCGCACGGCTCTTATTTCCTTATACTGTTAATAAACTCGAGCGCCTTGGTGGCAGGGTATCCCTTGGCATCAAGGGTTGCGGCATGTTTTCTGTTGTTGGCGTCAACCTTGGCAAACCAGGCCGCCTCCTCGGCGGGCGCAAGCTTAATAAACTCCACGCCCTGGCCTTTGGCGTAAGCCACTGCAGAGGCATCTGCCGCATCAAAAGCCTTGATCGATTCGCTTCTGCCCCATTCGAGGCTGGCATCGATGATTTTCTGCAGGTCCGGCGGAATTTTTTTCCAGCTGTCCCAGTTCATGATCATAAACCAGTTACTGGACGAGTACATGCCGAATTCTGTGACGAATTTTACGGGGAGCTTAAAGGATTCAATGGCTTCCTTGAAGACGAGGCCGCCGTGCACGGTTCCTTTCTGGATGCCGATGACCATATCCGCGCTTGTCATGCTGACAGGAGTCCCTCCTAATTCCCTGAGGGCATCAGACGCTTCCGGCACTGGCGATCTCAGCGAAAGCCCTTTGAGGTCGGCCATGACGCGCACCGGTTTTGTTGTGGCAACGACAGCTGGCCCAGACGCATGAGTCCATAACACCTTAACGCTCTGCCATTCCTTAGCAAAGTCTGGAAATTTTTTCCATGCCTCAGTTATGATATGGGATCCGGTTTTGGAATCAGGCAGACCTGCTAAAAACATCGAGGCCATACCCGTAAGCTCGGCGCCTGCCCGCGCATACCGGTAGCTGGCGCCTATGTCAGCGACTCCCTTTTCAATGCCGTCATAAGTGACAAAGGGACCGATCAGGGTTCCTCCGGGGAAGATGCGGAAGGTAAGCTTGCCTTTGCTGTCCTCTTCAACCTTCTTGGCCCAGGCAGTAATCTGCTTATCATAGATCGAACCGGCAGGCGCCATATGGCTGATTCTGAGTTCTACCGCCCCCGCGGGTGTCTGGTAGGTTCCAGAAAAAAGACCGATGATAAATAATACCACTGAAATAAACATTAGATTCTTTTTCATTCTTTCCACCTCCTTAAGGTTGACTTGACTTAGTAATCATTGTAAAAAGAAACAAATTTGCCAAACAGATACAGGTTTAAATAGATCATTTCTCTTTTAAACTTCTGTGAACATCACCTCCTTTAAGAAACCTCTGCTGACTCCCTGGCAGTTGCGTAGTTATTATGATACTCTCCCAGAATAAATCAAGGTTTTTCCCAAAACAAGCTTGATAGGGCGTCATCAGGGTTTCTTTTCAAGGAATTGCTTTCTTAATTCCCTTTTTAAAATCTTTCCTGCAGGACTCTTCGGCATCTCACCCAATACGACGTATTCCTTTGGAACCTTAAAGGGAGAGAGGCGGGATTTCAGGAATAGTTTCAGTTCCTCCGTAGCAACAGTCTCCCCTGGTTTGGAAACGATAAAGGCCGTCACCCGCTCGCCCCACTCCTTATCCGGCAGTCCCACAACAGCGCACTCCTGCACTTCGGGCCGAACGTAGAGCGCTTCTTCCACTTCCCGTGGGTAGACATTCTCGCCTCCCGTAATGATTATATCCTTGAGACGGTCTACAATGTAAAGGTAGCCCTCCGTATCGAAGAGGCCGATGTCTTCGGATCTGAGCCATCCACCTTCCCAGAATGCGGAAAGATTCGCTTCTGGGTTGTTGAAGTAACCTTTCATCACAATCGGCCCCCGGAAACAGATCTCGCCTTCGTGGCCTTGCTCCGATAAATTGCCTGAGGTGTCTCTGATCTGGACTTCCACCCCGTGAATTGGTTGCCCTACGGAGCCTACCACATGTCTGTCAGGATAATAATGGTTATAAGTGACAGGCATTCCTTCTGTCATTCCATAAGATTCGGAGATCGTAATCCCTGTCCGTTCTTTCCATTGCTTAACAATCTCTCTGGGCATTGACGCGGCGGCTGAAAAACAGTAGCGGAGCTTCCCCAACTTTGCGCTCAGATCGTTTAAGCCAAGCAAACGTACATATAGAGTGGGCACTGCAAAGAATTTCGTGATCCGGCCGGCGGCCATCAGCTCAAGCGTTTTTCCCAAATCGAAGGAGGACAGAATCTCCAGGCATCCTCCGGTCAGAATCGTGGCATTCATAATATGGATCTGGCCAAAGACATGATTGAATGGCATAAAACACAATGCCCGATCATTCTCAGTGGATCGTTCAAAATGAGCGATGCTGAAACTGGAAAAGTTGACTCCTTCGTGGGTGAGCATGGCGCCTTTAGGCGTTCCGGTTGTTCCTCCGGTGTAAAGAATGGCTGCCGTATCAATCCGGTCGCGTTCGATGGCCTTAAAATGTGGAGAGCCGGTTTCAATCATTCGAGGTAACGATAGGTCTCCATTGGGAGAGATGACCTTCTCCAAACCAATGGAATCTTTTAATCGAAGAAGTTCATCCAGTTTGTCATCATA
>JAGXSW010000098.1 GCA_018333715.1 Syntrophaceae bacterium | reverse complement strand
AAGGTGAGGGGGGACTAAAATGGACGGCCACCCCCACCCTAACCCTCCCCCGTCAAAGGGGGAGGGGATTGTACTGAAGGGAGACGAGACTTTATGAGTAAAACGCCTATTATCCAACCATGGAAAAAAACTTGTGTTCTTAGACAGGAGATCCGGGACCGAAAGGTTACGGCCAGTGACTTTGCTGTGGATTTGCAAAAAGTCATAAATGGAGGAACAGGCGTAAAGCCCTTCTATTGTGACCCGGATCAATTCTTTGCCACAACTTACGCCACACAGAATCTAAGGCAACTATGCAAGGTGATCCTAAGACGTCTCGCCAAAGCCACCGGTGGCGAATCAATTATCAACATAGCTCAAACCTTTGGTGGCGGGAAAACGCACGCTCTGACCGCGCTCTATTACTTTACGACCCTCGGAACGATTCTTCCAAAGCATCAAACGTCGGTGGGCATGATTCTAAACGAGGCCCAGCTTAAAGATCCGCCGATGGCGCGGGTGGCAGCGGTTTCTTTCGACAAGGTGGATTGGAAGGCGGGTGGTGAAGTAAGATCCCCGGATGGAGAGATCCGAAGCTTTCGCATGCCCTGGAATTTGATCGCCTGGCAGCTTCTCGGACAAAGAGGGTTGGATATTCTTCAACGTGATGAAACACAGCTTGATTTCGACACCCCACCAGCAGATACACTTTGGACAAAAGTGCTTCATTCGGTAGAAGCTGAAGGATATGGCGCTCTAATCCTGATCGATGAATTTCTGATGTGGGCGCATGATGCGGCCTCTCCTGATCCTACTGGTGAACGGAGGGATCGTGGACCGGTCTGGTATGATCGTTTAAAGAATTTTTTCCAGAAACTTGGGCAGGCAGTGGAATCCTCTGAACGATCATGTCTGGTGGTATCGTTGCTGGCAACGGAACCCGCCAGGAACGATGAAATTGGAAAAGCTATTCTCAGCGCATGTAATAACGGGTTGAATCGGCAGGCATCCATTCAGTCTCCTGTTGAAAAGGATGACCTGGCCGAATTGCTACGTCGGAGACTTTTTTCAAAATACCCAGAGAATGAAACAGATCGCCACAAACATGTCCTTGCGTTCTGGCATCGACTCGAATCTGTTGATAAGATTCGCGCTAAAATGCCCGACTCGGAAGAGCGACTGAAGAAATCTTACCCGTTCCACCCGGATCTTCTTGACCGCTTCTTTGGAAAATGGACAGATCTCGATCAGTTTCAGAGAACAAGAGGGGTTCTCCAGACCTTTGCCATGGCCTTGCGCGACGCCGAGACCTGGGATGATTCACCATTGATTGGCGCGCAGGTCTTTTTGCCCGCACCCGGTCAGGATGGACTGAGCGAGGCATTGCTGAAGTTAGCCGAAAACGCAAAAGACTCAGACAGGGTGAGGAATCCTCAATGGCCGTCTAATTTAAAGACAGAACTCCCTCGGTCTCTGGAGGCCCAAAAAGCAGAAGCCGCCACACTCATGGGACGAGAAATCGAGGCGGCGTGTGTTGCTTCATTCATCTACTCGCAGCCAATTCCAGAGCAAGCTGAACTGAGCGATCTCCGTTGGTTAATTGGCGCTACCTGCGATATGCCTGCTGTGCTTAATAATGGTTTAAAGGGCTGGGCCAAAAACTCTTGGTATCTCGAGGAATGTGAAGCCACCGAGGCGGGAACGGATGTGCCTAAATTCTGGCTACTTGGACCCAAACCAAACCTCAATCAATTACATGATTCTTACAAAAGACAGGCATTGAAGCACGCTAAAAGCAAGTTCGATGACCTGGCGGCAAAAAAGTGTCCTCCCCTATATGAAGGGCTTGAAGAGGGAGTCATCGTTCATAAGCTTCCAACATCTCCTGCCGATGTGGATGATGACGGTCAATTCAGGCTGGTTGTTCTGGGCGCTGACTATGCGGGTATCGTAGGCGATCCGCCGAATTCTCAAACTGCCGACTTTTTAAGAGTCCACTCATCTCCTACAGACACACGCACTTATCAGAATATTGTACTGGTAGCGACACCAAGCATTCCCGGACTTCATCAGGCCGAGCAGCAGATTGCCGATTGGATGGCCTGGGGTGAGGTCAAACAATCAACTCAATACAAAGAGATGGATTCGTTCCAGCAAGAAACGGTCAGAAAGAGGGAAAGGGAATCTCTTCAACAGGCCCAGACGTCTGTCAAGAATGCGTATGAATTGGTAATTTATCTGCATAGCGATGGAACAATCCAGGCCAGGAAGATTACAATGGGCGCGCAATCCCTTTTTGGCGCCCTTCTTATGGAGAAAGAGTTGAGGTTGTTTAAGGAGAGGATCGATGCAGAAGCCATCATGCCAAATGGTCTCTATCCTGTTTGGCCTTCCAATGATGCAAGTGTAAGAATTCGAGATTTGTATCAGGCCTTTGGTCAGCAGCCCCGCTTACCCAAGCTCCTGAGCTACCGGGCAGTGGTTAAAACCGTTGAAGAGGCAGTGAGGCGTGGAGTTCTGGCCGTATCCTGTAGAAGGCCGGACGGATCTGAACAGTGGTATTGGAAGAGTGATATTGATATGGCTGACTGGGACAAGGTTGCAGAGGCATGGCTGCCAGGAAAAGCTACACTCAACGCCCTGAACCCTTCTGCTATCTTACCGGATTCGCTTATGGGACTTTGGCCCGCAGATGATACAGGGGTGAAGCTTTCTGCTTTGTGCTCGTGGTTCGATGGGAACCATATGTATGAAGAGAAATCACATCCGGATTACCCTCCCGAGCTTCGACCTATCCCAAAAGTTGATTACAAACTGGTCCATCAGGCAGTAAGCAAGGCGGTGGCTGATGGATCTCTCTGGCTTGTTTTAGGGAATGATAGCGTATTTCAGGCTGTCCCCAGCGCAATTCAACTCGACGCTGAAGCAATACTGTCCCGTCCACCTCAATCGCTATCTGCAATCGATTTCCTTCCCAATTCATTGCCCACAGCCTGGTCTGATGACCCAGAACCAAAGACAACGGTAGAGACATTGTATGCAGCAATTAAGATCACCCGAGGGAAGCCGTGGCCGGAGAAAATCTTTATGGATAGTTTGAATTCAGCCCTTGGGCAGGGTTTCATTCATCGGGTTTCTGGGACCGGGGCAATCGGTTCTTTGGTTCATGACGGGAAGGTCAATATAGAAATCAGAAAAGAGGCGCCTCTGCCTCCCCCTCCACCGGTAATGCCTGGCCGGATTATGACTAATACAGTGATCTTAAATCCTGCAGAAGTTCAAACCTTGGGAGAGGAAATCGCTCAATTGACCAAAGCACTTGCAGGATGTGATCCCCAGGTTGAGGCAAGAATCAGCATTAAATCAAAAACGGGAAAGGATCTTAGCAAGGCAAACCAAATACTGGAAAAGATAAAACAGAAATGGGGGTTTTAAGAACGGAGCTAAGAGGAACCTGGGGTCAAACCTAAAAATACATTTTAGAATGAGCCTATTACCCATCAAAAAGTTGGCCCGACTATTCAGTCATTGAGTTATCGGGTCCATTGTGCGTTATTGAGTCACAAACCTCGAAGCAAGGCAGTCATTTCTGACTAAATTTTGTAGTCAAAAACTCCCTACCCCCGACTGAATTTTTCAGTCAAGGTCTTTTGCCACTTTTCCCTTCATTTTTCAGTCAACTTTTTCTTTGGCTAAGCTGACTCACTCACAGCCTCTTCCTTCGTGAAAATAGTTCAGTTAAGAATTATTGAGTTCGGGCTCTTTTTGTGGTATAGAATATTCATGCTGAAAGGAAAAGAGATCGTCTTAGGGGTGACCGGAGGGATTGCGGCTTATAAGGCTGCTGAGTTTGTCAGGCTTCTGGTCAAACAGGAAGCCCGGGTTCATGTGGTCATGACCCGGAACGGACAGAAATTCATCACCCCTCTCACCTTTCAAACCCTTTCCGGAAATCAAGTAGTGACGGATCCGTTTGCCCTCCTCGAAGAGACACAGATCGGTCATATCGCACTGGCCGATCTGGCAGAGATGATCGTAATTCTTCCGGCAACGGCCAATATTATCGGAAAAATCGCCAACGGGATTGCAGATGATTTTCTCACCACCATGGTAATGGCCTCAAAGGCTCCCGTGCTCTTTGTCCCTTCCATGAATGTCAATATGTGGGAGAACGGAGCCCTTCAGAAGAATATCCAGACCCTCATGGAGAGGGGCTGCCATTTGATGGAACCCGGGGAAGGGGAGCTGGCTTGCCACTGGTATGGGAAGGGAAGGCTGGCTGAATTAAGCGAGGTCCTGGAGAAGATGGAGGATATCCTATCCCCGAAGGATTTAAAAGGAAAGCGAATCCTTGTAACTGCCGGTCCAACCCAGGAGTCGATTGATCCGGTGCGATTCATCACCAACCATTCTTCGGGAAAGATGGGATATGCCCTGGCAAAGACGGCGAGACGGAGAGGAGCAGAGGTGCTATTGGTGACAGGGCCCACCTCTTTACCCATTCCCCGAAGTGATATTCAATTGATATCCGTCAAGACTGCAGAGGAGATGAGAAAGGCTGTTTTTGCGCATCTGAAAGACTGTTCTGTGGTGATTAAAGCCGCCGCAGTTTCGGATTACCGGCCCAAGGAGATAAGCCGGATGAAACTGAAGAAGGCCGCTCTCAGCGCCTCTCTGGAACTGGAGAGAACAAGGGATATCCTCGGAGAGATAGGAAAAAAGAAGGGAAAGCGAATTCTGGTCGGATTTGCCGCCGAAACCGAGGACCTCATTTCCAATGCAAGAAAGAAATTGAAAGAGAAGAATTTAGACCTGATTGTGGTCAATGATGTGACGAAACCGGGGGCGGGTTTTGCTTCGGAAACGAATCAGGTGAAGTTTCTATACCCATCCGGAGAGGTGAAGGATCTTCCTTTAATGTCAAAGGAAGAGGTCTCTCAGTTTATTCTGGATGAGGTCGTCAGTTTGTTGAATCGGAAAAGCAGATCAATCAACAGTCAATGATTAATCAACATTGTTCATTGACCGGTTATTTGGCATCCGCTTTCTTTTCTGCCTTCTTCTCCTCACTCTTTACACTCTTCGGCTTTTCAGGCTCTGTTTTTTCGGACTTACTCGCTTCCTGACGGCTTTGTGAAGGATAGTCGTTCACATAGAAACCAGAGCCTTTGAGGATGAAGCTGGTGGCTGAAATCAGCTTTTTGGCCGGGCCCAAACATTTGGGGCAAGCCGCATTGCAGTCCTCATCTATTTTATGAAAGATCTCAAAGACCTCATTGCATTTTCGACACTGGTATTCATAAATGGGCATTCCTCTGTTCCTCCTGTTAAGCCTGTAAACTTGTGCTGACACTCATCTCTTTCTTTAACTTCTTTAGCGCCTCACTCTCAATCTGCCTGACCCGCTCCCGCGAAAGTTTAAGCTGGGCGCCGATCTGCTGGAGAGTGAGAGGGTCATCGGACATCACCCTGTTTTTAATGATAAAGACTTCCTTTTCGTTTAAACGTTTCAGGGCCTTCCGGACCTCCCTTTCTCGGACCTCTTTCTCCTGTTCCTGGGCCAGTATTTCCTCCTGATTGGGCCCCCCTTCCTGAAGAAGGTCGAGATGCGTCAGTTCTTTCCCTTCGTCAAATGGAGCATCCAGGGAGAGATCCCTTGCGGCCATCCTCTGCTCCATCTCAATGATATCTTCTTTGGGAACATCCAAATCTTTGGCCAGAAGCTCATACTTCTCTTCATTCTCCCGATCAGATTCCAGCGCTTTTCTCACCTTCCCGATTTTGTAAAAAAGTTTCTTCTGGGCTTGTGTGGTTCCAATCTTCACCAGGCTCCAGGTCTTAATGATAAAATTCTGCATAAAGGCCCTGATCCACCAGATGGCATACGATATGAACCGGTTTCCTTTGTCGGGGTCAAATTTCTTGACCGCCATCATGAGTCCGATATTTCCCTCCTGGATGAGGTCAAGAAGTTTGGCGCCATAAGACTTATATTCCAGGGCCACCTTGACAACAAATCTCAGGTTTGATGTAATTAATTTATGCGCCGCGCTAATATCATTGTGTTCACGATATTTTCTGGCAAGACTGAACTCCTCTTCAGGTGTTAAGAGAGGGAACTGATTGATCTGTGCGAGATAAGTTTCGAGAGAATTCTTGACAGATGGCAACGCGGACATTATATAAACTCCGTATCGATGAATTAGCGCTCCAGAAGAATGAGTGCTAATAATATAATATATTGGCTTATTGAAGTCAAGGCAATAGGTCTATCTAATTGAAATAATAATATAATATTAAAATTTAGCTCATATAGATTAACCTTTTCTGGAGGATACCATGGCTGACGAAAAGAGGAATGAGGAGAAGGAAAAGAGTTTTGTTGTGAGGGACAAGAGGTTTACCGCCCAAAAAGAGGAGGAAAAGGTTTCTCCAAAAGAGGAGCAGAGGGAGGAACCATTGAGAGAAGAAGTTTCGGGAGAAGAAGCCCCCCTCCCGGAGATCAATTTTACGAGTTTGATTTTGTCGCTTAGCACATCTGCCTTCATCCAATTGGGAGAGATCGATGATCCATTTACCCAAAAACAGTCAAAAAACCTTCCCATAGCCAAACAGACCATAGATCTCATCGGAATGCTTAGAGAAAAGACCAGGGGAAATTTGACTTCAGAGGAGGAGAAGTTTATAGAACAAGTCCTCTTCGACTTAAGAATGCGGTATGTGAAGACGGCGGGATGACCATAAACATGGAATAATGGAACAGTAGAACAGTGGAATCATGGAATGATGGGAGAATTTCTATTCGCATTTAAACCCAGTATTCCAACATTCCATCCTTCCATTTCTTTTTATTTCTTGAACGTCAGGTAAAAGCTGCTTCCTTTTCGATGGATATGGAAGAGGATTCCCTTTTCAACGTTGGCGTCTTTCATCGCCTTTTCAAAATCCTTCAATGACTCGATCTTCTTCCGGTTGATCTCCAGAATGACATCCCCTTCCTGGAGGCCCATCTCATCAGCGAAACCCCCATCCTCCACTGCGATGACGACCACGCCCTGTTTGATTCCGGTAATACGGAATCGAGCTGCTAATTGAGGTGTCAATTCCTGAAACCTTGCCCCTAATTTTTCCTCTCCTTCCTTCTCCTTCTCCAATTCGGCCTTGTCGGGCATAGCCGAGGTGGTGATCTCGATGGTCGTCGCCTTCCCATCCCTGACAATGCCAAGTTTCAGTTTCTGGCCCACTTTTTTCTTCTGGATTTCCTTTACCAGTTCACTCACATTCTTAACGGGCTTATCTTCCACCGATTTGATGATATCGCCTGATGCCAATCCGGCCTTTTCGGCTCCTGTGCCCTCATAGACCTGCCCGACGAGCACCCCTTCTTTCTCTTTCACTTTGAAATGTTCCATCATCTCGGGGGTGAGGTCCTGGACGCTGATCCCCAGCCAGGGCCGGACGACTTTGCCTGTTTTGATGAGATCGTTCAATATCTGTTTGGCCATATTGACGGGGATGGCAAACCCGATCCCTGTGCCAGGCTGGATGATCATGGCATTGATGCCGATCACCTCTCCATCGATATTGATGAGGGGCCCTCCGCTATTTCCGGGATTGATCGAAGCATCGGTCTGGACAAAATCTTCGTAGGTTCCCGTTCCCAATCCGGAACGTCCCTTGGCGCTGATGACTCCCACGGTGACCGTGTGCTCCAGTCCAAAGGGGCTTCCGATCGCAATTGCCCACTCGCCAACATCAATCTTATCCGAGTCTCCCAGGGTAGCCACGGGGAGATCCTTCGCCTTGATGTGGAGGACGGCAAGATCTGTCCTGGGGTCCTGGCCTTTAACCGTGGCAATGAATTCCCTTCCATCGTTGAGGCGCACCTTGACCTTATCCGCCCCTTCGATCACATGGTTGTTGGTGAGAATATATCCCTCCTTATCGACGATGACCCCTGATCCGCCGCTTCTCTGTCTGTGCCGATATTCCTTCCCTTTTTCACGGGGGCCACCGAACCCCCTGAAGAACTCTTCAAAGGGGCTTCCTTTGAAGAAATCCTCTCCGAATCTTTCCCACGGTTTGATCGTGATCGTCTTTTCCGTGGTGATATTGACGACAGAGGGTTGGACTTTCTTTGCCACCTCCACAAACGCCTGCCCGAGAGATTTGGCCGTCGTCAATTTGTCATTTTTAGTCAGTGAATTGGCCTTGTCTTTATCCACACAGAAAAAGAGGCCAGAGAGGAGAGCAATGAGGGAAAGGCTTAAAATCAACCCCCTCGTTGTTTTGACACGCATGGTTTTCTCCTTTTAACAATAAAGTTGGATAAATTTTATCCTTTCCTTCTGATGTTGTCAAATGGTGTAAAAATGAGCAAACCTGATCAATATAAGAGGCAATGAATGAAAGGAACGAGGAGAATTTCCTCAGGGGTTCATCATTTCTTTTCCCTCCAAAAATCCTTTGTCAAAAATTTTTAAACTCAATTCCCGAAATTTTGGAGGGGTGACACGATCGATGGATTGCCTCAGTTTCTCCGGTGGAAAAGGAAACCTCGGGTGGGCAGAGGCAAAGCCGATCAGGGCAATGTTGGTCGATTGGACCGATCCCATTTCCCAGGCCACACCGTCCGCCGGGAAGATGTAAATTTCAATCCCCTTCTCCTTCAGGTAATTCCTGATCTGATCGTTCATATAGTTGGGATCGGAGGCATTGATAAAACCGAGGCCTCCGTTTTGGCCATTTG
>JAGXSW010000097.1 GCA_018333715.1 Syntrophaceae bacterium | reverse complement strand
GGTGAAAACCGGGACCCAGTCTTAAAGATGGTTCCCGACTTTCGTCGGGACGACGTCTGGATACCCGCCGGAGTTTACCCCGTACTTGATACGGGGCGGGTATGACGAACAAACTGAATTTATAAACAGACACTAATTATAACTTTATGGGAATGGTTCCCTTTTGTCAATTATTTTGTCTCAGCCTCATTTATTTTAAGCAGGCTGTTCAAATCTCATCATCCCTTTCCTGCTTTAATAGATTCCAGACAAATAAAGTGATCCCCCTGCCCAAAAATATACTTTGTGATTTCAACTAATTGCGAAGTCAAAAACTTATTCTTGCTCATACTAACAGGTGGCATAGTATTTGCTCTATCCTTCTCTTAATACAACGAGGTATTGGAACGACAAAGGCGTCTCTTTTGAAACTGAGAGGCGCCTTTTATTTTCAATAAAGTACGAATAACACAAATTAATAACTAATTACACGAACCAAAGCAGAAAAGGTTTTATTCGGGATATTCGTTATCATTCGTTTAATTCGTGAATAAAAGAAGGAGGACATGATGGAAAAGGACAAAGAGTATGTGTTGAAGATGGCGAAGGAGAATGATGTCAAATTCATTCGGCTCTGGTTTACGGACATCCTTGGGTCTTTGAAAGGGTTTGCCATTACCGTCGATGAGCTGGAAGGGGCCCTTGAGGAAGGGATGGGATTTGATGGCTCCTCGATTCAGGGCTACGCCCGTATCGATGAGAGCGATATGATCGCCAAACCCGACCCCAAAACCTTTCAGATCATCCCCTGGAGACCCAAAGAGAATGCGGTGGCCAGGATGTTTGCCGATATCTATGAGCCGGATGGAACTCCCTATAAGGGAGACCCCCGCTGGGCTCTAAAAAGGGCGCTTAAAAAGGCGCAAGACTTAGGCTACACGCTTTATGTCGGTCCAGAGTTAGAGTACTTCTATTTCAAAGGAAATGATGGAACAGAGATACTCGACAAAGGAGGCTATTTTGATCTCACTCCCCTTGATGTGGCAACCGAACTCCGGAGGGAAACGATTCTCACCCTGGAGGCGATGGGTATTCGCGTGGAATACAGCCACCACGAGGTGGCGCCCAGTCAGCATGAGATCGATCTACGTTATGCCGAAGCCCTGGCCATGGCGGACAATGCCATGACCTATCGGCTTGTGGTCAAGGAGATTGCATTGAAACATGGTGTTTACGCCACTTTCATGCCTAAACCGATTTTTGGACAGAACGGAAGCGGGATGCACACTCATCAATCTCTTTTCAAGGGTGACAAGAACGCTTTCTTCGATCCAAAAGATGAATTCCATCTTTCAAAAATCGCTAAGTCTTATATGGCCGGAATTCTGAAACACTCGAAAGAGATCACCTCTATCACCTCCCAGTGGGTCAACTCCTACAAGAGGCTTGTCCCGGGCTACGAAGCGCCCGTCTACATTTCATGGGCTCGCAGGAACCGATCGGCGCTTGTTCGTGTGCCCATGTATAAACCTGGCAAAGAAAAGGCGACACGTATGGAATTGCGCTCCCCTGACCCGGCTTGCAATCCCTATCTGGCATTCGCTGTGATGCTGGCTGCAGGGCTAAAGGGGATTGAAAAGGGATATGAACTTCCTCCTCCGGTCGAGGAAGATATCTTTGAGATGTCCGAGGAGGCAAGAAAAAAGCACGGGATTGACTCGCTTCCCGGAAATTTATACGAAGCCATCCAACTGACGGAGCAAAGTGAGCTGGTCAGAGAAACATTGGGAGATCACATCTTTCATAAATTTATTGAGAACAAGAAGATCGAATGGGATCAATATCGAACCCATGTCTCCCAGTTCGAATTGGAAAAGTATCTGCCGATTTTATAGATGGTTGATTAAAAAATAACCCTATTATCTCCCTCTCCCCTGGTGGGAGAGGGTGGGGGGGAGGGGGAAAACAACCTATCCACCCCCACCTCAATCCTCCCCCATCAAGGGGGAGGATAATACTTGGTAATTTTCATGGTTCGAGGGGAAGTAAAGGACAAATAATTTGAGGTCGATTAAGGTGAAGCAGAGGCAAGAGAAAATAGCCTGGAGAAAATACCTCGAAGATTTTTTGCAGCGCAATCCCGGTCTGAAGGCCATAGAAGATCCTGAAAAACTCGAATACTACCGGAATGACCTCAATGTGGATCTTCCGCCTTTGATCCGGGACCTGATGCTCAAAAGTCTTCCCGATCTGATTTTCCAACCTGCGACTGAAGAACACCTCCTGGAGATCTTTGCATTTGCCCGCGAACATAAAATTCCCTTAACCGTCCGGGGCGCTGGAACATGGGGATATGGCGGAGCTGTTCCCACCCGCGGAGGAATAGTGATCGATCTCAGTTCGATGGACACAATTGAGGTCGATTCCGAAGCTCTTCGGTTGACCGTGGGGCCAGGCGCCCGTTTTGCCGATATCCACACAGAACTCGAGCGCCATGGTCTCGCCCTTCTCACCATGACATCCGGCAAAGGCGGAACCCTCGCGGGCTGGATGGCTACAGGCGGCATGGGATTCGGAACTTTTTATCACGGGCCGGTAATAAATCAGGTGATCTCCCTGCGGGTCATCACACCTGACGGAAAAGTTCTCAATCTGAAGGCAGATGATCCTGAGATGAATCATTTCCTCTCTACAGAAGGCCAGATGGGAATCATCGTAAAGGCTGTATTGAAGGCCGGACGACAGCCATCTCAATGGTTCCCATTTCTCGTCACGTTTGAAAAAACCTCTAATGCGTATGCCTTTGTGAGTCAACTTAGCCGTCATCCATCGATCAAACCACATGATCTCATCGTTTACCATACCGAATTGACACGCATCCTTAAGGCGCAATCGAATGGGAGGCTGGCCATCGGGGATAAAAATCTCGTTCTCATCACCTTTGCTGATCAGAAGCAGTCCCGACTGTTTAAACTCTATCTTGATGAGGGCGGCATTCGAACGGCTGATGAAGAATCAGCCTTTTTCCTCTGGGAGGAACGATTCCTTCCGATGTCCATCAAACACCTCGGGCCTTCTCTTCTCGCAACGGAGGTGATCCTGCCGCTCGATCAGGTGGCAGACTATGAAGAAAAGATAAGCCAGTGGGGGAAGCGGTTGGGCATAACCTTTTACCCCTCCTCCCATCTCATCAATAAAGATCAGGTCTTATTTCTGGCCATGATCACTTCTGATCAACGGAAGGCCATCTTCTACATAGACCTCATGCTCGTCCCGATGATGGTGAGGCTGGCCGTCCAGTTTTACCATGGGAAACCCTATGGTCTTGGGATATGGAACGCTCCCTTCCTCCGGGACCTCTATTCAAAGGAAGAGGTCAAGGAACTGGTTCGATATAAGAAAAAAGTGGATCCTCAAAGAATCCTCAATCCGGGAAAGTTTTTTACTGTTTCCGGAAGACTTGGCCCTCTCCAGAAAATGATCTTCCACTCAGACATCTTTAATCTCGAACTTGGGGCTATGCAGTGGCTACTCTTCAGGCTCTTTTCCTTCATTCCGGAGAAGGCCCTTCGACGGCAATTGCCGGTTACTTCCCGGGGGCTTGAAGGAATTTCCAATGATGTCCTCTCATGCGCCCAGTGCGGCAATTGTGTCTCCCGATGTCCGGTCTATCGCGCGACCAGAGATGAAACCTTCACGGCCAGAGGCAAACTTCTCACGATGAAAAGGGCGATGGAGACAAAGAAGATCGAGCTGTCAAAGGTTTTGCCCGTTTACTTCTGTCTCCACTGCGGCCGCTGTGATGAAGAATGCCAGGTCAACTTAAAGCATCGCCAGCTTTATAATGACCTGGAAAAATATCTATCCCGCACCATTGACTTCCCGATTCAGGAAGTGATTCGCTTTATCCAGGAGGTGGAAAATAGCCCGGAGTTCTGCCGGTTCCTCGATGTGATTCGAACAGGGTTCGACCAGAAGATTCGTGAACAGCGGCAGACCTTTCCAAGATACCGTGTCCTGATCGATGAAGAACATTGCCTCCATTGCGGGACCTGCGTTGATGCTTGCATGTACAGCGTCCGGAAGCGGGATGATCAAGATCCCCGTCGTATCGTGATCGCTGATGAAGCGCTCTGCCGCGGCTGTGGGGCCTGCCTGGAACGATGTCCCCAGATTGCAGACAGACGACCAGCCACCTCTGTGGAACTGCATCCCGACTATCTCCGGCTGGATGACCCCTACTGGGACAGCAAGGTCATCACCCATATCGACCTCGAAGCAACTACCGGGAAGATCCCTGTTTCAGGAACAGGCCAGGGAGATCCCCATCGCGGTTCCGGAAATGACTCCATTCGTTTCGGCCACTTCCACATCGTCGGACCTGCCCAGAACCTCCTTTATGAAAGCTCAGCCGATGCCATTGCGATTCAGTTGGGCCGGCGGCCCAAATTTCTTGCCTTCAATCAAGAGAAGATCGTGACTCCTGCCCCTCGCCTCATTACGATTAAAACCCCGATCCTTCTCGATGTCCTGCCCATGGACGGGGGAACGGAATTGTTGGAGGCGATGCTTGAGGCAGCCCATACCATGGGAACCCGGTTCACCCTCCGGCTCGAGGAGATCGAACGTCTGGAACCGGAAATGGACCATAAGATTGATGCCTTGATTCCCCGGCTCACACCAGACGATATAAAAAGATTGCTCATCGGGGGAAAATGGCCCCGACCGCTCAAGACCCATCCTTTTGATCTGGTGGAGATCGAAATAGACGAAACCGTTCTCGAACGGGGCGATCAAATAAAGGATCTTTTCCACCACTCCACTGTCCTTTGTGCGGTGATCAATATTGACAGTGAGGATGTCGATTCAGAGCTTCGGCCTACCCCTTCCCTTCAGAAAAGGCTTGAATCACTCTTCGAATCACCCTTTGATGTTCTCTGTTTCAACTCGGAATACGATCCGGAAAAGGGATACTACCCCACCACAGACGCCGTTCCTGCCGTTCATCGTTTCCTGGTCAGGGAAAAGATGCGGCACCGGTTCTCCCTCCTTGCGGCCGGCGGCATCCGATCTGCGGCAGATGCGCAGAAGACGATCCAGCGGGGCGCCAATGGTGTCAAGATCGACTGGCCCGTGCTTCTGGCCGCCGATCCAATGGCCCGGCAAAAATTTCTGGAGGGGGAACGGATCCGGATGCTTCACGACAGACCGGCGCTGTTCAAACGGATCACCAACCTGATCCGGGTCTGGAATGTCCAGATCACCGAGGTTCTGGGGGCCTCCGGATTCAAGGACATCAAGAAGACCGTGGGCGAGGAGAACCGCCTGGTGATCTTTGACGATTTGGAGGAAAGGGTTTACGACATCCTCCACGACCCTGATCGCCAGGAGCGAAACGAACAGTTAAACAGGGAACGGATCGATCGGGAAGGGCTCATGGCGGATTATGGGTGGCGTTACAGTCAATTAAAGGAGATGATCCAACCCACTCTTCTCCCCCATCGTTTCTATGACGCGAAGCTGCCGCCTCCGTGCTATCGTATCTTCGACCAGGACCATGTCTGGCCGGCCTCGCTCATTTCTTCTGTGGGCCGTATGGCGGGCGGAGATCGAGAAACCCTTCTTTTGAAAAACGTGGAATCATGCGGGAACCTCGGA
>JAGXSW010000096.1 GCA_018333715.1 Syntrophaceae bacterium | reverse complement strand
TTGAGAACGCCGTTGGGCTGGGTCCAACCCCACCTTCGACATAGCTCCCTCGAGATGAACCACCGACTTCGCTCAGGATGGGCCGCGATAATGTCTCTAATCTCATCAATCTCTCTTTGGCCAAAGACCTTACCACGATACCTGATCGCTTCGTCCATGATTCATGTCTAACACATCGAGAATCAGAACGCAAGGGTTTTTTAAACCCGTAACTGAGGGATTACAATTTTGCAAAAAAATTACTTGAAAAATGTTTTAGGAAATTATAGCATATTAACCAGTTTGGTGGGGAGGGGTTGACGATGAAATGGTTTAAAATAAAATCGTATTTTCATTCAATTCTTCAAAGGCTAAAAGATTTCCATAGCGCCGAGAATCTAAAAGAGCTTTACCATTTGATTAAGGGATTTTGGATTGAAGTTTTTTGGGTTTTTAAAAAGGGGACCCTTGAACATAAAAGAGCGATCAAAACCTCCCTCGTTCTATGCACCATCGTTTTTATCATCCTCTCATTAGCCCTTCTCAGGTTTACCGAGAGCCCTACCTTCTGCGGCCTTTGCCATCAGATGGATGTTTATATGGAATCGTGGAGGACTTCCAGCCACAGTCATGTGGCCTGCACGGATTGCCACTATGAACCCGGGTTGTTAAACCACCTGAAAGGGAAATGGGTGGACGGACAGGTGTCGCTCGCCTACTTTCTCTCGGGCAAGAGGCCCCCCACGCCTCACGCACAGATCAGCGATGCAAGTTGCCTTCAATGCCATAAGATTGAGGATCTACAGAAGGACATGGTCTACAAGAATGTGGTGTTCTCCCATGAAGAACACCTCGGGGAGCTTAGAAGGGGGATGAAGCTCCGATGCACCAGTTGTCATGCCCAGCTCGTTCAGGGAGTCCATCTCACCGTCCATGAGACGAACTGCTTCATCTGTCACTACTACCAGGCGGGCCCGAAAGGGGAGCAAGAGTGTATCTCATGCGCTGTAGGAAGCTGTGTTTCCTGCCATGTGGAGCCCAAAGGAGACATCAAAGTCAAAGGCTGGAATTTCAACCATCAAAAGTATATAGCGAGAGGAGTGGAATGCGAGAGATGTCATGTCAACGTGGTTCAGGGGGATGGCCATGTCCCGGAGGGGAAATGCCTTCAATGCCATAACGAACCGGAGATCCTTGCAACCCAATACCCCCCTCAATTCATGCATAAAAAACATGTCACCGACACCAAGATCGAATGCGCGGATTGCCACACCCAAATCCGGCATGAGATCGGTCCGATTCTTACGATGGTCCATTCTCCCACGGTCTGCGATAAGTGCCACAGCAAGGAGATGCACCTGGCGCCAGGAGACTTTTACCGCGGCAGTGGAGGGATCGGGGTTCCGGACTCTCCGAGCCTCATGTATACCACCAATGTCGATTGCACAGCCTGTCACCGGAAAGAAGGAGAGAGACAGGCCGCCCTTTACACCACGAAATATGTTGAGAGGGCCATGGGGGAATCCTGTGTGGCTTGCCATGGGGAAGGATTTGATGAAGCCCTGAAGCAGTGGCAGGTCTTTCTCTCAAAGGCGAAAAACGAAACCAGTCAGCGCCTCTCCAATGTCCAGGCAATTCTCCAGGAAGCGGAAAAGGACCAGGCGAGGTCCCCTGAGTTTAAAAAGGCTCAGAACCTTCTGAACGAGGCGCGCCACAATTACAACTTCGTCCATCTGGGGAAGGGCGCCCATAATATTGAGTATGCCTTCAAACTTCTCAATGTAGCCAACAATAGGACCGAACAGGCGTTGGCAGCCCTCGACAGGAATTATAAACTGAAAGAGTTTAAGACAGAGATGACCTGCACGTCCCTCTGCCATATCGGGATCGAAAAACGGACTGTTCCTTTCAACGACGTCAAATTCTCCCATGAAACCCATGTGCTCACAAAAAAGATGAAATGCATGGATTGCCACTCTTCCCGTGAGAATCACGGAAAGACCTTTTTAAAAAATTGTAACGCTTGTCATCATGGCGAGAAGATTAAAAAGGTTAAATGTGAAGACTGCCATATCTCGGTCAAAAGGCTGGTTCAGGGGAAAGGGGGCATTGGAGTTAAGGAGAGGCCGAGCAGTAAGTTGGATGTGGTCGAATGTATAGAGTGTCATCGAGGGGTGCCTGCCAAGAAGAAGGATACCCTTGACGCCATCAAGAAACGGTGCATCGAATGTCATGACCAGAGTTACGGAGAGATGCTTACTCGATGGAAAAAAAGTTCCGAGGGGTTATTAACGAAATTGGCTCCGAAGATAGAAAAGGTTAGGGAGGAGATCAGAAGGATTGAAATCCGTGGCGGCCATACCTTTGTCTATCGAAAACCCTTCGGAGAAGCGGAGCTCAATTACAATCTGGCAAAGAAAGGCAATGGTGTTCACAATCCTGAGTATACGGAGGAGCTATTAGAGTTTGCCAATAATCGTCTCGATGAAGCGATCAAACAGTTAGCGAAAAGAAAGTGAAAGATTTCTGAAAAAGTCCAGAAATCTCTGCTAAAGATTTGAAGGGTTTTTCAGAGACCTCAGTGAAGAGATAGGAATGTAAATATCCATAAATTTAATAGGTTACAAAGCCGGCTCTATACTTTCATGCCGTATAAGGCCGGCTTTTTTTACATACAACATCTCCTAAACGAAAAACTTGACAAAAGCTTGAGAATTTATTAAATTCTTCGCATATTTTGTGAAAGGAGTCACAAAATTGAAATATCAAAAAATCCCAGAAGCAACGATCAGAAGATTATCGAGATATTCGAGATGTCTCGAAGAAATGGAGAAGGGGGGGGAAGAGGTCATTTCTTCCGCTCAACTGGCTAACCGATGTATGGTAAATGCCGCCCAGGTGAGAAAGGACCTGGCCTATTTCGGTGAATTTGGCATTCGAGGCGTAGGTTATTATGTGAAAGACCTGCTCAACGATATTAAGAAGATATTAGGATCGAACAAGGAATGGAGAATGGTGGTCATAGGCATCGGGAATTTAGGCTCCGCCTTACTGTCTTATAAAGATTTTCTTAAGCAGAACTATAAGATCGTTGCGGCCTTTGATATCGATCCTCCGCAGGTGATCGGAAGGGTCTCCGAAAAGTTAGGAAAACCGGTCGAGGTCCTTCATATCAATCGGCTCAAAGAGGTGGCAAAAGAAAGAAGGATCGAGATCGGTCTCATCACCACTCCTCCTTCAGAGGCTCAGGCCGTAGCTGACCTCCTGGTGGAGGCAGAGGTGAGAGGCATTCTTAACTTTGCCCCCACACAGATTGTCGTACCGGAAGGATTTGTGGCGAAGGATGTCTTTTTCACCACAATTCTGGACAATCTGGCCTATCTTTTATCCAATAATTAGGGCAATTTCCCCTTTCAAAAAATTCCCTTTTCTAAATTTGATGGTCTCGTAAAAAGAGGCAGCGAATAAAGGTTGCAATGCTGCAATATTCAATGCGCTTCAACTCCCCCTGAATGGGTGAGCCTACAGGTTCTCACTTCAATTGATCTTAAATTTTTGAGGCGGAGGAATAGATGATGATGAAACGGGACGTGAATCCCCCCGGGGTGACTGAGAGCAAGTGTATCGGTTGTAAACGATGCGTGGCGGTTTGCCCGAGCTTCGTGCTCGAGATGGCGGAAGAAAAGTCCAGGGTGGTAAGAGCCGAGTGGTGTATTGGTTGCGGCCACTGCGGCGCAGTGTGTCCAAGCGAAGCCATCCTTCATACGGGGATGGACTTTGAAAAACATCCCAAAGGGGGCGAAACCCCGGCGGCCACACCAGAGGCATTCGAGCTTCTCATCCGGGAGAGGCGTTCGGTTAGGAACTACACTCCCGACCCGGTTCCGAAACAGATATTGAAAAAAATCCTCGATGCCGGAAGATACGCTCCCACAGGCACAAACAGTCAGAATGTCCATTATGTGGCGCTGACATCTCCGGATCAGATCGAGCAGTTAAGGGAGATGACCATGAGCTTTTATGACAAGATCTTTTCGAGAGTGAGAAGAAGGTTCGGCGGCTTTTTCCTTTCTCTGGTTGCGGGGAAAAAGACTGTTGAATATCTACGCGATTCCCTTCCCAAAATGATGGTCGCCCGTGAGGCAATGAACCGGGGAGAGGATCGTCTCTTCTATCATGCCCCTGTTGTGATGATCGCCCATGCCGAATCCTGGGACAGCTCTTCCTCTTTTAATTGTTCGGTGGCCCTTTATAACTGTTCATTGATGGCCCATGTCTTGCGGCTGGGATGCTGCTTTAATGGCTTTCTGGTGAATGCTGTGAATCATGACCAAAAGATCAAACGCTGGCTGCAAATCCCGGCGGATCACCGGTGCTATTCCGCCATGGGCCTCGGCTACCCGAATATGAAATACGAGCGCCTTGTCCCACGCCCCCCTCCAAAAGTGATGTGGCGGTAGGATAAAAAGAGGATAAAGGAAGGGGAGGATTTAAAGCGAGATGGCAAACGAATCACAGAAAATCATTTACTCGATGATCGGCGTCAGTAAGTATCACGATAAAAGGCCGATTTTGAAAGACATCTCCCTCTCTTATTTTTACGGGGCCAAGATCGGCGTCATCGGACTGAATGGCTCAGGAAAGAGCTCTTTACTTCGCATCATCGCCGGAGAAGATAAAGAGTTCAATGGGCAGACCATCCTTACCCCGGGTTTAACCATCGGGTTTCTCGAACAGGAACCGAAGCTCGATGAAGCCAAAACAGTGCGGGAGATCGTAGAAGAGGGAGTGCAGGAGACGGTTGAGCTTCTGAAGGAATTCAACCGGATCAACGAAAAGTTTTCAGAGCCCCTGTCAGAAGAGGAGATGAATCGTCTGATCGAGCGGCAGGGGGAGGTGCAGGAGAAACTCGACGCCCTCGATGCCTGGGATCTCGATTCTCGCCTCGAAATGGCCATGGATGCCCTCCGGTGCCCTCCGGGAGAGACGCCCGTGAACGTTCTTTCGGGCGGAGAGAGGAGGCGCGCGGCGCTTTGCCGGCTCCTGCTCCGAAAGCCCGATATTCTGCTCCTCGATGAGCCGACCAACCACCTCGATGCCGAGACCGTGGCCTGGCTTGAACAGCATCTGAAGCGGTATCCCGGAACGGTCATCGCCGTCACCCATGACCGCTACTTCCTTGACAATGTGGCCGGATGGATTCTGGAACTTGACCGGGGAGAAGGCATCCCATGGAAAGGAAACTATTCTTCATGGCTCGAACAGAAAGAGAATCGTCTGAGGCTGGAAGAAAAGACCGAGAGCGAGCGTCGGAAGACACTGCAGCGGGAACTCGATTGGATCCGAATGTCGCCCAAAGGGAGACATGCAAAACCGAAAGCCCGGATCGCCTCTTACGAAGCCCTCCTTGGACAGGAGGGTGAAAAGATAGCCAGGGACCTTGAAATCTATATTCCTCCGGGGCCACGGCTCGGAGATGTCGTGATCGAAAGCCGCAATATCACCAAGTCTTATGGAGATCGGATTCTGATGGAGAATCTCTCATTTTCCCTTCCTCCAGGCGGCATTGTCGGAATCATCGGCCCCAACGGCGCTGGAAAAACGACGCTCTTCCGATTGATTACGGATCAGGAAAAGCCAGATTCCGGAACAATACGGATAGGGGAAACCGTAACAATGGCTTACGTCGATCAGAGCCGTGACGTCCTCGATCCGGATCAGACCATCTGGGAAGTGATTTCAGAGAAACAGGATACGATCCAGCTTGGCAGCAGACAGATCAATTCACGGGCCTATGTGGCCCGCTTCAATATCTCAGGGACGGATCAGCAGAAGAAGGTCGGCATTCTCTCCGGTGGAGAGCGAAACCGCGTCCACCTCGCACGGATGCTCAAACAGGAAGCCAATCTCCTTCTTCTGGACGAGCCGACGAATGACCTGGATGTGAACACCCTTCGGGCGTTGGAACAGGCTCTTGAAAACTTTGCCGGCTCGGTGGTCGTGATCAGCCATGACCGCTGGTTTCTCGACCGGATCGCCACCCATATTCTGGCATTTGAAGGCGATAGCACGATCGTCTGGTTCGAAGGGAACTATTCCGATTACGAAGCGGATCGGAAGCGTCGTCTTGGAACTGCGGCAGACCAGCCCCACCGGATCAAATACCGACATCTGACAAGAAGTTAAAAACCCTTGACATTTGGCAAACAAAGATGCCTGACCTTAATAGAGGATTTTTCAAGTTCCAAAGAAAACAGGGAGGATAGATTGAATCCTGAAAGAGGTTCTGGAACCCGAACCTATTTCTCCGGTCAACATATTGTCAAAGCAGAAAATTTGTTGAAAAAATTTGATGACTTTGTTGCTGTCAACCGGATTTCGTTTCAGGCGAAAACAGGGGAATGTTTTGGGATTCTGGGCCCGAATGGCGCAGGAAAGACCACAACCATCCGGATGGTTTATGGTTTCTCCCCCATGAGCGGAGGGAGCCTAAAGGTCTTTGACCTTGATATTGTAACGGATTGGCGACAGATCAAATCCCGTATTGGGGTCTGTCAGCAGGAGAACAGCCTGGATCCGGACCTGACCGTGCTTCAGAATCTTGAGGTTTTTGCCCGGTATTTCAATATACCCCAAAAGGAAGCCCGGAAGAAGGCGACAGGGCTTCTTGATTTCATGGCCCTCGATCATCGCTTGAATGCTCCTGTGGCCGAACTTTCCGGCGGCATGATGCGCCGCCTTGTCCTGGCCCGTTCGCTTATCAACAATCCAGACCTTCTGATCCTGGACGAACCCACCACCGGTCTGGACCCCCAGTCGCGTCATCAGATATGGGAGAGGCTTGAAGCGCTTCGGGAACAGGGCATCTCCATTCTAATGACCACACATTATATGGAGGAAGCTTCGAGGTTGTGTGACCGGCTCATCATCATCGATCACGGGTTGATTCTGGTGGAAGGCAAACCAGGAGAACTGATACAGCAACATGTGGGAAAGCATGTGATCGAGATCGCCGGACCGACCCAGGAACTGAGGTCTTTTATCCAGTCCACCCAGTTTCCCTATGAAGACCTGGGCCACCGCCTGATCGTCTATTGTGAAGAGAGAGAAGATTTATACCAGAGGATTACCCGCGATTTTTGTAAAGAGGGCTGCCTGATGAGGATGGCCACTCTTGAAGATGTCTTTTTAAAGTTAACAGGCAGGGAGTTGAGAGAATGATTGAAACGTCTTCGACCAGGATTTCAAGGCGGTTTCTTCGGGTCTGGCAGCGAAACCTGAAGGTTTATAAAAAGAGCTGGAAGATCAGTTTCATCCCCCCTTTCCTTGAGCCCCTTTTTTATCTTATCGCTTTCGGTGTCGGCATGAGCGGTCTTGTAGGGGAGATCCATCATCAGGGTTCTCAAATCTCCTATGTGAGTTTCATCGCCCCTGCCCTAATCGGCGTCAGCATCATGTATAACTCTTTTTTTGAGACCACCTATGCCTCTTTTGTAAGGATGTATTATCAGAAAACCTTTGATGCAATGTTGGCTACCCCTCTTTCTCTTGAGGAGGTCATCACCGGGGAAATCGTTTGGGGGGCGACCAAGTCGCTGATTGCGACAGTGATCATGATGGTGGTCATCAGTTTTTTCGGTTTCATCCGATTTCCAGAAGGTTTCCTCCTTCTGCCTCTGGCCATCCTGGGCGGGATTGCCTTCGGATCGATCGGTATGTTCTTCTCAGGAATCGTGGCCAATATCGAAATGTTCAATCTGCCCGTATTTCTGTTTATCACACCCATGTTTCTCTTCAGCGGGACCTTCTTCCCCATTGAGAATCTTCCTCATTGGGCCCAGCAAGCTGCGCTTCTCTTGCCTCTCACTCATCTCACCAGCCTTGCGCGAGCTTTTAGCTACGGGCAGATCCATCTCTCCATGCTATGGGAAATCGCTTATCTTCTGCTTTTCAGTATCATCTTCTTCCCCCTGGCCATTCTCAAAATGCGCCAACGCCTAATCAAATGACACAGTTGGAAGGGGGTTGACAAAGCCTTGACAAGGAGGTAAAACACACTGAAAGCACCAGAGAAGCCGAAAGGATGGAGAGGAATATCATCCAAAGAGCCAATCCGATTCACAACGACCAGAACAAATAACCGCTGCCGTCCATCTACGGGTGGGCGGCAGAAACCTTCCACATTGAGGAGACGTTGGTTCTAAAACAACTTCCTTAAGTCACCGTGAATGGTCTTGTTTTTTGATGGAAAAAAGAGGATGCCCCTATTTTAGAAAAAAAGTTTTAGCGAATTTATCCCAATCCGACCAGCCTTTTTAGATTTTTAGAGAGTATCTATTCCTTCTTCTCATCCCCGATCAACCGTCTATAGTTTATGAGCCTTTATCAGGAACCAGACGGGTCAAGATCATTTTTAAGGCGCTTCAGAAGGGTATCTCGCTCGGCAGGCACAAGACGGTCCTCCATATCCCATTCAGCAATCTCTTTATCGGAATAGATTTCAGTTTCCACTGTGGCTGCTGATTTTAGCGCTATCTCGCTCTTCTTCTCCAATGGTCACGCCTTCTCCTGATTGGGTGACTTAGTGTATTCACGTCGAAGCAGACAGAGTAATTTATCCGCTAACGGAAACCCTATTATATCCAAACGATATCCACCAGGTGCTCCACTTTCTTAAATTCTGGGTCGCCGGTTACCAACATGGCTTTGTGTTCCACAGCCGAAGCAAGGACAAAACAATCGGCATAAGAGAGGGCATATTGAGCCTTATATTCAGCGGCCTGAAATATCAAACGATTGGGGATCGGCAGGATGGTAAAGTTTAACCTTTCAATGTTTGCAAGAACCTCCAATTTCTTCTGGTCGCCAAATTCCTTTTTTGTCGAATAGATGATCTTGCCAAGATTAATGGCATTGATATATTTGGGGACACCGGTTTTTTTTATTCCCTGAAGGAGATGGACAACCTTTTCATACCCTTTCTCTTTTTGGAAGAATTTCAGAAGGGCGTGGCTGTCGAAAATATAAGGCCTTTTCTCCATTATTTGAACTCGCCCTTCCGTTCTTTCAGGAGCTTTTCAGCAAGAGAGGGTTTGGGGGGCAAGAGACCACAGGCTGCCTGCACAGGATCTTCAACAGGGGGGATCAGGTAGATAATCCCTGCATACTCCATCACCTGTAACTCCGTACCGGGTTCGATATGGTATCTCTTTCTCATCTCGGCAGGGATGACGATCTGGCCTTTCGATAAAGTTTTAACAGTAGCCATATAATTCTAACCTTTCCATAAAAAGTTAAACAATCTATAAAAAACGTATAACTTCTAAATTGTTTTGTCAAGATCATTCTTTGGGTCTTTTTCCTGCCCCCAAAGGGCATTTCCTCTTTTTAAACTTCCGACCGGCAGAGAGAGCTTTTTCCAATTCCCATTTCATCCACCTGCGCCGGTTTATCCACGCGCTTTGGTTATTGAGGCATGTCGCCTTGTCAATCGATCTGATCGGGCAAGCTCGAAATATCACGAAGTGGCCAGACGGTTATTTTTTCGTGCACAGGATATTTATGCTTGCCCGGGTAAATAACCCAGAGATGACTCAGCGTTAGAGTTTCCAGGGCAGCGTGCATCGATTTCGTTGCCTTCGGGGCTTCGTTGAATTTGAATTCTACGCCGAAGCGGCGTCCTCGCCGGAGAAAGAAAAGATCGATTTTCACGCCTTGATAGGTCGCCCAGAAGAACGCCTCAGAGGGTTTCAGAATTTGCAGGACCTGCTCCAGAACGAAGCCCTCCCACGATGCGCCCATGCGTGGGTGGCCAGACAGGCTATGAAAGTCCGTCAGGCTGATTAGGCTATGAAGGAGACCTAAGTCGCGAAAGTAAATTTTCGGTGCTCTGACCTGGCGCTTCGCGATGTTTTCATGCCACGGCTGGAGCTGCCGGAGCATAAATGTACCCGTGAGAATATCAAGATAGGAGCGTACGGTCTTGTCAGACAACCCCATGGATCGGGCTAACTCCGAAGCATTCCATGTTTGACCGTGATAATGAGCCAGCATCGTCCAGAACCGACGCATGGCGGCGGCGGAGACTGTCACTCCCAGTTGAGGGATATCCCGTTCCAGGAAGGTTCGGATAAAACCCTCGCGCCAGACCAAACTGTCTTCATCGGACCGGGCAAGGAAGGATCTGGGAAATCCTCCTCGTACCCAGAGTTTTTCCCAGGAATCGGCTCCGGCCTCTCGTAGATCGAATCCCGAGAGTTCGACAAATTCCACACGGCCTGCGAGAGTTTCGGAGACATTTTTGATAATTCCAGGAGACGCGCTGCCGAGTACAAGAAAACGGGTTCGATTCTTAGGACGATCAACCAGAACGCGCAAAACATTGAACAGTTTGGGCATGATTTGGATCTCGTCAAGGATAACGATTCCATTCAGGGAGCCGAGCATTAGCTCCGGATTCTGGAGGCGTTGAAGATCGGGTTGCGACTCGAGGTCGAAATAGGTGGCTTTTTTCCCTTCTGCAAATATGCGTGCGAGAGTCGTCTTGCCGCACTGACGGGGGCCAAGGAGAGTAGTAACCGGAGAGCGCCTTGTCGCAGATGAGAGTTGCTCAATATAAAAGGGTCTTTTTATCATGGATAAATAATACCATGAAAATTCGGAATGTCAATCCGAATTTTCATATAATCTTTCGGAGACCCTTCAGGCCAAGAAATCTATTCGTCTATCCTCTCTTCTTATCCCCGATCGCCGAAGAGAGAATCTTTTCCGGTTCCCTAACGTTTGATAGATTCTTACACAATAAAGTCTGAGAATTTATCTCTAACATTTTAGAGACACCCTCCAGATATCTCCCCTCCCCTGGCGCCTGCCTGCGCGAAGCCGCTTCGGCGAAGGCAGGAGAGGGGATGAAGGGGAGGGGGAACTAAATTTACTCACCCCCACCCTCGCCCTCCCCCGTAAAAGGGGGAGGGGATTGGGGGAAAATTTCAAATATGTTTGGTTAGTTTTTTCGAAATGTCTAAATCAATGAGAGGCTATCAGCGATGGCGAGGCCGGTCTGCGTAGGAGAAAGAAAGCCATTCCGGATGGAGATGAATCCTTCTTCCTCTAATTTTGCCAATAGTTCCTTTTTTTCGGTGAAGAGATCGTAGGCATACTGATTTTTGAAGTCCTCCAAGTACACTCCCTTTTTAGTCCGAAGGCTGAGGTAGAGCGCTTCCAATCGGAGCTGTTTTATCGTCAGTGTCTCTGTCTCTTGAACGGGAAGATTTCCCGCATTGATCGAACTCAGGTATTGATCAAGGGAGCGATGGTTCCACCAGCGCTGATTGGATTGGAAGGAATGGGCCGAAGGACCAAGACCAAGATAAGGGGAGTGGTCCCAGTATTTTTGATTGTGACGTGAGGTATGTTTTTCTCCTCTTGCAAAGTTCGATACCTCATAATGGATATATCCGGCCTCTTCAAGGAATTCGGATGTCTTCATAAAGAATTCATACTGCAATTCTTCTCCGGGGACGGAAAACTCTCCTGCCTGGCGCCTTATTCCCAATGGCGTTTTCGGTTCGAGCGTTAATTGATAACAGGAGAGATGTTCCGGTGAAAAGGCAAGAGCCTGCCTTAAAGTATCCAGCCATGGCTCAATATTCTGAGCCGGAACACCATAAATCAGGTCGAGTCCTATGTTATGAAACCCTGCCTTTCTTGAGGCCTCAATGGCCGAAAGGGCTTGTTTTACGGAGTGCCTTCTTCCCAGAAAGCCCAGCGCTTCCTCATCAAAAGATTGGACTCCAATATTGATTCGATTGATGCCAATCTCACGAATCGATTCAAGGAAGGATAGATTGAGGTCAGCGGGGTTGGCCTCGATGGTTATTTCTGCATCCGATAACAGGTCAAAATTTTTCCGTACTTTTATCAGGATGTTTTCCAACTGCTTGGGGCTGAGAAGAGAAGGCGTCCCGCCTCCGATGTAAACCGTGTCAAAAGGATTGAACCTGTTACGGACCATCTCCATCTCTTTGAAGAGTCCATTTAGAAAATCAGGGACAGCAGAGATGGAGGTTGAAGAATAGAAATCACAATAGGAACATTTGCTCAGGCAAAAAGGAATGTGAATATAAAGACCGGGAGTCTTCTCTAAGTTCATAAGAAAAACCTATCCAAATATATTCGAAATTTCTTCAGTTTAATTCCCTCCCCCTTGACGGGGGAGGGTGAGGGTGGGGGTGAGTAAATTTAGTTCCCCCTCCCCTTCATCCCCTCCC
>JAGXSW010000095.1 GCA_018333715.1 Syntrophaceae bacterium | reverse complement strand
TTTCCTTGAAACTCCTTCTCTCTCAGAGGGAAGAGTCAGGCTGGATTCAAAAGAAAGTGATTCCGAAAGTTCCAGGGGAAGCGAAAGTGAATAATCAAGATTCCGATTTTTATACGATTATCGAAATCACCGGTGAGGATCGACTGGGAGTCCTCTACGAAATCACACAGGCGTTGACCGACTGCGGATGCGATATTCACTTCGCACGCATATCCACCCTGGGAAACCGGATTGTGGATGTCTTCTATGTCCAGGATGAATGGGGAGAAAAGATAGTGGAACCGGAAAAGACCGATCACCTCAAACAACTCCTCCTCAACCGTCTAACTCCTTTTTAAGTTTTGAGTTCTAAGTGGCTTTTTTTCGCGTAGCGTCCCGATTTAGTCGGGACGAACTCCGCCCTCAATAAATGAGGGCGCTACATATTTTATAAAAATCTCCCCCCTAACTGAGAAGCGGTGAAAAAATCACATTTCCAGAATCGGCATCCTTCCGGCGCACAGGGTCGGAGGGATTGGAGAAGCTTTAGGGCGGAACCTCTAATATTAAACTATGTTGCCTAAACATGAGTCATACCGCTTTCTTACTGAAAACGAAGGTTACCCATAACATCTAATGCCCCGCGTTCTAAAGCTTGGACAAGACCCCCAACCCTGTGAGCCGAGGCACAGTGCACCCATTTTTTCACACCTTCTGAGGGGTTACATATTAGATGAGATAAGCGCTGTCATTATTGGAAAGCCCGTTTCGGTAAAATAGGAAAACATCCCCAATTTCCACGACACCCCTTCTTTAAATCTCATCGGGATAGAGTTTTTTCATACACTCCGGGCAGATGCCGTGGCTGAATTCAGCCTCAGAATGGTTCCGGATATAGACTCTTTTCCATCCTGCATCCTCCTCCCTGCAACTTCATAACTCCCCATCCTCCTTTTGTCTGAAATTCTGTCATAAGAAAGTGGAGAGAAGAACGGGAGTTGGGTTGGCCTGTTTTAGAAGAGGTGAAAAGGGGAGACAGAAGACTGGAAGGATGAAAGCCCCTGGATTTAAGGAAAGCGAATCCTTATTACTCATCCAGGCCAACGATCCGATCAAAGATCAGCACCGCGTGTCTGGCACATGTGGTTTTGACCGTCTCCCAGTTCTGCCAGCGCAGATCGAGGTTCTTGTATTCTGCAAGCCCCAACTCTTCAAGATCATAGGGGAGTGGGTTCGCGAGCTGAATCTGCAACTGCTGCAGCGCCGATTCCTCGTTCGGCTGAGGATAGAGACGATCAAAAATCTGTATCGCCTCTAACATTCTCTCGTCGCCCATGTGGTCGGCTAAAGCCACGAAATCAAGATAGTCTCGGGTTGCGTTTCGCTTGAGGATCAGCGCTCCCTTGATCCGCAGTATCTCGGCTCGTGTCGGGATGGTAATCTTCTGACCCAAGCGCTCGATCTGGGTGGTTTCGAGCGGTTCGTCCCGAATCAACTGCCTCACTCCGGTTTCTATGCCGTCCAGACTTCCGAGAATCTGCACGGGACGATTGATGCGTGCTGTTTTCCACCCTGCAACCGACTCCAACTCGGAGAGCACTTGGTCGAAGCGCTGCTGGAGATTGGGCAGGACATGATTGGCATCCGTGGACAATCGATGCTCAGCATACAAAGCGGCGGCAGTTCCACCCACAAGGACGGCATCCGGAAGGATGCTCTGCAGACGGGCGGCAGAGGAAAGAACCTGTTCCCAATCAGGCAAGGTATTGTTCGGCATAATACTTCCAAAAATGGTATCGCTGAGCGTAGGGATCGGCGATGTGCGCCCGACACACCCGCAGCACCTTCTCCGCCACCGCCCGGTCTTGGAGGGCCGCCCGGCGCAACTCAGCCCAATCTCGGCGCTTGCCGCGAGCGATAAGGTCGTCAATCGCGGCGAGAGTGAATTGTTGATGGGTGAGATGACGATGCAACATGACAATAGTTTATCACGATTGCTCTGCCCATTCAAGAGCGTTGCCGATGTTTGATTATGTTCTCCGTCTTTATTTATGAAAATTTAAAACAGGGAACCAATACCCCATTTCTTTTGCTGACACAAAACAATTGACATTACCTCCGCAATATTAATTATCCAGCGTCTCTCTCACTTTTCTGGCCAGATGTTCCAGGGTGAAGGTTTTCTGCATAAAATTTATCCCTTCCTCCAAAACTCCGTGGAGGATAAGACTCAATTTTCATTTTAACAAGTTTTGTTTCAATAGATCAAAACGTTTTTGTGTATAGCTGAAGAATTCCTTGTAGGCGTCACAAAGATAATTTCTCCCATCAGATAAGCGATAATGCTGACATCCGGAATGACATATAAAATTCCACTGACAGCTATCGCATCCGGAGGATTGCTCAATTTTACGGCTGTTGAATGTCTGCATCTTCCGGTTTTCAATAATTTCATAAATAGGCGTTTCAAGCAGGTTTCCCCCCATCCATTGGTCTTCTACAAAAAAATCACAGGGATACACATCCCCGTTATATTCGACCACAACGTAACTGCCGCACTGATTTTGGAATGCACATATCTCAGGATCCATCCCCATAGAGATGGTCAGGATATTCTCGAATAGCCTTATTGAGGCAAGAGGTTTGCCTTTGTTATACCAGACATCAAAAAGGGTGCAGAGAAAATCCCTGTAACTCTCGACGCTGACCGAGTGCCTTTTCGCTTTCTGCGAATCTCTGTCAAACTCCACACAGGGAATGAACTGCAAAAAATAGAGTCCATTTTTTATGAAAAATTGATAGAGCTCCACGGGCCTCTTAACCGTCACATCATTGAGGACGGTGAGAACACTGAATTCCACCTGATGATCCCTGAGGGTCTGGACTCCTTTCATCGCCTGGTGGAAGCTGTTATGACCGTTTAGCGAATGGCGGTAGGCGTTGTGATATTCTTCGGGACCATCCAGGCTCACACCGATGAAGAAGTGATAACGTTTGAAGAATTTCGCCCATTTGTCGTTGAGCAATACGCCGTTGGTCTGCAGGTTGTTGCTGACGAGTTGTGCCGATAAACCATATTTTTGCTGATAGTCCACTACCCTTTTAAAAAAATCGAGGCCCGCCAGAAGGGGCTCCCCACCCTGCCAACCAAATGAGGCGCTTCTCCCGGCTGATTTCATATATCCGGATATCATGGTTCGGAGGGTCGTATCGTCCATGACAGGATGCTCTTTGGAACGATACGGATCACCAGGCCGTATGTAAAAGCAATATTGACATCGCATATTGCAATCTGCAGATACAGGTTTTATCAAAAGGCTCAGCCCGCCGGCCATAGAGGAAATTATCCTTTCAAAAAATATTAGCCCATTATTCCGCTTTTTTACTCTTCTTATGGTGTCTTCAGGTATTTTGCGAACCAGTTCAGGGCCCGTTTCCATGAGTCCTTTGCAGCCTCTGCATGGTAATTCGGCCCTTCCCTGTGGAACGCGTGTTTCGCATCCGGGTATATCTTGATATCAAATATCTTATTATGTTTCTTCAATTCTTCTTCGAGTTTCTTGACGTCAGCAAGAGGTATAACCGGATCCGCTTCTCCGAAATTCCCGAGAAGCGGTGCAGTGATCTCCGGCGCAAAATCAATAGGTGATTGGGGCTGCAAAGGGGTTATTTTGTTTATGGTGCGGCCATAAAAGACCACCGCCGCCTTTAACTCTTTTCTGTGTGCGGCAAAAAGGAGAGAATACCTTCCCCCCATGCAAAACCCCATACAGCCGATGGAATTCGTAAATACGACAGGCTGCTTTTTAAGATACTCGACACCTGCATCCAGATCAGCCATTGCCTCGGCATCCGAAAGTTTCCCCAGGGCATTTAGCGCTTCATCTGAACCGCCGGGATAATCCGGCCCGAGGCTGCGGGATACAAGGTTAACGGCAAGGCCCACATATCCCTCTTTTGCAAGATTTTGGGTAACCTCTTTAATATAATCCGTGACACCCCTGTTTTCGTGTATTACGATGACGCCCGGATAAGGCCCTTTCCCTGAAGGTCTGGAAAGATAACCTCCTAGCGTCACCCCTTTGCCTTCAAACCGCACATTCTCAGATAGGACATCTGATTTTTCCTGTGAATGGGCGACTCCGGTTATGTTTTTAAAAACACCTGCCATGCTTAACCATCCCAAAACCTTCAGAAACATCCGCCTTGAAAGACTCTCCTTCGTGTGATGGCTTTGCTGACTGACATCCATATAATTGTCTCCTTTCAGAATTAAATTCACACTTTTCAGCTTAAACATAGATTCATATGATTGTCAACCGGATCATTTATTGCGTAAGCATCTCTCTTCTTGTGATAGAAATCCATGGGAATGCCAAATCCAGAGGGGCAGGCGCTTCGGCGAAGGCAGGGCGGCACCGCCGAGAGGCACACCTGAAGGGCGATGCGAATCTGACGATCCTCCACCCTGATCACCCCTTTTCCGAATAATATAAGTATTTATGCTTACCCGTGGCGGACGTCAATACATTCTGGAAAACAATCAATGAAGAAACCGAGGATCATAAGAAATATCGCCTTGTCCTTCTTGGTTCAACCGTCAAGTTGTTTTAGAACCAGCGTCCCCTCAATAAGAACCATGATGGATGCGGAAAAGCAAGCGCTCCTTTTTGCCAACACCGCCCGCGCTATCGGCGGAGCGCCGCGGGAAATTCAGATCCGCCACATTGGCAACTGCCTGAAGGCCGACCCGGCCTATGGCAAGGGGGGGCCAACGCATTGGGCATCCCGCTTAGTGAAGTGCCCAAAGAGGGACAGAGTGGCCTTCGAATCAAGACTTAGATAGGACAAACCATCCAGTCAACAAAGGGCTCAACGCAGGCTTGGTAAACGCTGATGCGATTTACCAGGCCCCTTGGCCAGGTTGTTATCCTCCTTTTCTGACAGTAATCCCCGTCATAGAGTTATAACTGTTCAGCCAGGCAAAATAGACTCGCAAAGTTGTCAATCTTTTGGCTCCACCGGAATCACGACTACAAAGACGGAAGTATATGGAAAGAATTACCCTGGTCTAATAAAATGTAATACATAATACTTATTGACTTACTATTTTGTATATGCTATACACATTTTGAAACGTTGTAAATGGAGGACGTATGGAGACAGCAGTGACCATCAAGGGACAGGTCGTCATCCCGGCAAAGATCAGGCATCGCCTGGGAATCAAAAAGGGGGCCAAGTTTCATGTGGAAGAAAAAAATGGAGAGATCATCCTCCGCCCCCTCAACAGGGAATATTTTCAAAAGATGAGCGGCATCCTCAAGGGAGGGGGACTTGTCAAGGCATTAGAAGAAACCCGAGCAGAAGATCTTAAGCGGGAGGAGGAGAAAATTGGCCGCCGTAAAGGTTCTCGATAGCTGGGCGCTTCTGTGTTACCTTGAGCAAGAACCCGGATTCAAAAAGATGATCGACCTCTTCGAGAAAGCCGTGGAGTCCTCCAAGCCTCTTTTAATGTGCATCGTCAACTGGGGAGAAGTTTACTACCAGATCGCAAGGCGGTTCGGGGAACAAAAAGCCCAGGAGATAGAGCAACTCATACAGACATTGCCGATCACACTTGTCGAGGCTAATAAAGAACTGACCCGTGAAGCCGCGCGTATTAAGTCTACAAAACCGATGGCCTATGCGGATTGTTTTGCTGCGGCGCTGGCGCGGTTAAAAAAAGCAGAGCTTTATACCGGGGATCCTGAATTTAAAGCCGTTGAAAAAGAAATAAAAATCATCTGGGTTTAACCCCTGCCTTCCCCCTCTCTCCGATGGGGAGAGGGAGGGGGTGAGGGGGCAGAACTCAAAATATTTAGTATTGTTTCCTTCCTGAAATTTTCGTTTCCCAAAAACTCGAAAAAGGTATATATTACAACCGCAAATGAACAAGTTGGATGTGCTTCTACTGCTGGGAATAATTCATCCTGAAATTAACTCAATTTTATATAATATCGGTTAAAATTATCTTTTCTGCCTCAGTGAGGATGCCAGTATGATCGGAGAAAAAGATAAGAGGAGGCTACTAACAGCAAAAAACCATATGAGAATCTGGTGGCTGGTTTAATGTTCGCTTGGAGAATGGTCAGGAGGGGTGGATTAATAGCAGGTTTGTAAAAGAATGAAAGAAGGGATGGGTAGTATGAGGGGTGTCTTGCCTCGTTTATGAATATAGCTACCGTTAATCATTAATCTACAGGTTTATTGGGAATTACCAATTAGGTAGGTGAAATAATTTTCCTTAAAGTCTTTATCAATTCAAGTGTTACCCACCTTTTATATCTAATTAAAAAAATTGGGGAGGCCAAAGCCTCCCCTACTCTCACGAATCAGATGACATAGGGTTAGATCAATTTCAGCGTCTCCCTGAATTTATTCCTCATTTTTTCTGCTTTTTGATATCTCCCAAAATTCTCTCGGTGTTATGATGGGTGTGGAATGAAATTCCTTCAGGGCAAGTAGGTCCATATCTCCTGTAATGATATAATCCGGTTTTGCGACTTCAGAAAGACCTAAAATTTTAATATTATCCGGGTCTCGACAAACCATTTTGTCTAATCTTTTATAGGCGGTTATGGTGCAAAACTCTCTGAGGTATTGGATGACCCTCTGAATCTTCTCTTCAGGCATTTTCAATTTTTTCTGTAAATTTCTTTGAACTTCAGACAGGATGTGTTCACTGATAATGATTTCATGCTTGTCCAGACAGAGCTCAAAAACAGCATTGGCTAATCCTCTGCCTGCAAACGCGGCCAGAATCACATTCGTATCGAGGATCACTCTCATGAGACTTCTTTATAGACATCTTCATCTGTGAGGATGCCCTGTGCTTCTGCAAAAGGGAGAACCATATTCCGAAGCTTTCGGAACCGATAGATAGCTATATATCTCCGCAATGAATCTCTCACCAAATCACTGATAGGTTTTCCTTCTGCTCTGCTTATCTCCTGAAGTTCCTCCCTTAATTCGTCAGGGATTCTGATCGTTAAGGTTTGATTCATCACTAACCTCCTTGTAATACAAAGTAGCACGACTACCGTTCTCTGTCAATAGGCAACTGAATGGACAGATGGATGGATCAGGTGAGTTTTGAAAAGTCGGCGAACCTGAGGAAGAGTTGGCCGATTGCGTTGAGCAGGGCAAGGCGATTATTCCGGATGGCCTCGTCTTCAACCATCACCATGACGCCGTCGAAGAATTCGTCGATCGCTTTCTTCATTCGGCTCATCTCAAGGAGGGAGGCAGCATAGTCCCTTTGATTGAGGAGTTGATCGATCTTCCCTTTCGCATCCATGAATGCCCGATGGAGATTCTTCTCGGCAGATTCGGAGAAGAGGGACGGATCGATTCCTTTCCCTGACGGTGTTCCCTTCAAAATATTCATCGCCCGCTTAAAGCCGATCACAATCGATTCGAAGTCCTTCCATTCTTTTGCCTCCCTTAATGCGTCGATCCGGCGCTGGACATCCAATAGTTGATCAAAGGAAGTTGAAAGGACAGCTTCGATCACATCAAAAGGATATCCCTTATCGAGAAGAAAATTCTGGTAACGGATCAGGAAGAAATCCAGAACATCTGTCTTCACTTCGGTAAAAGGTCGCTCCATCTTCCCGTTCAATTGCCGCCCGCTCTCTTCAATCAATTCGATCAGGGAGAGAGTGTATTCCTTCTCGAGGATGATCCGGATGATCCCCAGCGCCTGGCGCCTCAGGCCAAAAGGATCGGCTGTTCCGGTTGGCACAAGACCAACGCCAAAGCAACCCACGATCGTATCCATTTTGTCGGCAATGCTGACGATATCCCCGACAGGGCCCGAAGGCAGCCGGTCTCCTGAAAAACCTGGCAGGTAGTGCTCGCAGATCGCCTCGTAAACCTCTGCCTTTTCTCCGGACAGACGTCCATACTCCCTGCCCATGATCCCCTGAAGTTTTGGAAACTCCCCAACCATTCCGGTCACCAAATCGGCCTTGCACAGGAGGGCCGCTCTCTCCACGGCCTGCCGGAGTTTCAGGTCGATGCGCTCCGCAATAAAAGAGGAAAGGTTTTTAAATCGCATCACCTTCTCATAAGACGTTCCCAACTTTGCCTGGAAAACCACCTTCTTCAACAGTTCCACCCTTTTTTCGAGGGTAATTTCCATATCGTCTTCGAAGAAGAAAGCCGCATCGGAAAGCCTCGCCTTGAGGACGCGCTCATTCCCCTTCACCACCACCTTCTCATCCTTCGGGACAATATTGATGACGCAGATGAAATGGGGCAGCAATCTTCCATGGTCGTCCATCAGGGGAAAGTATCTCTGATGCTCCTTCATCGAATGGATGACCACCTCCCTTGGCAGGGAGAGAAATCTTTCCTCAAAACTCCCGCAGAGGGGGAGAGGATATTCGACCAGAAAGTTAACCTCGTTGAGAAGGTACTCATCCTTTAAAACTTTCCCGGAAACCCTGGCCCCTTCCCGGATCATCCCCTCTTCTATTCTTTTCTTCCTTTCGGCCGGATCGACAATGACAAAAGCCCCGCCCAACTTCTGCAAATAGGTTTTAAAATCCGTCACCGCAATGGGATCAGGATGCATGAACCGATGGCCATATGTGATATTTCCACTCCGGACGTCTCCCATTTCAAAAGGGATGACCTCTCCTCCGAAGAGGCTGAGGATCCAGTGAATGGGCCTGGCGAACCGGATCGACCCCTCTGCCCATCTCATCGACTTCTGAAAGGGAATGGAAAGAATGACTTTAGGAAGAATGTGAGGGAGGATGTCAAGGGTCGGCCTTCCGGTCTCTCTTCTGATCGCACAGACATATTCTCCCTTTTCCGTCTGAATCACCTCAAGAGATTCAACGGATACCGATTGACCTTTTGCAAAACCGATCGCCGCCCTTGTCGGCTTGCCGCTGGAATCAAAGGAAGCCGCCTTCGAAGGCCCTATCTTCTTTATCTCTTCATCTCTCTGTTTCTCTGAAACGGATTCGATATAGAGGACGATCCGTCTCGGCGTTCCCAGGGTTTGGATTCCTTTGAAATTGATCCGGTTGGCCTCAAACTCTTTCTGCACAAGTTCTTTCAGATCGGATAGAGCCTGCGGGACAAATCCGGCCGGTATCTCCTCTGTCCCGATCTCCAAAAGCAGTTCTTTCATTCTCGGTCCTTTATCCTTGGTCAGTAGCGCCCTCATTTATTGGGGGCGATGCCATCCGTCGGCACTAAATGCCGACGCTACATTAACTATTGATCATTGATTTTTTAACAACGGAAACCCCAGCTCTTCTCTCTGTTTGAGATATCCTTCTGCGCATAGTCTCGCCAGGGCCCTCACCCTCAGGATATAGCCCATCCTTTCGGTGACGCTGATCGCGCCCCGTGCATCGAGAAGGTTGAAGGTGTGGGAGGTCTTCAAACAGTGGTCGTAGGCCGGAAAGACGAGCCCCTTCTCAATCAATCT
>JAGXSW010000094.1 GCA_018333715.1 Syntrophaceae bacterium | reverse complement strand
TAAGGCAAACCAAATTGGAATAGTGGAATAGTAGAACAATGGAATAATGGAATATTGGAATAGTGGAATATTGGGTTTAAAAAAAGAGCCAAGAAAAGACCTCCCTTTTCTTTTATTAACCATTATTCCAACATTCCATCTTTCCATTATTCCGGCTTCTTCCTTCCTTTTGCTAAGATGGCGCAGGCTAAAGCAGAGGCGCCGCTTGCCTGAGCTACCGTATCCGGAATATCCTTCGGGCCCTGACAGCATCCTGCGAGAAAGACTCCCTCCACTGAGGTGAGGATGGGATCCAATCCGGGAGCTTCTGCATAGAACCGGTCTGAGGAGCTTTCCATGCCGAGCATCTTTTTCATGAAATCGTCCTCCTTCCGGGGGATGAGACCCGAAGCGAGCACGACGAGATCAGCTTCCAGTTCAATAGGTTCTCCCAGTAGCGTATCCTCGCCCCTTACCACCAATTTTCCATTTCTCCGATAGACCTCGGAGGGATTTGCCCTCCGGTAGATGATCTCCTCTTTTTGAACCCTCTCGTAAAATTCTTCGAACCCCTTTCCAAATGCCCTCACATCCATATAGAGGACGGTGATATGGGCTCCCGGAATCTTATCCCTGACTAAGTGGGCCTGTTTGGCGGTGTACATACAGCAGACCCTCGAACAGTATTCATTTCCAACGGTCTTGTCCCTCGATCCCACGCAGTGGATGAAGACGATTTCCTTTGGTTTCTTCCCCTGGATCAAGATTTCTCCCTTTGTGGGACCGGAGGCGGAGCAGAGCCTCTCCATCTCGATCCCGTGAAGGACATTCGGATAAACTCCATAGCCGAATTCGGGTTTTAACTTCGGATCGAAAGGATCGAACCCGGTCGATAGGATGATGGCCCCCACATGGAGTTCGAGGATCTCTTCCTTCATCCCGTATACAACGGCTTTGGGCTGGCAGTACCTGGCGCACTCGCCGCAATCGGAACATCCTCCGCAGTTGAGGCAACGTTTTGCATCTTCGATTGCCTCTTCCAGTGTGAGACCGGATCCGATGGGTTTGACCATATGGGGAAGAATTTCCCGCTCATCCCTTTTTGAATCCGGCAGGAGGCTCTGCATCGGTGAGACCTGTCTTCCTTCAGACTCCCTGCCGTAGCGGAGATCTTCCCCGCGGATAGAGCGGTCGATTGAAATCGCCCCTTTTCTTCCCTGCGCCATCGATTCGACAATGGTTCCGGGCCCGGTGACCCCGTCTCCTCCTGCGAAAACACCCTTCACGCTGGTTTCGAGGGTGAGAGGATCGACCTGGATCATTCCCCTGCGGTTCTTTTTCAATCCCCTGAAAACTTCCGAAATCGGCCCGGCTCCGGTTGAACCGACAGCTAAAAAGATCGCGTTATAGGTTTTTTGAATCTCCTCAAAAGAGATGTCCTTTCCCGCGTTTGTGTTAAGACGAATCTCTATCCCCATCTTTTCAATCACAGAGAGGTCTTTTTTCACGACCGCTCTGGGCAAACGATAGGATGGAAATCCGTGAACAAGGAGGCCGCCTAATTCACTTCGCGATTCGAAAAGGGTGACAGAATAGCCCATCCTCCTCAGATCGAAGGCGGCTGTTAATCCGGAAGGTCCTGCTCCGGCAATGGCGACCTTTTGAGATTTTTCTTCAGCGGGCGCGGGATCGAACTCCGTTTCTTCGACATGGTCGACCAGAAATCGTTTCAAATCGCAGATGGAGACAGGGCGGTCCTCTTCGATCCGTTTACATTCCCTTTCGCACGGGTGGGCGCAGACATAGGCAAGTATCCCCGGGAATGGAAGGGTTGCCCTCACCAGGGCAAGGGCCTCCTTCAGTTTCCCCTGGGAGATGAGCGCCACATATCCCTGGGCATTACAGTGGAGAGGACAGGTGGCTGTACAGGGCGGGATGCCTCTGCGATCCATGGTGTATTTGAGCGGGACGGCCTGAGGGAAGGGGATATAGATTGCCTTTTTCATCCCGAGGCCCATATCGAATTCATTGGGGAGAGTCACCGGACACTGGGGTACGCAGTCCGCACAGGCCGTGCATTTGGTCACATCGACATAACGGGGTTTTTTTCGGACGATTACCTTGAAATGTCCGGCCTTCCCCTCGACACGAACAATTTCAGAATAGGTGAGAAGGTTGATATTGGGATGATTGGCCGTGTCAACCATCTTCGGAGTGATGATGCAGGCGGAGCAGTCAAGGGTCGGGAAGGTCTTATCGAGCTGGGCCATGTGGCCGCCGATGGAAGGGTCCTTCTCCACCAGATGGACTTTAAATCCCTTATCCGCGATGTCGAGAGCGGCCTGCATTCCGGCAATGCCGGCGCCAATGATCAGGGCTTCGGGAACGACTTCTTTAAGTTCTTCGTTGTTCATGTTCAAATCACTACCTTAATGGAATGATGGAACGTTGGAATGATGGGTATTATAAAATTCTTTTTTTTGATTTTTTTATTAAACCCAATATTCCAATATTCCATTCTTCCAGTATTCCATTATTCCTGGGTCACTTTAGCTTTCCAATCAACGCTGAGGCGATCGTGTTTTTCTGGATCTCTTTTGTGCCTTCGTAGATTTCGGTGATCTTGGCATCCCGGTAGAAACGCTCGACCTCGTATTCCGTGATATATCCGTAACCTCCAAAAATCTGGATGGCCTCATCCGCAACTTCGACAGCCACTTTCCCTGCAAACATCTTTGCCATGGAGGTCAGTTTTGGGTCGATCCGCCCCTGGTCATAATTCCAGGCCGCTTTGTAGGTCAGAAGCCTTGCAGTCTCGATCTTTGTCGCCATATCAGCCAGTTTGTGCTGGGTGATCTGGAAATCGACCAGCTTCTTTCCAAACTGTTCCCTCTGCCTGGCGTAATCGAGAGCCCGGTCGAAAGCGCCCTGGGCAATACCGAGGGCCTGAGCCGCAATCTCAACCCGACTCTCGTCAAAAAATTCGAGGACCTGATAGAATCCTTTATTCTTCTCGCCAAGAAGGTTTGTCAACGGGACCCGGACATCGCTGAAGGAGAGCTCTGCTGTGGAGGTCATCCGGATTCCCATCTTGGCTGTGATCTCCGTTGCCTCTAACCCCTTTGCGCCCTTTTCAACGATGATCGTGCACTGACCTCGGTAAGGAGGTTTGGCATGGGGATCGGTCTGGCACAACACGATGAAGAAGTCGGCAAGCATTCCATTGGTGATGAAGGTTTTGGTCCCGTTGATCACAAAGGAGTCGCCCTGCTTGATCGCTGTTGTGGCCATTAAAGTGATATCGCTTCCATGGTCCGGTTCGGTATAGGCGCCTCCTGAGATGAATTCTCCTCGGGTCACAGGAATGAGATACTTCTTCTTCTGCTCCTGAGTTCCGAAGCGGAGGACAACCTCTGAGGAGAAGTCTGCGAGTGTTACGGCAATGCCCACTCCGGAATCCTTCCGGCAGAATTCCTCCACCACAAGGATGTTTTCCATGATGCCGTACCCCTGTCCTCCATATTCCTCCGGGAAGTGAATACCGATGAATCCTAATTTGCAGGCTTTCTTCCATACCTCTTTTGGGAAGGTGTGGGTCAGCTCCCATTCAAGGATCTTTTCCTTGTCATACTCTCCCTGAATAAATTCTCTTGCAGCCTTCTGGATGTCTTTCTGCTCCGGCGTCAGTTCAAAGTCCATGGTTCACCTCTGTTTCTGGTAGGGAGATGGGGAGACACGGAGATGGGGAGAAAAATATTATTCTTCTCCGGGGGGTCCGATTCTCCGTTTCATGGTTTGTGCTTCCCCAATATTCCAATATTCCGTTATTTTTGTTTCAGTTGTTTGATCTTCTCCTTTATCACCGGGAGAATTTTAAACAGGTCTGCCACAATGCCATATTGGGCAACACCGAAGATCGGGGCCTTGGGGTCCTTGTTAACGGCGATGATCGTTCCCGCGCCTTTCATCCCTGCGACATGCTGGAAGGCGCCGCTGATGCCGATGGCGACATAGACTTTCGGTTTTACGGTCTTTCCTGAGGTTCCGACCTGACAGCCCTTGGGAAGCCATTTCTTATCGACCACGGGCCGTGAGCAGGCAAGCACTCCGCCGAGGGAGTCAGCCAGTTCCTTCACCATGGGAATATTTTCCGCATCCTTGATCCCCCTTCCGATGGCAACGAGGATATCCGCCTGTGTGATATCGACCTCACCTGCGGCGGCCTCCACATATTCGAGAAAACGTCTGGCCAGAGCTTCGTC
>JAGXSW010000093.1 GCA_018333715.1 Syntrophaceae bacterium | reverse complement strand
TGGATTGTATGGGAAGATCAATGCGGAGACGATCAACAAAGCCATGGAGACTTTCAAAAACGAAGATTTTGGCGGGCTCGTTCCCAATATCACCTATGCCAAGGACAAACACGAAGGGTCCTTTCAGACAAGGATCGTTCAGGTCCATGAAGATGCCACTTATACACCGATGAGCAATTTATTCGTTCCAGGAAAGGGAGAGTTGAAGGTTTTAAAAGCGCCCAAAAAATAGAGTTCAATCTGAAATGTAAAAAGGAAGAGCGATGAAGGCATTTCGAGGACAGCCGAGAATCTTTGCCTCGGGTCAGCCCGCGGAGAAGCGGGCTGATCTGGAGGTCCAAAACGTAACTCTCAACTTTGGGGGGGTGATGGCGCTCCACGATGTCAGCCTCACGGTCCATACGGGAGAGTTTGTCAGCGTCATCGGACCCAATGGCGCTGGAAAGACGAGTTTGATGAACAGTATCACGGGTTATTATCACCCACAAAAGGGACAAATCCTATTTAATGGACAAGAGCTCACAGGCCACCGCCCTCATGAGATCACAAAAAAGGGCATCGGGAGGACGTATCAGAATATTGAACTCTTCCCGGGGATGACCGTGCTCTCCAACATGCTTCTTGCCCGGCATCTCTACTGCAATTATGGTTTTGGCCTGGCCTCTGTCTTCTCCTCATCGGTCCGGAAGGAAGAGGTCCGTCATCGGCGAGTTCTTGAGGAGTTGATCGATTTTCTGGAGATGCAGCCCATCCGGAAAAAACTGGTAGGCTCTCTGCCGTATGGATTGCGAAAGAGAGTAGAGCTGGGCCGGGCTTTGGCTCTTGAACCTAAACTGTTAGTTTTAGATGAGCCCTTTGCCGGGATGACTCTTGAGGAAAAGGAGGATATGGTCCGGTTCCTCCTGGAGGTAAACTCGGCGTGGGGCCAGACGATGATCCTGGTGGAGCATGACATGTCCGTCGTCATGAGCGTCTCCCAGCGCATCATGGTCTTAAATTTTGGAGAGAAGATTGCAGAAGGCGCTCCGGAGGCGATTCAAAATCACCCCGAAGTGATTAAGGCCTATCTTGGTGAGACAACAAAATTCTAACCCCCCTCTCTTCCCCTCGCCCCTAAGAGGCTGTGTCGCAATCGGAAGCAAAGGAGGAGAGGCAGTCAGGTTCCAAAGATTTAGAATGCGGGTCTTTTAGATTATGGGAAATGGTCACTTGTATAAAATCGAATGCTTTCATACACTTGGCACGCATAAATCCGAAAGGCTAAAGGTTACCGCCCTAAATCTTTTCCACCCGACCGCCTCTCCCCCTTTTCAAAAAGCCGGTTTTTTCATATTACGACACAGTCTCTAAGGGGAGAGGGATAGGGTGAGGGGAGGAGATCGAGAGAATGGAAGTAAACAAAACAAAACGGTTCGACGAAGGGGCGGTTCAATCCTTAGCCCAACTGACATTGCCGCAGATTTTGACCAAACAGGCAGAACGACTGGGTTCGGATCAGATTGCCATACGCGAGAAGATGTTCGGAATATGGCTTGCCTATACCTGGGAGGATTATCTCCGTTTCACCAGACAGGTCGCTCTGGGCCTTTTTGCCCTTGGTCTCAAACGGGGCGAAAATATCGGCCTCATCGTAAACAACCATCCGGAATGGTTGTTCGGCGAACTGGGCGCCCAGGCCCTGGGCGCCATCACGGTGAATATGTTTACCTCATCGATCGCCAAGGAGCTCACCGTGATGCTCAACAGGATTCAGGCAACCTTTACCGTTGTTCAGGACCAGGAGCAGGTCGATAAACTCCTGGAGTGCAAGCAGGATCTCCCTCACATTCGAAAAGTCATCTACATTGATCCGACGGGCATGAGAACTTATGCCGGTCATCCATGGCTGATGAGTTTTCAGGAGCTTCTGAAACTGGGCGAGGAGTTAGACAAGAAGCAACCGAATCTTTTTCAAGAGGAATTATGGAAAGGAAAACCCAATGAGGTGGCCTTGATGATCATGACCTCCGGAACGACGGGAATTCCGAAGCTGGCGATGATTTCGCATCAGAGTTTTACTGAAATCGCCAGAAAATGGATCGAGACCGCCCCGATTGGCATCGGTGACAACTGGATTTCCATCACCCCGACCGCATGGATTGTCGATCAGATGTGGGGAATGGGCGTCTCCCCCCTCACCGGGATGGCCATGAACTTTCCTGAAACATTGGAAACCCAGGCCGAAGATTTCCGGGAAATCGGACCGGTCATCATCATCACCTCTTCACGATTCTGGGAGGATCTGGCCTCAAAGATCAGGGTGAAGATCGCGGACGCGGGATGGATCAAGCGAAAGCTTTTTGCTTTAGGCCAAAAGATCGGCGGGGCAGTGGTGGACCATGAGTCTAAAAAAGAACCCATTCCTTCTTATTTAACCTTACTCCACCGGCTTTTTTCGAGGATCGTCTATCGCCCTCTCCTGGACCGGGTGGGCTGCGGACAGATTCGCGCTGCTATCACAGGCGGACATCCCATCAGTCCGGATGTCATCCGTTTCTTCAGGGCGAAAGGGTTGAATCTCAAACACGCTTATGGTCTGACCGAAGGCGGAGGGGTGTTTCAGGTTCAACCTGACAAAGAGGTCAAGCCTGAGTCCGTTGGGAAACCCCTGCCACGGACAGAGGTTAAGATTGCCGAAGACCAGGAGGTGCTGGTCAAAACCCCTTCCTGTTTTGTCGGTTATTACCAGGATGAAGAGGCCACGAAAAAGGCTCTCAAGGAGGGCTGGCTTCATACGGGGGATGCCGGCTATATTGATGACGACGGACATCTCCTCATCATCGGCCGCAAGGAAGAGATCATGCGGACCAAAGCAGGGGAAGCCATTTCCTCGGACTTTATTGAGACGAGGCTCAAATTCAGTCCCTACATCAAAGAAGCCGTAGTCTGGGGTGAAGGCCGGGACTGTATCACGGGATTCATCAATATCGATTTTGGGAATGTGGGAAGTTGGGCAGAGGACCGAATGCTCCCCTACACCACTTATGCCGACCTTTCTCTGCAACCGGCTGTTGAGGAACTGATCCTCGGGGAGGTTCGCCAGGTCAACACTCAATTGCCAAAACCGATGAGGCTTAAAAAGATCATTCTCCTTTACAAACTGCTCGACGCTGACGATGAGGAATTGACCCGAACCGGAAAAGTGCGCAGGAAGTTTGTCTATGAACAATATATCAATCTCATTGAAGCGATGTATGGCGACCGGAAAGAACTCGAGGTCACCGGTAAAGTCCGCTACCGGGACGGACAGGTGGGAACCATCACCACGAAGGTGAAAATACTGACGGTCGAGTAAACACTTCATTGCAAAATATAAATTGTAAAATACAAATTGCAAATTTTGTTCATTTTTGATGGTCTCGTAAAAAGTCGTCTCCCCGGTCCTGCGGCAGGAACCGGTGTCCAGTGAACTTATTATTACTTGAAAAGACTGGATTCCCCGATCAAGTCGGGGAATGACGATCATTATGATTTTTCGACTTTTTACGAATGTATCCTTCTTGCTAACTGCTAATTTTTCATTTTGCAATTTTCAATGATCTTTAATGGGGAGGTTTTTCATGGAATTTTTTCTGCAACTTTTAATTCAGGGCTTATCCGTAGGCTTTCTTTATGCTCTTGCCGCACTGGGGTTTGTCATGATTTTCAAGTCCTCGAGCGTCCTCAATTTCGCTCATGGAGATCTCCTCGCCATGGGGGCCTTCTTCTTTCTGGTCCTTTCT
>JAGXSW010000092.1 GCA_018333715.1 Syntrophaceae bacterium | reverse complement strand
ACAAGGCGGTCCATGAGTCTGACAATTTTCCGTCAAACTGCGTGGAAATACAGGCAACGTGTAAGGAGACAGGAGAACCTGTCATCTGCCTTCCTGCCAATCGAGAAAAAGAGAGCGGGAAGAAGACTTTTATCGTCTCTGTCAGGGAGGTTCACGTTCAGCCCTATCTGGCGCTGGCTGAGACCCCTGAAGAGGCAATCGAGCTGGTTGCCAATTGTGAAGGCAACATATTGGATGCCGATTTCGAGTTCAGTCACACCCTTGATTCAGACACATGGACCGTCGAGGAGGTGAAATCATGAACAGGTGTAGATGGTTTTTCCATTTGCGCGGACAGGTGTATGCGTATGGACCTGTCGGTCCGATGACCAAAACCGAACTGTTGGAATACTTAAGAGAACAGTGGGGTAACGGTCAGCGCATTCCTTACGGGACACAGGTTTGGAGGACAAGATGAGAGTCAGATTCAGTCGAGCTTTTTTCGACTTTCGACTCTCTCATTAAAAGGAGGTGAATCGTGAAGAGGTATAGGAACAGGTGTAGGTGGTATTTCCATTTTGCGGGACATACGTATGGGCCTATTGGTCCGATCTGTGACATGAGGCTCCAGAAATTGAGCGGGCTATAAGCCTATGATTTTAATAGGTTATAGCCTATGGTGAGTCTGTTCACCATTCCCCATATCACCAGTTCAGGACTGGCAACGGACCTGGACGGGAGCAGGTGATAAACGTATCCTAATCTGGCAGCCATAAACTGGAAAGGGACAAGGGGAAGAGTGGCATGGGTAACGAACAGTAACTTCTTATAAACTCCGTGAAATAGAAAAGGCTAAAGTGGCTGATAAGCCTTAACCAAAATGGTAAATGGGTGGTCATGGTGCTATCGGATCACCATGACAACAGACCATACTCCCATCGGAGAACAGGAAGGCCCTAAACCAATCGTATCTCAATTCTGGGGAACATGGAAACCCTGTTGGACTGTTCCGAAATATATCGGAACTCAACAGCGTGTAAACGCTGCCAATGTCCAGCAGGAATGGGATAAAGGGGAAAAAGCGAAGGCCATCTTGTAATGAGGTGGATAGGGTCTTTTGACCTAACTCGAAAGAGTGCAAACGTCCCTATATAGGTGTGCAGGGAAATTCTACCTTAAAGGAGGTAACGTAATTATGATTAACGGATTAGAGGCAGAAATGCAAAAATGTGATCGTGTCCCTCCATGGACTTCCATCGATTGGAAGAAAGTGGAAAGGAAAGTAACTAACTTTAGAAGGAGAATTTTCAAAGCAACTGAACGAGGTGATTTGAAACAGGTTGCAAACCTGCAAAAACTCGCCTCAAGGTCTTTTGCTGTAAAAGCGCTGGCGATAAAACGAGCTACACAGATCAATAATGGTAAGAATACCGCTGGTATTGATGGTAAAATTATAGATGATCATGCCGGTAGAGAAAAAGTGGCTAACGAGAAAATTGATCTCAATAGCCACAAACCTTTACCTGTCAGGAGAGTTTATATTCCAAAACCTGATAGGTCAAAAAGACCATTGGGAATACCTACCATCAAGGACAGAATAATTCAAGGAATTGGGAAGACTGCGCTTGAACCAGAATGGGAGGCCAAATCTGAGAATAACTCTTTTGGCTTTCGTCCTGGTAGATGCGCCCACGATGCCATTGAAGAAATTCACGCTGCACTAAACAATAGTGCAGTCGGAAGAAATCAATGGATACTGGATGCAGATATTTCCAAGGCATTCGACACAATCAACCATGAATTCATTCTAAAACAGTTGGGAAACTTTCCTGCTAAAGACTTAATTTCCAGATGGTTAAAGGCGGGCTTTGTGGAATATGGGAAAACCCATGAAACCACAATAGGAACTCCCCAAGGTGGAGTAATAAGTCCTCTTCTGGCAAACATTGCATTAGATGGACTTCAGAAACATCTGGGTAAGGGATACCGATACGTCCGCTATGCCGATGACTTTGTCATTATGGCAAAGACCAAACAAGCCATTGAAGAAATTAAGCCAAAGGTAGAACAATGGCTCCTTAAGCGTGGGCTGAAACTGAATGATGAGAAAACCAAAATTATACATCGAGAAGAGGGATTCAACTTTTTAGGATTCCATATCAGAATGTATAAAAATGGAAAACTCATCATCAAACCTCAAAAGGAAAAGATTAAAGGACTTCTTGATAAAATCAGGACTTGGCTTGATGAACACAAACAAGTCAAAACTGAAACTGTCATCGAGAAACTTAATCCAATCCTCAGAGGATGGGCCAATTACTATCGCTTTATATGTAGTAAGAAAACATTTTCTAATATTGAACATAAAGTTCGTTGGATATTATGGAAATGGGCCAAAAGAAGACATCCAAACAAATCCAAATCCTGGATTCTCAATAAATATTATGAGAAATCCGGTAAAGAAAGTTCGATGATCTTCAAAGGGTTATATCGGATCAATAAGATCCCTATAGTCCGCTACATCAAAGTGAAGGGTAATGCCAGTCCTGATGACCCAAAATTATTAGAGTATTGGGAAAACAGGGGTAAAAGGCTCGGCAAAGTTCAATTTGCAAGAGGTAGCACACGTTACCTATTAGCAAGAAACCAGAATTGGAAGTGTTACTTGTGTGGCAACTGGCTTATGAATGGAGAAGATGTTCATGTCAATCACATTATACCCAGAAATGAGGGTGGAAGTGATGATATATCGAACAAGATTATCTATCATGAGTCATGCCACTATCAATGGCACTCGAACAGGAATAAGAACAAGTTGCGTGCCGCTTGAGCCGTGTGAAGGGAAACTTTCAAGCACGGTTCTGAGGGGAGGGGGGATGGTGACATCCTTCCCTTACCCGACGACCAAGGGCAACCTACTCAAATACTTGCGAGACCAATGGAGTAACGACGACGGTAAGCGCGTTTCCTATTGGCCGCAGGTTTAAAGGAAAGGAGGTCTTTTTATGGGTAACTGGAAATTGTGGATTGAGAAGTTAGCCGAGAGGATTTCAATGGACATATTCAATTCCGGCGATGATCCCCTCGACAGTGATGAGGCCGAGCGGATCGGAAGGCTCCTTGCTCTTGAGCTTGATTTTCGGCAAGGCAATCTCAACAGCGAGGAGTATGAGGAAAACCTTTTAAGAGTCGAAAGGAGGTAGGAATATGTCAATAAGAGCACACAGAGTTGAGGAAATCAAGACAAGCGGGGAATCATTCAACCTCTGGCATGACGAAAAAATAATTAAATGGCTTGAGAAAAAAACATTCTTTTTCGAGTCATTAAACGAAGATCTTTGTGGATTTGCGGAGGTTGAAGTCGATGATCTTAAGGCAATGCTTTCTGAGATCGGCGGACAGATAAGTGAGCGCCAAAGGAAATCAATTGAAGACGACATCAGAATTGCCGCGGGACAAGATAGCTGGTACATCCGCTATTACTGCTTTTGACATTCGGGCGATATCACCATTGTCCGAAGGGGGAGTGATCATTAAAGGTCCACTCCCCCTTTTTTATTAGAAATAGAGGTGAGACGATGAGTCTGTTTGAAATTTATTTCTGTGTTCTGGAAAGGAGTGATGACGATGAAGCTGATAACGAAAGGGTTGGCGAAAGAGTTTAAAAAGATTGGCAGGCAGAATGGGGTCAAGGATCCCATTGTGATTGCGAAGTTTTTCAATCCAATAGGCTCCGGGACATGGTATGCCACTGCATTTGACCCCGAGGAGCGGTTGTTCTTCGGCTATGTTTCCATCTTTAGCGACCACAATGATGAGTGGGGGTCTTTCTCCCTCGATGAACTGGAGTCGGTAAGGATTTCCTCTCTCCGGTTGAGCATTGAGAGGGATATATATTTTGACCCTCAGCCAATTTCAAAAGTATGTCCGAAGGCAATCCTTTGATCGGGAGATAAGGGGGCGTGGATGAGCGAAGATCGGTGGGCCGGAACGACACCATAACCAACCTAGGTCGCCTTGTGTGACCAGGGGCGGGTTCGGCAAACAACCTGGCGCCACGGATATGCGTAATGGCAGGTCACGTGGGATCATGTCGGGGAAGATGGACACTGTGAGAGCTAACAGGGCGCCCTTTAAAGATGGGGAAGCCACAGGATTTACTGTTTTGTTCCTGTGGCTTTTTAATTATTCCAGAGGGAAAGGGGGTGAAACAATGGCAAGGCAGTTTCGTATCTATTACGCAAAGCGTCCTGTTTTTTTGCCGAATCCCGGACTTAGAGGATCGAATCTCGGAGATACGCACGTGTGGCTCATGGATTTGGAGGCAGAAAATCTTGAGGACGTGTTCGACAAAATGCAGGGGGAGGTGTGGAGTCCCAATGGAGAAGCAAAAGATTTGATCTCTACCAGGGGACTTCGCCATACATCGATGTCTGTTGGCGATGTGATTCACGACGTAAAAGCTGATAGGTATTTCGAAGCGGACATGATCGGGTTCAGGGAAATCCCATAAAAGGAGGTCAAAACGATGGCAAAGAAAGCGATGATCACCTTTGGAACACCGTGGTTAAACGAATTC
>JAGXSW010000091.1 GCA_018333715.1 Syntrophaceae bacterium | reverse complement strand
CCTGCCCTGAGCCCCCTATAACACTGACATTCACACTGCCACTGATTTCATTGAATCCCAGATTAGTCAAATTGACGTTAACCGGGATCAATCCATCGGTCTGTGTTCCTAAAGTGACCGCCATCTCTACCTGATTTTCTTTTCTGACTGAGAAGTTTGCCTGGGCAGTGGCATCCGGCCTCTGACTGGTGGCAGTGATTTGATAGTCCCCCTCGGCAAGATCAAAATACAGGGTGTCTGTTGCACTCCCTCCAACCGGAAGAGAATAGGTCTTAGATTGCTGGGTTGCCCCAGGATTTAGCTGATAGGTTACTTCCAGAGTCTCTGTTGATTGGCCTGTGTTGGTAATGGTAACTGACACAGCAACACTGCCCTCAGAGAATATTCCTAACTCCGAACCCCCGACCCCGAACTGTATTGATGCCCCAAGGCCATAAGAGACCGTCCTCGTAAAGGACTGGTCCAAATCTCCCAAAAAGGTAAAGGTGTAAGCTGTGGCTTGATGAATCTGTTGTTGATATTGGATGAGCCTCGTCTCTCCTGGAGGTACCGTTATTGTTTGTGAGTCTCCGAAGTCGGGACTTTGAACTCCGAACCGTACTATCGCATCAACGTTGCCATCATTCCATATCTCTACTTCGATTGTAAATGGTTCATTGCCTACCCTATCGGGCACATTCACATAGGCGGACACATAAGGCAATGCCACCTCATATTGATCGCCTATAGTTACCAATATCTGATTATTTTGTCTCACTACGCCTGAAAGGGTCACCATGCCTTCTTCTCCGGCAGTGGTCGTAATCATAAAGGGGTAGGCGCCCCCGGCTGGAATATTGACCGTTTCTGTCAGGAGCAATTGAGGAGTTTGCCCGCCTTGGCTGGAGTTTAGGGTCAACGTCAGATTTTCTGCCACGATAGGCGCACGGTTCTCCACTCTTCCCGTAATGGTGATGGTTTCACCGGGCTTGTAGATTTTCTTATCAGAGGCAAGCGTGAGGACAGTATTGCCTTCAATAATGTAAAATGGATAACTCGATATTCCGATAACCTGACCTAATGTATTGGTCAACACCCCTTTCAAATAGAATTTGCCCGCCTGTCCCACGATGCCAGCGGAGATATTATAGTTTTCAGTAACCCCAGCGCCTCGCTATGGGGACGCTGTTAACTTTTTAACTTGTCCAGTCGCTATGGGGACGCTGTTAACTTTTTAACTTGTGACGAGAGAAAAACCTTTTACATCTGCTATGGTTCGGCCTCGCGCTACGGATTTACTCACCGCCGGGATCGATATGCCAAGCTTTCTCGCCAGGACTGACATGGGAGCGCCAAGTTCTCGCACCGCCCAGTAACAGAAGAGGCTCCGCGCCTCAACCGCGCCCCGATACCTCCCTTTGATCCAGACAGCCCCCGGCCCTGCTCTCATCACCTCCGATACCCTGGACGCTACCTTCTCCAGACTGAAACCATGTGATCGAAGCTCATAGCGCTTCTCCATCGCCTCCTCAGCCGCAGCAAGCACTCTGTCCACAAATTCCCCTTCTCCCAATATCCTTTCGTCACTCCTCTGATATATATTCTTCTTCTTGAGGGCTTTCACCCCCTCCCATCCACCGGCGCTTCGTATGAGTCCTCCCCCGCTAAGATCAGCCCGCCTCCCCTGATCAATCCCTTTCTCCACAAACTCCTTGTATGCCCGCCTTGCCGATGCGATCTTCACTCCAAAAACCCCAAGCACCCCAGCCGTCTCCTGCCACTCCCTCTTTATCTTCCCCATCAAAACGCTATGACCGCTATACGGATAGAACCCAAGCTCTTTAATATCCCGAACAAGGCCCGCTCGGATCGGATTCAAATGTATATATCTTACCAGTTCCATCAAATACACATCTTCCTGACACAAAATGGATTTGAAGCGGTTCTGGAACAGATGACCATGCCTTCGGTGGGTTCGATTATACCAAACAGCATAGCCCGTCAACAGACGCCTCATAACCGTCGATATCGACACCGGGCCTGTCCTGAGGAGCAGGTGAAAATGGTTCGCAATAAGAGCCCATGCGTAGCATATCGTCTTCGTCTTTTGCAGCACCTCTCCCAGCCGTGAGACGAAGTGATCCCGGTCAGCATCGCTTCCAAATATCTTGCTTCTTTCAATCCCCCTGACCATGATATGGTGCAAGGCGCCGACTGCATCAATCCGAGATTTCCTTGGCACAATCAACCTATTACCAGCTTCTCAATCCAATGTCATGTTAAAAAGTTAACAGCGTCCCCACAGCTACGGAAAAGGACATTTATAAATAGACTCTAATCAGTCGCTTTCTTTGAAGAGTTGCCGCACGAGCTGGATATGCCTATCTGATATCTTGATGAATCGGACGCCCATTCCTCGGTTTATGACCTTTTCATCGGGAACATTAGCATTCGACCATACCACCTTTGCGGTAGCCGCAAAAGATTCGTTATCGGGGCCAATCATGATCGCCTGAAAGGCTTCTCCTACCGGCAATAGTTTCTCACAGCAGATAAACGCTCCGCCAAGACTGATATCTTTCACTTCCGCTTTTATGGTTCCATCGGGGGTCTCGATCGAGACAGGCCAATTAACATTAGCTCTGGGGTGAACGCGCATTTCCTTCCCAACGTTTTGAGGCGGCTTCACGGATTTAGGGTAATCGAGGCCAGAACCATTTTGCCTTTTCAAAAAGGAGTAGACCACAACAATAAGCACAAACACCACTAAGACCGTAATTGCGAGATACATTGCGGCCACCCGTTGAGCTGCTGAATTTGAAACGATCTTGCTTTCTGTCCCTGTTAGTTTATTAGGAGAGCATTTGTTTGTCAAGGCAATAAGGCAGGGGACCGGATGGCATAGGTGGCACGAAAACTCAGGTCTGAGAATTCATCGTTAATGAATGGTTAAAGGTCTACACATTTGACTGGAGACGATATTTGATTTTGCCCTATCAGGGTGTTAGTATCGGAATCAATGGGGGGATGAACATATGGGTTTTTTTGAAAAACTGAAAAAAGGCCTTTCCAAAACCCACCAGGGGTTTGTTGAAAAGATCGACCGCCTCTTTCTTGGAAGAAAGACGATCGATCTGGATCTTTTGGATGAACTGGAACCGCTCCTCTTCGAAGCCGACTTGGGGGTTAAGACAACCACTCAACTGATCGAGGGCGTCCGGCAGGGCCTCAAAAGGGGGGACCTTCAGGAGACGGAGAGAGTTAAAGGGTTTATCAAGCAGGAAATCTTCCGGATGCTTCATGCAGGCGAAAAACCCCTGTCCATCGATTTCGCTAAAACAAAACCCTTTGTCTTCATGGTGGTCGGAGTCAATGGAGCGGGCAAGACCACGACGATCGGAAAGATTGCCCATCAGTATTCTTCCCAGGGGAAGAAGGTCCTGATCGGCGCCGCCGACACCTTCAGGGCGGCCGCGGTCGAACAGCTCGAGATCTGGGCAAATCGGGCCGGAGCCGACTTCATCAAACAGTCCAGGGGATCCGATCCCTCGGCTGTCGCTTTCGACTCCATCCACGCCGCCAAGTCAAGAAGTATTGATGTTGTCTTCATCGATACCGCAGGAAGGCTCCACACCAAAGTCAATCTGATGGAAGAGTTGAAGAAGGTGAAAAGAATCGCCGGGAGGGAATGCCCGGGCGCGCCTCACGAAATCCTCCTTGTTCTTGACGCCACGACAGGCCAGAACGCCATCTCTCAGGCCAAACTCTTCAACGAAGCCATCGGAGTCACAGGAATTGCACTGACGAAACTGGATGGAACAGCCAAGGGCGGGATCATCGTAGGAATTACGGAAGAGATGAAAATCCCCATCCGGTATGTCGGAGTGGGCGAAGCCATCGATGACCTCAAAGAATTCAACGCCTCCGAATTCGTCCACGCCTTATTTTGAAGAATCATCAAGACGACCTTTTTCTCCGAGAAATACATTCAAGCCCAATGGCGAAGCCTTAACGTAAATTGGCTCGATTGAATCCAGAAACCGCTCTTCACCGCGCCAGAAGGGGAAATTCCCAATCCTTTTAGGTAAAGCTGCAGGTAGCTGCGGGATTATCACTTCCCCGAATAAATCATCGGATACGCTATCACCCGACCAAAACTTAGACACATCTGAAGTCAGGGGCTCAGACAAAGGGGCATTTTCTTCTTCCTCATGAATGATGCGAGGTTTATGATTAGCTTTCTTGGTGGATGTTTTATCGCCGGTCTGGTCCAGTCGCTTCGACTCGCAACCGAGAAGCCCGCCCAACTCCTCCCTGCTCATCCCGCGCAGTTTGAAGATCAGGAATGGATCACGGTCGAACTCTTCGCCCAGAAGGTAATAAACTGCCGCAATATGCTTGCAGGGATTTGACCAATCAGGGCAGGAGCAGTCTGTCTTCAGGTCTCTCAGCTTTTCAGGAAAGAGTGATAGCCCTTCACCTTTAAACACCTTTTCTATATCCTCGGGCATCTGCCCGGCCAGGAGTTTTGCCAAAAAGATGGCCTGATGAGATAACGCTTTGGCCAGCTTTCCCCAATCAGCCGTCGACAGAGTCTTGATATGGATATTGATATCGTAGGGTTTGGACCGGGATCCCTGAACTTTTGCCTTAACTTCCCCTTTTTCGATCTCAATGGAGAGAACCTGGCCATTTCGGGCATAGGAACGACCCCTCCCCAATCTCGCTCCGATATTAAAGCTCTCCAGAACGCCAATCCAACGTTTGGCCCACCAGCTCTCACCGAAACCGCCCCTCTTGGACTGCGCCTTAATCCCTCCCTTAACAGAACGGGGAATGGAAGGCTTGAAATAATCGTAGTATCCCCACCGTCTCATACTATTCTCCTATAGCTTCCCTTCTCAGGGCGAAGAGGTCTTTCAGCTCCGCAGTCGAAAGCTCGGTCAACCAGCCCTCGCCTGTGCCAATCACTCCCTCGGCGATCTCTTTTTTTCGCTCGATCATCTCATCGATTTTTTCCTCCAGCGTCCCTGCGCAAAGAAATTTGTGAACCTGGACGTTCTTCGTCTGACCGATCCGAAACGCCCGATCAGTCGCCTGGTTCTCCACGGCCGGATTCCACCAGCGGTCAAAGTGAACAACTCGGCTGGCCCGTGTCAGGTTCAAGCCGGTGCCACCCGCCTTGAGCGAGAGGATAAAGATAGGAGGGCCATTCTCATCGCTCTGGAATCGCTCAATCATGCGATCCCTTTTTTCCCTCGGAACAGCGCCATACAGAAAGAGCGCCTCCCGTCCGAATGTTTCCTGCAAGTGTCGCCGGAGGATCTCGCCCATCTCGGCAAACTGTGAAAAGACCAATGCCCGATCTCCCACCTCTAACATTTCTTCTATCATTTCGGTCAAACGAGTCAGTTTTCCTGATCGGCCAGGGATGGGAGAATGGTCGCCCAAAAACTGCGCCGGATGGTTGCATATCTGTTTAAGCTTCGATAGGGTGGCCAGGACCATGCCTTTCCGCTTTATCCCCTCAGTGGAATCAATGGTTTCAATGGTCTCTTTCACAACGGCTTCATAGAGAGATGCCTGCTCCTTGGTCAGTGTGCAAAAGACCTTCATCTCCATCTTTTCAGGAAGATCGGCAATGACGGCCTTGTCGGTTTTGAGCCGCCGCAGGATGAATGGTCCGGTCAGACGTTTTAACTGCTCCACGGCTTCCGGGTCGCGGCCTGCCTGGATTGGAATAAAGAATCTCTTTTTGAATTCGGTCTGTGTGCCAAGGAAGTTAGGGTTAAGGAACTCCATAATCGACCAGAGATCGCCGACATTGTTCTCCACAGGGGT
>JAGXSW010000090.1 GCA_018333715.1 Syntrophaceae bacterium | reverse complement strand
ATTTCCTCCTTTCTGTGTTGCGCCGTTTAAGATTAAGTTCAACACGCCTTCAACATCCTTTATGACCTTAAGACACGCCTGAACAGGCGTCAGATTGGCCTCCTCAGCGTATCTGGAAATGTATTGATAGCTGTTTCCGAGAGTCCTTGAGGTCTTTCCGACAATAGCGCAGAGGGCCGCCGCCGAAAGCTCAGCGACGATCTCCTGTTTCCAGTCCTGGCCCGACCGTAGGTCGGGTAAGGAAGGGATGTTACCACCCCTTCCTCCCCTCAGAACCGTGCTTGAAGGTTTCCCTTCACACGGCTCAAGCAGCACGCAACTTGTTTCTTTTTCTGTTCGAGTGCCATTGATAGTGGCATGACTTATGGTAGATAATCTTGTTCGATATATCATCACTTCCACCCTCACTAACGGGTATAATGTGATTAATATGAACATCTTCACCATTCATAAGCCAATTACCACACGCACAACACTTCCAATTTTGGTTTTCTGCTAATAGGTGGCGTGTGCTACCTTTTGCGAATTGGATTTTACCGAGCTTTTTGCCCCTATTTTCCCAATACTCTAATAATTTTGGGTCATCAGGACTGGCCTTACCCTTTACTCTGATGTAGCGGATTATAGGGACTTTATTAGTCCGATATAGCCCTTTGAAGTATTCAAATTTTCCATATCTGTTTTTCTCATAGTATTTATTGAGAATCCAAGATTTAGATTTATTTGGATGTCTTCTTTTGGCCCATTTCCATAGTATCCACCATAATCTATGTTGGATTTTAGAAAATGTATCCTTACTACATACAAAGCGATAGTAATTGGCCCAACCTCTGAGGATTGGATTAAGTTTCTCAATGATTGCCTCAGTTTTGACTTGCTTATGTTCATCAAGCCAAGTTCTGATTTCATCAAGGAGTTCTTTAATCTTTTCTTTTTGAGGTTTTATGATGAGCTTTTCGTTATACATTTTGATATGGAATCCTAAAAAGTTGAATCCCTGTTCTCGGTGTATAATTTTGGTTTTCTCATCATTCAGTTTCAGTCCACGCTCAAGGAGCCATTGTTCTACCTTTGGCTTCACTTCTTCAATGGCTTGCTTAGTCTTTGCCATAATGACAAAGTCGTCAGCATAACGGACGTATCGGTATCCTTTTCCAAGATGTTTCTGAAGTCCATCCAATGCAATGTTTGCCAGAAGAGGACTTATTACTCCACCTTGAGGGGTTCCTATTGTAGTTTCATGGGTTTTTCCCATGTCTACAAAGCCCGCTTTTAACCATTTAGAAATTAAGTCTTTAGCAGGGAATTTTCCCAACTGGTTCAGAATAAATTCATGGTTTATTGTGTCGAATGCCTTTGTAATGTCTGCATCCAGTATCCATTCATTCCTTCCAACTGCACAATTGTTTAGTGCAGCATGGATTTCTGAAATGGCATCATGGGCGCATCTACCAGGACGGAAGCCAAAAGAGTTGTTCTCGAATTTGGCTTCGTATTCTGGTTCAAGGGCAATCTTTCCAATTCCTTGAATTATCCTGTCTTTGATGGTGGGGATTCCTAATGGTCTTTTGGGTTCATTAGAGAATTTCTTCCTTAACGACCTTTTTGACTTCTTAGGTTTCTTTGGAATATAGACTCTCTTTACAGGAGGAGGATTGTAGCTGTTGAGTTCAATTTCCTCATTGGCTATTTTCACTCTACCTGCATGATCGTCAATAATCTTACCATCAATACCAGCGGTATCCTTACCATCATTGATTTGTGTAGCTCGTTTTATCGCCAACACTTTTACAGCAAAAGACCTTGAGGCGAGTTTTTGCAGGTTTGCGACCTGTTTCAAATCACCTCGTTCAGTTGCTTTGAAAATCCTCCGTCTCAGGTTGGTCACTTTCCGCTCCACTTTCTTCCAATCAATAAAATTCCATGGAGGGACACGATCACATTTTTGCATTTCTGCCTCTAATCCGTTAATCATAATTACGTTACCTCCTTTAAGGTTAGATTTTCATGCTACCCATTAGGGGACGTCTGCACTCTTTCGAGTTAGGTCATAAGACCCTATCCACTCCATTACAGAATGGCCTTCGCTTTTTCCCCAGTCCCATTCCTGCTGGGCATTGGCAACGTTTGCACGTTGTTGAGTTCTGATAAATCAGAACAATCCAACAGGGTTTCCATGTTCCCCAGAATTGAGATGCGATTGGTTTAGGGCCTTCCTCTTCTCCGATGGGAATATGATCTGTTATCATGATGAAGTAAGAGCACCATGACCACCCATGGACCATTTTGGTCAAGGCTTATCAGTCACTTTAGCCTTTTACTCTTAACGGAGTTTATAGGAAGTTGACTATTCGTTACCCATGCCGATCTTCCCCTTGCCCCTTTCCAGTTGTGACTACCAGATTAGGATACGTTTACCACCTGCTCCCGCCCAGGTCCGTTGCCAGTCCTGAACTGGTGATATGGGGAATGGTGAACAGATTCACCATAGGCTATAACATATTGAAATCATAGGCTTATAGCCCGCTCAGATTCTGAGACTTCATGTCACAGATGATTGATCTCCTTTTTGGGGGAAACTAAATATACACACAGTATTGAAAAAGAAACGGGGGAAAAGGGAATTTCTCCCCCCTCTCCCCCCGCCATTTTCTCAGATTTCTCAGAACAGAAGCTCCCCGACCTCCTCTCCAAATTCCTCGGTAAGTTCCGTAGGGTCGAACTCTTCCTCCTGCATCGTCTTGAGCAGCCTGGAAGCGTAGTTGTAGGTAAGGCCGTTAAAGGCATTGGGATTGACGCTAACACCTTTTTTTGCCGCAATCCCTTTAATTGTCTCCATCTGCTGTCTGGTGATCCTGGGCTCCATTCCGTCCTTCTCCGGTTCAGGTGATTTTACCGGAGGCTTGCTACTTATCGGGTTTACTACCGGGCCCTTCTGAATAGGAAGACCTGGGGAGCGCTTTTCAGGAGCGATTCCTGAAGTTCTCTCCGCGGACTGAATCGCCTTTTCCTGGGGAGCAGGAGGCACAGCAACCTGCTCTTTTTCAGGTTCCTTATCGTCCACAACGATTGCGCCAAGATCCGCATCTTCCGAGGGTGGAAGAGCGAGGTTCCTTGTTGAGAGCAGAACCCTGGACGTGTTCTCCCGCAGGGCATTCAGCGTATCCACATCAGCATCTAAAAAGAGTTGAAGCGTGTAGTGGATCTGCTTCTGGCCGCCAAAGTGAGTCTCCTTTGGCGCACGACACAGCCTCAGGGGAACCATTGCGAACCTGCCGACAAGGGCTTGAACGTAGTCAAGTCCGCTGTTGATGTCAACAATGCTATTATAAGAGCCAATGTCGATCTGGTAAACTCCGCCCATATTTATTTTGGGAAGAATCACCATGAAATTGGCCATTTTCTGACACTCTCCGCCGTCCAGACGTTCGCATGGACAAACGATTTCCTGCATCGCCCTTGTCTCCTCATTGAGTCTTAGAGCAGCCTCCCCATCCCCAATACATTTGAGTCCCCTCTGACCGCCAAACCACTTATAGGCTTGCGGGAAAACAACTTCAGGGTCATTGATGGGAACCATGACATCAAGAGATGTTGGTTTTTCACCATAGACCTTTGCCACTTCAGGGGGAACAACGAAAAATTGGGTCTCCTTTGGATATTCCTTCTTTGTTTTCATTGAGACCATTTTGACGCCAAGACGGATTTTCCCCAAGCGTGGGAGCCTCCGCCTCTCCGAAAGTTCCTTGATCTTTGTAAACCGTGCCTTAAACATTTGAGTCCTCCTTTTGGAATTTTTTGTTAAGCTTTTCATGCTTGACATTTAGAACTTCAACCAGAGTCTCTTTTTGCACATCCTTCAATATCTCAGGAGGGATCAGACTTTTATCCAGGCCCTGTCGTTTCTGGAGCGAAAGTGAAACAAGGTAGCCGTTTGACTTGGCCTTCTTGCACTCTTTCGCCTTCATTGCCCTCTTAATCTCTTCCTTCACCTCGTCAAGAGTTTTTTCTGTCCGTTTTTTGAAATCTGAAAGGCGAACATATTCCTTTACAGTATCCTCAATTTCGGACAGATCGGCTCCTTCAGTGAAAGACGAAAATTCCTCTTCGTATGAAGAGTCGCACATCTGACTGAACCCGCAGTAGCTGCAATGCCAGTCCCCGGTATCATATTGCCTCGGAGGAAGGGTATTTTCGCTTCTGTGGCGTTCGACTTCCGCAAACCTCTCCATCGCATGTCCATAAAGACCTGTAAACTCCTTGCCATCCCTTCTTATCCCGTCACTTTTGACAACATCCAAAACCCTGAGCACATCCGAAGCAACGTCGTAATCGACAAGAAACTCTAAATACTGAGAGGTGTTTTTGTTCTTGATGAGAAGAACTCCCTCTTTGACATCCGGCTGGACCTTCGTAAGCCCCACAAAATAGAAGGCCATCTGAGTCAGGTAATCCAGGGGAAACTGCTCTTGAGCATACCTCTCAAACGTGAAGTGGTTTATGGCCTTGTGCTCAAAAAGCCTGTCAACACCGGCGAGGTCCGTCAAGAGGCCATCAATTTTGCCCCGAATCATGAAAGGGACTCCATTATGGATGACCTCACCACACTCCACTACCATTTGCTCGCTGTGAACCTGAAATGAGGATTTTCTCAAAAAGTCCAGCGTTAATTCCTCATGCCACGAAGAATCGTCCATGACGGCAAAGAAGCGGTCAGCCAACAACCTTCCCCTGTAATTCTGGGCTTGGTAACACATTGCCCGTAGACATCTCTCCAGACCAGCATTAGATGGTCTGGGGTGGTAAGTGAACTCACCCTTCTCGAACCCTGCAACCTTTAAAATAATCTCCGCAATCATCCTTTCACCTCCTTAAATTTTGGCCTTCCAAAGAGCTTTTCAAAGAAAAGGCTCAATGTAAGGCAGAAAATGAGTGAAAACCTACGCCCCACCACCTTTTGAAGGCGATAATGAAGGCACACCACTTTGTTGTAAAACCACACTCTCATCCCTTTCCTCCTTTCTTGGTCGAGCCTTTTCGACCTTTTTCAATCTTTTCTTGACCGCCTGGTCCTTCTTTGAGAGGAACCGACATAAAAACTCCTCTTCAATGTTTTTCAGGTGCGAACATCCGCGAGCCAGGCAGATCGAAACATTGAGCCTGCACTCCCTCTTCTCGCAGTAAATAAAGTGATTCACCGCACCAACCCTCCTTTCTGAACCTACCTCCAACTACTTTCCCGAGAAGCCGATT
>JAGXSW010000089.1 GCA_018333715.1 Syntrophaceae bacterium | reverse complement strand
GGACTACGCGCAGGCAGGTATAAGATTTTCTCCAACATGCCTGCCTACCGGCAGGCAGGCCTGCCCGAAGGCCGGTAATTTTCCACGGAAGAGTGACGCATTACTTCCTATATCTCTTTTCTATTGCCTTAAGAAAGCAAAATTGGTATAAATTGGAATACGGGGATAATGGAATGTTGGAATATTGGAATGATGGGTCATAAAAAATGACAACCTTATCCTCCCATAATTCTATTCTTCATCCATTCCAATAATCATCTTTGTGGAGGAGGTGGATATGTATAAGAAGATTTTGGTCCCTCTCGACGGTTCGGAGTTGGCCAAAAAAGCCCTGCCTCAGGCCGAGAAACTGGCCCATACCTTTAGCTCTGAAATCATTCTCTTCCAGGTCGTTCCCTTTATGCCCATCTATGGATCGCCCGAATTGGTAACGCCCCTGTTCATCGATGAGAAGCAGAAGGAGGCGGCGGAGCGTTATCTTCTGGGCCTGGCAGAGGAGTTGAAACAGAAGGGCCTCAAGGTCTCGGCCACGGTGAAGACAGGTCAGCAGGTGGCTGTGGAGATCATCGATTTTGCAAAAGAGAACGGGGCTGATCTGATCGTTATGTGCACCCATGGCCGATCCGGAATTACCCGGTGGGTCCTGGGAAGCATCGCCCTTAAGATCTTAACACGGGCGGAGGCCCCCGTCCTCCTAATACGTTCAAAGGATTAAACCCTCCGAAATGGATACGATCCTGATCGGACTCTATATCGCCTGTGAGTTGATCGCCAATGTGACCGCCTCCAAACCCGTCCAGATAGGAGGCCTGATCGTTCCGGCGGCCATCTTCATCTATGCCCTCACCTTCACCCTCATCGACCTGATCAACGAATCGATGGGCAAACAGGGAGCCCGAAGAGTGATCGTGGTTGCTTTCATCGCAAACCTCCTCCTTGCGGCCTATGCCCAATTTGCCGTTGCCCTTCCCCCTGCCCCTTTCTATAAAGGACAGGAGGGGTTTGCTGGCGTCCTGGGAAGCACTCCGAGGATCGTCTTTGCAAGTCTTACCGCATATCTGATCAGTTCGCTCATCGATGCTGAGATCTTTGCCTTCTGGAAATCCCGTATCCGCGGTCCGAAGTGGTTGAGGGTTCTGATAAGCAATGCCATTTCAACTTGGGTCGATAGCGTGGTCTTCATCACATTTGCTTTCTATGGCGTCATGCCGGTCTGGGTTCTGATCAAAGGCCAGTATGTGGTCAAGATGGCCATCACCCTCGTCAGCCTTCCCCTGATCTATCTGGTTAGAAGCCGGAAAGAACATGGATTGAGGACGATAGACGGCTAAAACCATACTTACAACAAGGCGGAATTAGAAATGAAAAAAGAGCACATCTTTCTGATCTTTATTCTTCTTCTCGCCTCTCTCTCGTTTTATTACCTCTACCAGGTCCTCTCTCCTTTTTTAGCGCCCATCCTCTGGGCGATTCTTCTGGCCATCGTCTTCTACCCCCTCTTTCTGAAACTTCAACGCCTTTTGAAGAAAAAGAGGGTTCTCTCCGCTCTTGCGATGACACTCTTCGTGGTCCTGGTGATCGTCCTTCCGGCCGGTCTCCTGATGGTCTCCCTGGCCAATGAAGTGATCGATTTTTACCATCAATTGGACGAGATGATCAAAACGGGACATTTGCAATCCTATTTGAACCGGATCGGGGAGCTCCCCCTGCTCAAAGGGGCTCTGGAAAGGTTGAAGCAATATGTGGATCTCTCCGAGGCAGACCCATTCAATTTTCTGTTGAAGAATGTTCAACAGATCAGCGCCTTTATCTTCAACCAGACCTCCAATCTTCTGAAGTCCATCTCCACCTTTATCGTCGGTTTCTTTTTCACCCTCCTCTCCCTTTACTACCTTTTTAAAGACGGGGACCACCTCCTGAACAGGCTTAAAGAGATTGTTCCTCTTCCTGCAAAGGAGAGTGAACTGATTATTCAGCGATTCAAAGAGATGGTCTCTGCCACTATCTACGGAGGAATATTGATTGCCATCATTCAGGGGATCCTGGGCGGGTTGGCATTCTGGGCGTTGGATATTGCCTCTCCGATCTTCTGGGGAACAGCCATGGCTTTTCTCTCCTTCATCCCGATGGGCGGAACAGCCCTCATCTGGGGTCCGGCGGCCATCTTCTTATTCATTCAGGGAGCTTTTCTGAAAGGGATCATTCTTCTGGGTTTGGGGACCTTACTCATTGGTACGATCGACAATCTTCTGAGGCCCCTGTTTGTCAGCGCTCGAACGAACATCCATCCTCTTCTTCTCTTCTTCTCTGTTCTGGGCGGCATCCAGGCCTTCGGGATGATCGGGCTGGTCGCCGGTCCGCTGATTGCGACGCTCTGCCTCACCCTGATCGAAATCTACATTCAAGGAATCAAACCTAAAGAAGACCCTGGGGTAAAACCCCATCGATAAGAAGTCCCTGTTCGATCTCACTAAAGCCCCACTCCTTTGATCTTTCATGCGACTTGAAATAATTTCCGAGAAAACCTAAAATGAATTTATCGGTGTGGAGTTTTTAATGAAGATTCACAGCCTCCAAACAAAATTCGCACTTCTTTTTCTTATCTTCTTCTTTATCCCCTTTGGTTTGCTGACCTTCCTTTCTGTCTCAATGAGCAAGGGAATGTTAGGACAGAGCACGATCTCACATTTGCAAAACCTTGTTGAAGTAAAAAAGATGGCGATTGATCAATGGCTTAAAGAGAGGATCGGAGACGGAAAGGCGATTTCGGAAAGCCAGGAGATTAAATCATTAGACCCAATGAGGATAGAACCCTATTTAACTTTAGTAAAGCAGTTTTATCGGGCCTATCGAGAACTCTGGGTTGTGAATCTAAAAGGACGAAGAGTGGCAGAGAATATTTCTGATTTTTCTTACGAACAAGAGGATTGGTTCCAAGAGGCTATTAATAAAGGATTATTTATTTCAAGCCCTAAATTCCACAAGCCCTCCCTTCAGCCAACCATCGCCATTTCAGTCATCATAAAGGACAGGGA
>JAGXSW010000088.1 GCA_018333715.1 Syntrophaceae bacterium | reverse complement strand
GTTTAGTTTAAAAGGTAAGACCATTGGAGCATTTCTATGTTTAATTCCATCAAACACACCAAAGTCTCTGAGGAGATTGCCAATCAAATCAAGCGCCTCATCATCGATGGAGAGTTAAAACCCGGCGACCAGCTTCCACCCGAGCGGGAACTCATCAAACAGCTGGGTGTAAGCCGGCCCCCTCTCAGGGAGGCTCTGAATGCTCTGGCGGCGATGGGATTTCTCGATGTCAGGCAGGCCAAGAGGACGTTTGTAAAATCCGTCACCTCGAAACTGCTCGAGGACCCTCTCTCCCTGCTCATTAAGGCGGACGACCAGAAGATTTTTGACCTCATCGAGGTTAGAAAGGCCATTGAGACCTGGGCTGCCTTCCAAGCAGCGCAGAAAGCTTCCAGCGAGGACATTGAGCATCTCGGCGCTATCATCGGCGAGATGAAAAGAGCTTTTGAGGAAGGCCGGTCCTGGGAAAAACAGGATGCCGACTTCCACCTGGCCATCGCCAAAGCTACCCACAATACCATCCATATGCATATCATGTCTGGAATTTATGATCTTCTCAAGGAATCCATGGCAAGAATCTTCATTGATCGAGAAAAAGTGAAGAGATTGATGAATCATCACCAGCAGATTTTTAATGCCATCAAAAACCGGTCTCCTGAAAAGGCAAGGCAGAAGACGCTTGACCATTTGAACTATGTGGAGTCCGAAGTCAAAAAAGCGGGCAGATAGCGTAGTGTATCCACCGCTTCTTTACAATCATAACGAGCGTTGTCATTCCCGCCCCGTATCAGGTACGAGGTAAACTCCAGCCGGAATCCAGTTGAAAATACTGGATTCCGGATCAAGTCCGGAATGACGTTTTTTGTAAAGTAATTTCTGAGACAGTACACTTGTAGGGGAGTTTTCTAGATGATAAAAAAACTGATCGAGATTGTGGGTCAGGACAATTTCACCGATCAATTAGAAGAATTGGTGCCATACAGTTACGACGCTTCGATGAATGTCCACCGGCCTGATGCGGCTGTCTGGCCTGAAACGGCAGAACAGATATTGGCCATTGTCAAATTTGCCAATGAATATAAGATACCGGTCATCCCACGGGGAGCAGGGACCAGCCTCAGCGGAGGCGTGGTGCCGATCAGGGGCGGGGTGATCATCGACCTCTCCAAAATGAACAGAATCCTTGAGGTGAGCATTGAAAACCGCTATGCACGCGTTGAGGCAGGTGTCGTCTGTGACGACCTTAACAGAGAACTCGCAAAACATGGCTTCGTATTTCCTCCGGACCCGGCAAGCAGCACGGTTTCAACGATCGGAGGAAATGTGGCCACCAATGCGGGTGGAATTAAAGGCGCCAAATATGGCACGACCCGTGATTATGTCCTGGGCCTTCAGGTCGTCCTGCCCACCGGAGAGTTGATGCGGACAGGCTCCTATACGATGAAATGCGTCTCGGGCTATGATCTGGCCAAACTCTTTGTCGGAGCAGAGGGGACCCTTGGAGTAATCACAGAAGTCACCTTAAAGATCAACCCCCTTCCCCGCCATGCCATGACCGCAGTCGCCACCTATGCCAGGCTGGAGGATGCGGGGAAGGCGATCTTCCAGACGATGACGAGCGGCGTCATTCCCAGCGTGATGGAGATCATGGACAAGGTGACCCTTCAATCGATCCGGGAGAATACTGACATCGCGTTGCCGGATGCGGAGGCCATGATCCTGACGGAGGCCGATGGCTTTACATGGGAAGAGGTGGAAGCTCAAATGGAGGTGGTTCTCGGCATTTTAAAAAATAATCACCCCATTGAGGTCAAGACTGCCAGAGATGAAAAAGACCGGCTCAACCTCTGGAAGGCCCGAAAGTCCGCCTATGCCACCCTGGCCCGGGTCAGCAACAGCTTCGTGCTGGATGATGTGACCGTGCCCATTTCAAGGATTCCGGAGTTATTAGTGGGAATCCAGGGAATCTCTCAAAAATACGGCATCGTCGTCGCCACTTTTGGCCATGCCGGTGACGGAAACCTCCATCCTCAGATTCTTTACGATGAATATGATCCCGACCAGGTTGAAAGAACGGAAAAGGTTGAGGAAGAGATCTTCAAGCTTGCCATCTCCCTCAAGGGCACTTTGAGCGGAGAACATGGCATCGGCCTCTCCAAGGCCGGCTATATGACATTGGAGCATGACCCTGTTGAAATGGATTTGATGAGAAGGGTGAAGAAGGCACTGGACCCGAATAACATTATGAACCCAGGAAAAAGAGCACTCGATGACTAAATACGGAATCCCCCTCACCCTTCCCCTCTCCCCTCAGGGGAGAGGGTGGGGGTGAGGGGATCAGGAATGACAATGTCTATTCAACTCCAATTCGATGAAAAACGTCGCAAGGCGATCACTCAGTGTTCCCGGTGCGGGTTCTGCCGGGCGGTTTGCCCTATCTTCGACCTGACAAAGAGGCCCATCACCAATGCCCACGGAAAGATCATCCTTCTCAAAGAGGTAATGGAAGGAAAACTTCCTGCCACCGAAGAAGTGGCAAAGGCCATGCTTCGCTGTACCGCCTGTATGAACTGCACGGTCAATTGTCCCTCCGGTGTTGATCCTCAGGAAATAGTCAAAGCGGCGCGAAGGGATATGGTGGATATAGGTTTTGACAACCTCTTCAAGGCAATGGGCGAGGTGGTCGAAAAGTATGGGAACATCTATGGAAAGGAGAAAAGGCGCGATTGGGGTCATCGAAAAGAAAGGGCTCCTTACCTCCTTTTTTTAGGCTGTGTAGGGGCTTATCGTGAAGAAGAAAGCGTTAAGGAGACGCTCCGACTCCTTGACATTCTGAAGGTTGAATATACGATGGTCGATGAGGTCTGCTGCAGCGGTGTGCTTGAAGATGTGGGCTACAAAATCAAGGAAGATTTGGCCAGACGCAATATTCAGGAAATCCAGAAAACCGGAGCCAATACGCTCATCACGACCTGTCCTTACTGTTACCGTGTTTTTAAAGATCACCCTTCCTATAAAGATTTAGGATTGGAGGTTAAACATATAACACAGTTTTTGAAAGATTTTGACTTTCACGTGAAAACAGACAAGAAAGTCACCTATCATGACCCCTGCGATCTTGGCCGCCATGCAGGCATCTACGATGAGCCAAGACAGATCATCCTCAAGATAGCGCCCAATTTTGTTGAGCCAAGACGAACCCGGGATAATGCGATGTGCTGCGGCGCCGGAGGCGGATTCAGGGGGGCTTTTGCAAAAGAGTCCGTAAAGATTGCAAGAAATCGTTTAAGCCAGATCATCGAGGATACAGGAGCCGAAATTCTTCTCACCGAATGTCCGTCCTGCCTCCACAATTTCAGAAACGCCAAAAGACAAAAACAGAAGATCGAAATCTACAACCTCACAGAATTCCTCGCCAAACTCTATGGGGAAAGAACTTTGGGTGAAAAAGAAGCCGCCTGAATTCAGCGGGGCTGGCAATCCAAATACTCCGAATTAATTGCTCTACGAAACCTCACTTCCAAAATCCTCAAAAAGGGTGTATATTGAGCCTGTTGCAAAAATGCTAAAAACACCCTTCGACAGGCTCAGGGTGAACGGTATCTAAAGAAGTGTTAGGTTTACAATAATAACAAGGCCGTTAATTGTATAGACCATGATAGACGCCTATATCAACAAAATCGCATCGATCACCAAGCGCGGAGATGCCCGCGAGGAATCCTACTATTCTGCCCTTGCGGAGCTTCTCGAAGAGTTCTCCGAAACCAAGCGAAAAAAGAAGGCTCACGTCACTATACTGCCGAAGAAGACCGAAGCAGGCAATCCGGACTTTCGAGTTTGGGACGGCAAGCACTCTCAAGTCGGCTACGTAGAAGCCAAGCCGCCCAAGGCCAATCTCGACGAAATCGAGACCTCCGACCAATTGAAACGCTACATTTCCACTTTTCCAAACCTCATCCTGACAAACTTCTATGAGTTTCGGCTTTACCGCAACGGGCAGCGTGTTGCCCATGTTCTGCTTGCGCGCCCGTATATTCCGATAAAACTAAAGACCATTCCTCCTGTAGAGCGCACAGACGAATTTTTGGCATTATTGGAAAAATTCTTTCAATTCTCGTTGCCGACAAAATTCACCGCCGAGAGCCTGGCGAAAGAACTCGCCCCACGCACCCGCTTCCTCAGAGATCAAATCATCAAAGAGGAACTCCGCGAAACATCCAGATCAGGCGCAAGGAAGATTCTTGGCTTCTACGAAGCATTCCAGAAACATCTCATTTTCAACCTCAAGCCGGATGAATTTGCCGACCTCTATGCCCAGACCATAACCTATGGCCTCTTTGCCGCAAGAACGCGGGCTGATGGGGCATTCAATCGGATTCTGGCTTATGACCTGATTCCCAAGACGATTGGCGTCTTGCGCGATATCTTTCACTTCATCTCATTTGACCCGTCTGAGCAACTCCAGGCAACGGTTGATGACATTGCGGAAGTCCTCGCCGTAGCCGATGTCAGGGGGATCCTTCACCAGTATTTCAAAGAGGGCAAAGGAAGCGATCCGATTTTCCATTTCTATGAAACCTTCCTCGCCGAGTACAACCCTCAAGAGCGGGAGCGACGGGGGGTTTATTATACGCCTGAACCTGTCGTCTCTTACATTGTCCGCTCCCTTAACGTCATTTTAAAGGAAAAATTTAAACGGCAGGACGGGTTTGCCACGCAATCCGTTACGGTGCTCGATCCTGCCGGCGGAACGCTCACCTTCCTCGCTGAGGCGGCAAGGCTTGCCGTGGAAGAATTTGTCAGCAAGTACGGCGAAGGCTCAAAGGCAAAATTTATTGAGGATCACATCCTCAAGCATTTCTTCGCCTTCGAGTTGATGATGGCTCCATACGCAGCAGGCCACTTGAAGATGGGTTACCTCCTGGAAGAGTTGGGCCACAAGCTCTCAGGCGATGAACGATTCCAGTTCTATTTGACAAATACGCTTGAGATGGAGGAGCTTGCCCAGACATCGCTCCCGGGAATGGCTTCCCTTTCAGAAGAATCCCACCTTGCCGCTAAAGTGAAGAAGGAAAAACCTATCCTTGTCATTCTCGGCAATCCGCCATACTCCGGACACTCAGCAAACAAGGGCGATTGGATTAAAGATCAAATTGAGACCTATAAAATGGTGGATGGGAAACCCCTTGGCGAGAAAAATCCCAAGTGGCTCCAGGATGACTACGTCAAATTCATCCGGTTCGCCCAATGGAAGATTGACCAGATCGGCGAAGGCGTCCTCGGGTTTATCACGAATCACGGCTATCTCGATAACCCTACGTTTCGGGGAATGCGGCAATCGCTGATGAACTCTTTTGACGAAATATACATCCTCGATCTTCATGGTAATTCACTCAAAAAAGAAAAGTCTCCTGATGGCTCTAAAGACGAAAACGTGTTTGACATCCAGCAGGGCGTGGCAATTGCCCTTTTTGTGAAAAGAAAGAAGAACGCATCTTCCAAAACCATGATGCATAGCGAAATTTGGGGTGACCGAGAGCAGAAATATCAGTGGCTGAAAAGGCATGAATTGAAAAAGACAGATTGGAGCAGGCTTAAACCGGTTTCACCTCTCTACCTTTTTGTCCCAAGAGATGAAAGACTGAACAGACGATTCCAGTCCTATCCGAGCATTCAAGAGATTTTCCCTGTAAACAGCGTGGGAATTGTAACAGCCAGAGATCATTTTGTTATTGACTTCCAGAAAGCCCCGCTTCAACGCCGTATTGAGCAATTTGCTAATCTTTCTCTGGACGACAGTTTCATCGCCCAAGCATTTAGCCTGAAGGACACTGGTGCCTGGAAGTTAAAGACCGCGCGGAGCAAGATTATCGATAACAACGATAGAGGCAAACACTATACCCAAATTCTTTATCGACCATTTGATATCCGACATTTGTTCTATCACGACGCCGTTGTTGAACGTGGACGCCGAGAAGTCATGCGGCACATGCTGCAACCCAATCTCGCCATTATCTTGCCACGTCGTGTTGAAACCGCGATTCCCTGGTCACACGTTTTTCTATCGAGCCATCTGATCGAGCATGTTGCTGTATCTTTGAAAACGATTGACTATTGTTTTCCACTGTATCTATATGAAGAATCTGGTTCTGGCGGATCTGGTCGGAGAAGCGGATTCTCTCGATATCAACCTATGTTCGTCTTTGAACCGGCGGCAGCGTACTCGATGCGGCACGCGAACATCAGTTCTAAGTTGTTTACATCATTATCAAATGCTTATAAAAAACAGCCCACTCCGGAGGAAATTTTCCACTACATCTACGCTCTTCTCTATTCAAACGCCTACCGGAAAAAATATGCGGAGTTTTTAAAAACCGATTTCCCACGTATCCCATTCACAAAGTACTACAAGCTTTTTAAGAAACTCGCCGAAAAGGGTGAGGAGCTTGTTGAACTCCACCTGCTCAAGTCCAGGAAGCTTATTAAGCCCATTGCCAAATGTGAAGGTTCCGGCAACCTGCGTGTTGAAAAAGTGACCTACGATCCCAATAAAGCCCGTGTCCACATTAATCCTGAGAAATGGTTTGAGGGCATTCCTCCCGAGGTCTGGGAATATCACATTGGCGGCTATCAGGTTTCAGAGAAATGGCTCAAGGACCGCAAAGGCAGGCAGCTTTCATCCGAAGAAGTAGCTCACTACACCAGGGTAATTACAGCCATTGCAGAGACAATCACCATACAAGAAACTTTAGATGAATTGTTTAAAGAAGTCGAAACAAACCTGCTCGAAGTGAAGCTGTGAGCAGAACAAGGAACATGAATCATGAATTATTGGTAATAGCACATAGAGGCTTATTAACAGTCTCATAATAATAACGACATTGTTTTATAAAATCCCTCCTCACCTCCCCTGCCTTCGCCGAAGCGGCTTCGCGCAGGCAGGCTTTGCCAAAGGGAGGAAAAATACCCCTCTTTGGCCTCCGGCCCATAGGGCCTCTGGCCCGGAGGGCAAAGGGCAAGGGGAGATTTTGTGGAACATGTCAATTCAATTTTGAGACCCTTAATAATTCAATGGACGGCTGACAGCCGTCGTTGATTTAGGTCGTTGGGCTTGGGAGAAATTGATATCTGGTTCATTCCGTGCTATTCTGTCAAGCGAAAAACAGGAGGCAATACTATGTCAACAGTGATGGAAAAGGAGGAAGCCCACAAACTCATCGATCGAATGCCCTCAAGCGCCACATGGGATGATCTGATGCGCGAAATATACGTCCGCGAGGCGACTGAACGCGGGTTATCTGACAGCAAGGCAGGCCGCACCAAAGACGTGAAAGAGGTCCGGAGGAAGTACGGCTTGCCGGATGGTTTTAAGAAAACCATTGACATACACATTCTAGAATTATAAAATGTGTATGTGGAGGTGGAAAAATGCGCACCAATATTGTGATCGATGACAAACTAATCGAAAAAGGAATGAAATATACGGGGATCAACAAGAAAAAGCAGTTAGTCGATTTTGCTCTCAGAGAACTGATTAACCGTAAAGAGAGGAAAAGGATTCTGAGTTTAAAGGGGAAACTTCGCTGGGAAGGAAATTTGGATGAAATGAGGAGATCTCGTTCCAATGATTCTCGTTGATACGTCTGTATGGATAGAGTTCTTTAATGGTGTGGATACAACTGGCGTCCGAATGCTTGAGGATCTAATTGAATTGGAAGAGGAGGTATGCATTTCGGATTATATTCTTACAGAAGTTCTTCAAGGATTTAGGGGAGATAGAGATTTTGAAATAGCTCAAAAACATCTCCTTCGTTTTCCTGTCTATTCATTAAATAGTCTTGATTCTTATATCAAAGCGGCGCATATTTACCGCAAGTGCCGCAAACAGGGAATTACCATTCGAAAAACAGTGGATTGTATGATTGCTCAAACCGCTATTGAAAATAAGCTCACCCTTCTTCATAATGATTCTGATTTTGATAAAATTGCTTCAGTTTGCCCACTCAAAACCTGTCAGAAAAATTGAAGCCCCCCACCTCCATCTCCCCTACTTGCCGCAGGACAGCCTATTCCGCAATCCCTACCTGTGCGGCAGGCAGGCGCAATCCGAATTCCGCATTCAGGTCAGAATATCCTTTAACGCTCCTATCAGGCAATGAATATATCGGAGTTTGCAGGTTTCCCCCATGAGGCCGACTCGCCATATTTTCCCCTTGAGCCAGCCCAACCCTCCTCCCACCTCAATATTATATTCATTTAAAAGACTCGACCGTATCTTCGCATCATCCAGCCCATCAGGGAGAACTACCGAAGTCAACATGGGCAGACGATATCCTTCCTGGGCAAAAAGTTTGAATCCGAAACCCTCCAGCTCCATCTTCAAACGATCTCCCAAAGTCTGATGGCGCTTGAACCTTGCCTCAAGCCCTTCCTCAAAGATAATCTTCAGCCCTTCTCTCAACGCATAGAACATCGAGGCAGGAGCCGTGTGGTAATAAACCCTTTCCTCTCCCCAATATTTCGAGCAAAGTGAGGTCGAGATAAAAACTTTGCACTTTTGTCTTGCGGGAGCGGAGAACATCCATGGCTTTGGGGCTCACAGTGATTGGAGAAAGCCCTGGCGGAACACCAAGACACTTTTGGGAACTCCCGTAGCAGACATCGATTCCCCATTCATCCACCTTCACATCATACCCTCCAACAGTGGTCACAGCATCCACCACAAGAAGGGTATCCGTTCGCTTACAGTAAGCCCCAATCTCTTCAAGCGACTGCCACACCCCGGTGGAGGTCTCCCCATGAACAACGCCGCAGACCTTAGCCTCGGGATGTTCCTTTAAGGCACTAATCATTTTTTCTGGCTCAATCATCTTCCCCCATTCTTCCTCAACCCGGATGACTTTAGCGCCGCATCGGGAAGCCACCTGAGTCATCCTATCTGCAAAGAAACCATTGACGCCAATGACAACAACATCACCAGGCTCAACGAAATTGACATAGGATGCTTCCATTCCAGAGCTTCCTGTAGCAGAAATAGCAAGAGTCGCCTGGTTCTTCGTCTGGAAGACACCTCTTAACATTTCGCTGATTTCATCCATGCAGGCCAGAATCTGGGGGTCGAGATAACCGATGACCGGGTTAGACATCGCTTGATAAACCCGGTAATGAACATTGCTCGGCCCGGGGCCCATCAGAATTCGGTAGCTCGGGTGCATATCCCCGCCCATCCACTTTTCCATCATCAAACCTCCTCCAAGAGATATTTGAGAAAGCTCAAAAATCTCTGATTACATCTAACCAAAAATATTTGAAATTTCCCCAGTATATCCCCTCCCCCTTTCGATGGCTGACATCAGGACACACTTAAGACTGAGGGGGTGGTTAACTATATGGATTCATTATCATTCCCATCCGATTGGGGAGATGAGGAACGGGGATGGGTAATTAAATTTGATTTGCCCTTTCTTTTGTCCTCCCAGTCAATGAGGAGGAAATGTTATATGATTTCAAGCGGATAAGAACGTTTTAATTCATACCGTACTATGTACCCTCAGTCTCAAGTGTGGTATACAACCAGCTTTCGATGGGGGAGGGTGAGGGTGGCCGCTGGCTCATAGAGCCTCTGGCTCGGAGAGGGGTGGACAAAAACGATTCTTCCCCCTCCCCTTCATCCCCTCCCGCCAGGGGAGGGGAGATTCTTTTGGGGTTTATTTCTGAATGTTAGAGATAAATTCTCAGACTTCAATGTGTAAGAATCTAATACTGTTTAGTCAGACTGTCACCGTTCACCCTGAGCTTGTCGAAGGGTGCGAACCTAAGATGTTCATCCTTCGAGAACCTCAGGACGAACGGCTTAAATGAACAGCATTGTGATTACACCGATTAAAAACGATGACACAGATTCAAAGCAATCCTTCAACCAAGGACATCTGCGTAATCATCTTTTGGAATCTACGTAATCAAGAGAGCGTGGAGTAGTTTTTCGGATCTCTCTCTAAATTCATTTTCATACCATCGCTGGTAGATATCACTTTCAATCCTAACGTTTTCCACAATTCAGATGCAACCACTTAGGGAGAAGCGCTGCTCATCCCTCTGTCCCTCCCCCCTCCTCCCCCTATACTAAGAGGCTGTGTCGCAAGTCCATTCATGGTTCGACAGAGCCTGTCCTCTCCGAGCCAGAGGCTCTCTGAGCCGGAGGCTGAGCGAACCGTTCACCCTTCGAGAGCCTCAGGGCGAACGG
>JAGXSW010000087.1 GCA_018333715.1 Syntrophaceae bacterium | reverse complement strand
ATCACACAGAGGATTATTTACACCTCCTCCAAAGGTTTCAATCCACGCTCCCGCGCGGGGAGCGACGCCCAAAGTAGAATATGTTAGTCCACATGGGTATTGTTTCAATCCACGCTCCCGCGCGGGGAGCGACCAAATCCTGGCCAGCGGCGTATTGCCATCTTGGCGTTTCAATCCACGCTCCCGCGCGGGGAGCGACAGATGGACAGCTATGAAAAAATTATCGTAGAGGTGTTTCAATCCACGCTCCCGCGCGGGGAGCGACTAAAGGAGAAAGCCCTGGAGATAGTAGGTTCAATTGTTTCAATCCACGCTCCCGCGCGGGGAGCGACCGGGCGATTGGTGGGTTACATATTACATATTATCAGTTTCAATCCACGCTCCCGCGCGGGGAGCGACTTAACTCCTTGCTGCCCTTTGATTGGTTGACTAGTTTCAATCCACGCTCCCGCGCGGGGAGCGACTTGATATACAGCAAGATTAGAGCGGTCGTTATTACGTTTCAATCCACGCTCCCGCGCGGGGAGCGACTGATTTTGGTCTTGCGTAGCCACTAGCGAAGCAAGTTTCAATCCACGCTCCCGCGCGGGGAGCGACATGCCCATAGAGGATTATTTGTCCCTCCTCCAAAGGTTTCAATCCACGCTCCCGCGCGGGGAGCGACCAACTCTCCTGGTTACTTTTGGGAGTACCAGGGGGTTTCAATCCACGCTCCCGCGCGGGGAGCGACCAATTACATCTATTACTTTATCTCTCAACTTAAATGTTTCAATCCACGCTCCCGCGCGGGGAGCGACTTTTGAAAAAGATGGCGCAGATGTGATGAGAGTGGTTTCAATCCACGCTCCCGCGCGGGGAGCGACTGGGAATCCAACATGGTTCCAAATCATACCAACGGTTTCAATCCACGCTCCCGCGCGGGGAGCGACGTATATCGCTTCTTATTTACCACCATTGGCAAGTGGTTTCAATCCACGCTCCCGCGCGGGGAGCGACGTATATCGCTTCTTATTTACCACCATTGGCAAGTGGTTTCAATCCACGCTCCCGCGCGGGGAGCGACCCCGTCAATTAATAGATATTATCCCCAAGATTTATGTTTCAATCCACGCTCCCGCGCGGGGAGCGACACGATGTAACCGATGGGCCGGTCATGAATGTTCAGGTTTCAATCCACGCTCCCGCGCGGGGAGCGACGGAATAAGGGCAAACATTGGCCTGAAGAGATAAGTTTCAATCCACGCTCCCGCGCGGGGAGCGACTTGAGGCATAGATGAAAATTGCCCCTTTAAGGCGTTTCAATCCACGCTCCCGCGCGGGGAGCGACATCTAGAATCATCTAAGACCATTTCTTTTAATTAGTTTCAATCCACGCTCCCGCGCGGGGAGCGACCCCAATAACATTTCTCTTCAGGAATAAACATTGAACGTTTCAATCCACGCTCCCGCGCGGGGAGCGACAGGACATCAAATGAAATGGACTAATACCCTCAGTGTTTCAATCCACGCTCCCGCGCGGGGAGCGACCGAGATTAAAGGAGAACTTGTCCTTATAGCAAGTTTCAATCCACGCTCCCGCGCGGGGAGCGACACGTGGCTATGTCAAAACTATCCTTAACCGACGACGTTTCAATCCACGCTCCCGCGCGGGGAGCGACTTAATAAAACCACATGATCAGCCTCACCACCCTTGTTTCAATCCACGCTCCCGCGCGGGGAGCGACATAAATTGCATGGTAACGGTGCAATTATGAACGATGTTTCAATCCACGCTCCCGCGCGGGGAGCGACTCAAATTAAATCATGCTATCATTGAATATAAAAGTTTCAATCCACGCTCCCGCGCGGGGAGCGACAAATTTATCTCCAAAAGAAAATTATCGAAGTGAAGGTTTCAATCCACGCTCCCGCGCGGGGAGCGACTGTTTACAAATAACTCCTTGCTTTATAAGCAATATTCTCAAAAAATTCGCGCATCTTGTGCGAATTGCCCACTGCAATATTCTGTTGTCAAAGAGCCTTTTGGATAAATCGTGTAATTTCTTTAAGTTAGAACCTCTGCGAACCTTCCAGGAAAATCTTGTCCACTTCCGGTTCGCAGTTAACATTCAGACGATCAATGGCCCTTCCTGATCAATCGTTTTCTTTGCGCCGATATGCTCAACCCGGCGCCGCCAGTTAGAGCCGAGATAATAGAAACGCAAACTGTCCTTTTCCTGATCGATTTCTTTAATGAGTCGGTCCTTCAAAACAGCCCATTGAGCGGGGTCCACAATACATTCAAAAACAGAAAACTGAACCCTCTGGCCATAGTCCTTACAGGCTTTTGCCACACGATTCAAACGGCGGGGACCTTTCTCGTCCATTGTAGAAACATCGTAACTAACCAACACAAACATTTTGCTCCTCCCTATTTCCAGATAAAGGGTGGATAACCGTCCATATCTCCCCGCAAATAGCGCGCCATCAGCATGGCCTGAATGTGGAACAACATTCCGATCATCACCTTTTCATCAAGAAAAGGATGGGTTATCTCCTCCTGTTTTCGCTCCTGATAGGCCACGAGAACTGTCTTTCGTGTATCGTCATTCATGACCACTGCACCGGAATCCATCTTTTTAAAACTCTTTTCCTGAACCCGCTGAAGATTGATGAGGGACAGGGTCAGGCGATCAGCAATATAGGGCCTGAATTCCTCCATGAGATCGAGTGCAAGCCCCGGTCTTCCCGGTCGATCCCTGTGAAGAAATCCGACAGCAGGGTCTAATCCCACGGATTCCAAAGCCGAGCGCACATCATGCATGAGAAGGGTGTATATAAAAGACAGGAGGCAGTTGACATTGTCAAGAGGGGGACGTCGGTTTCGCTCATCGAACCGGAAGGCTTCCTTCTGGGCAACGATCAGATGATCAAATACATTAAAGTAAATATGGGCGGAGTCTCCTTCAATCCCCCGCAAAACGTCCAGGGGTTGATCCTGATCAAATATTTCAATTTGGCGATTCAGTCGTATGACGACATTGCGCACCTCATCTTCTTTTATTTTGCTTGCATGGTCCCGAAGCGCTCTCTGCAAAACAGTACGGCAATTGGTGATCTTTCCTATGAGAATGAACTTAGCAACCTCTGCCGAAAATTTCAGATCATCCGCCTTGCGATATTGCTCCCTTCGGAGAAGGACATTTCCCGAAACAGGCCCATGGACTCTGGCCAAAAATCGGCCGTGTTCCGACAAGAAGCTTATTGCCACATTATTCTCAGCGCAAAAACCCATGAGATAGGGGCT
>JAGXSW010000086.1 GCA_018333715.1 Syntrophaceae bacterium | reverse complement strand
AAAGTCTCCCCCATAACTGAGAAATTACTTTTATTAAAGAACGATCACGACTTTAATGGGATCCTCTCCTTCGATTTCGCCTCCTGCTACTCTGATTGCTTGTTCAGCTTCCTCGAGAGGAAACCGGTGCGTCACCATCTTCTCGAGAGGATATTTCCCTGATTCGGCCAGGCGGATGGCCGGGACGACAGACTGGAAATCATGGCTGAAGGCGCCTTGCACTCTCACCTCCTTGTAAACGATCTTATCGAGGACTAAAGGAATTTCTCGATCCATACCATAAAGTCCGGGAAGAATGACCGTTCCCTTCTTCTTCACCAGATCGATCGCTGATATTGCTCCTTTTGGATTTCCGGTCACATCCATGACAAGGTCAGCCATCATTCCTCCTGTAATCTCTCTCACCTTTTCGACCGGATCGTCCTTCTCGATATCGATGATCTCATCCGCTCCAAAGGTCTTTGCCAGTTCGAATCGAATCTGATCCCTTGTCATTCCAGTTACGATCACATTCGTTGCGCCCGCCTCCCTGGCTACGACCACGCCTGCAAGTCCCTGTTGTCCAGGCCCCTCAATCACAACAATATCCCCTTGCCTTACTCCCCCGATCACCTGAACCCACCGAATCGCATTCCCCAGGACCGCACAGACCAGAACCCCGACCTCAGGCAAGAGGCTTCTGGAAACTTGGTGAACCATCGCCCTTGGAGGGAGATAGAGATATTCGCTATAAGCGCCCCAGAGGTGCGGCGGATCTTTACAGGAAATCATCGATCCGTAGGTGAACATCGCCTCACAGTGAATATAATTCCCCTGCTTGCAATAGAAGCATCCTCCGCATCCAAAAGCATACTCAACGATTGCCCGGTCTCCCTCTCTCAGGTTCCACCTATTGGATGCTTCTTCCCCAATTTCAACGACCGTCCCGAAGATCTCATGGCCCATGATGATGGGATAAGGTCTGGGAGCCCGTGTAGCCTTTCCCAGGTACATCCCCACATCCGAACCGCAGACCCCAACCATCTCCACCTTAAGGAGTCCCTCTTCCGGTCCGATCGACGGAAGGGGAAACTCCCTCAAAACCATTCCCCCTGGTTTTTCAAGAACCATTGCTCTTGAGGTCTTCATCTTTTCCTCAGGACTGTCTTCAGGACCTTCCCCGAAGGATTTCTGGGAAGGTTTTCAACGAACCACACGGACTTCGGCTTCTTGTAACTGGCAAGATGGCTTTTGCAGTATTCGATCACCTCCTCCTCTGTCATCGTCTCTCCTCTCTTCAAAACGATGACGGCCCTGACCGATTCCCCCCAGAGCGGATCAGGGATCCCGATGATGGCCGCATCTTCAACCCTGGGATGGCTGTAAAGGATCTCCTCAATCTCACGGGGATAGATATTCTCTCCGCCGCTGACGATCATATCCTTCTTCCGGTCAACGATATAGATGAATCCCTCCTCATCCATCCGGGCCAGATCCCCTGTGTGAAGCCATCCGCCCCGGAGAGCTTCCCGGGTGGCTTCTTCATCCTTATAATATCCCTTCATCACATTAGGACCGCGGCAGATTAATTCCCCGACTTCTCTCACGGGGAGGTCTCGATCCTGATCATCCACGATTCTCACTTCCAGGAAGGGAACAGCCGGCCCCACACATTCCTTTTTTTTCAGAGAGTCCTTCGCTTTGAGGATGGCAATCGAGGGCGTGGCCTCGGTGCACCCATAGACATCATAAATACCGGAGAGGTTGGGAAAGAGTTTGGTCAGCCTTTCTTTTGTTTCATTCGGAAGGATGGAGGCCCCTGTGGTGCATTTGACGATCGAACGGGTGTCATACCGTCCATTAGGAAGGGAGAGCATCAAATGGTAGGCGGCAGGAGCGCCTGAGATGACCGTCACCTTCTCCTTTTCGATGACCTCCATCACCCTTTCCGGATCAAAGTGTTTGACGAGGACGCTGGTCCCGGCCATCGCCACACGGGTGAGGAAATGGTTGTTGAGAGCCGCCGTGTGATAGAGGGGGCCGATGACGAGTGACGTATCGCCCTCCTTCTCCTCCCTTCCCAGGATGGTATTGAAAAGGTTCCAGAGGAGGTTCTCATGCGTGAGAAGCGCCCCTTTCGGCTTCCCCGTGGTCCCGGAGGTATACATCAATTGGCATTCATCCTTTTCAAAGAGATGAACATCCGGTTCCTGAGAAAGGGACTCTTTTAAAAAAGTTTCGTAGTTCAAAATGGAAGGAGGAGTTGACTCTCCGATGGAGAAATAGAATTCCACTTTTTTAAGTCTTGGCCTGATCTTCTCGACAAGCTCCGAGAACCCCTCCCCATAGATAAAAAAACGGGCGTCGGAATGGTCCAGGATGTAAAAAACCTCCTCAGTGGTAAACCGGAAATTGATCGGCGTGAAGACGCCGCCTGTTTTTGCCGAGGCGAAGAGAATCTCGACGAGGGGGATCGAATTGAAGAGAAGGACAGCAACCTTTTCCCCCTTCTTCAAGCCGAGACGAAGCAATCCATTGGCCAGTTGATTGACGCGACGATTAAATTCCTGATAAGTCATTCGCTCTTGCTCGAAGATGAGTGCGATCCTTTGAGGGAACTTACGGGCAGTAAAAGTGAGAATTTGTCCGACATCCATTGGAATCTCTCTCTTATCCATGTGACTTTACAAAAAATGGCTTCACTCGTCAAGCAAGAAAAGATTTATCTGCAGGGTGGATTCATTCTGCCTCGAAACTTGAAATGAATCCACTTGTTCTAAGAAAAACTGAACAACTGTCCCCAGATGAGTTAGATGAGTTATAAAGGAACGTGGTTATAATTCATTTGGCGGGTGACGTTTTGAATTTGGGAGAGATTCTTGTCCAGCCCGTTCATCCATTCGAAGAGCAGCGTTATCAGGAATTGATGCAGAAGCATCACTGCCTGGGCTCCTTGCCTAAGATCAGCGAAACTCTCTGGTACGTCGCCCTCTGGGGCGATCACTGGGTAGCCCTTCTGAGCTTTTCCGCCTCGGCTTTGAAGTGTGCTGCACGGGATCGTTGGATCGGGTGGAACTTGCGCCATCAGTATGACCGCCTCAAGTTGATCGTCAATAACAGCCGCTTTCTCATTCTGCCCGACTGGCATATTCGGAATTTAGGTTCAAGAATTTTGTCCCTGTGCCAAAAGCGCCTTGATACGGATTGGCAAAAGACATTTGGACATTCCGTGGTATTGCTGGAGACGTTCGTGGACCCTGAACGTTTCCAGGGAACCGTTTATAAGGCGGCCAACTGGCTCTTATGTGCTATAGCACATAAGATCCATTATGTGACGTCCGCAGTTATGTGACGTAAAGGGGAAAAAGCCTTTGTTTTGAGGATATTTTTCTTTTCTACGTCACATAAGTAAAGTCAATTATCCTGCCTAATTGATTGCCTGCCACGATATAACAAACTCTGCTACAACATGGTTGGATTATTCAAAAACAAGGAGGTCCAACCATGTTCGAGAAGCTATTCAGACTTCCTGCTGTAATCTCCCGTCATCAGAATGAGCCTTTTGCA
>JAGXSW010000085.1 GCA_018333715.1 Syntrophaceae bacterium | reverse complement strand
AGGGACCTTGCCGAAAGAAGGAAAAAGCTTCATGGCATTGACTATCTGAACTCAAAAAAACTTTATGAACCTTTCCGCAACGGCGATATGGTCACCCTGAGAGATCGCCTTTCAGGAAAAAGCGTACGGAAACCCGTGGCACTTAACTTCCAGCAGAAGGATTTGCTGGACAAACTGGAAATCAAAATGCCGAAAATGATAATGTAGTCCATAAAAATAAAAAGACAACTTAATTATATCAATCAGTTGCACCATAGTTTCCGGAAGGTGGGTTATACGTAACCTTAACCCAAACCTCGAACTTTTTTCGTTGTTCGCAGTCATTTTCAACCCATCATTCCGGTATTCCAACCCTCCAATATCCCAAGGATTTAAGAATATCATTAAACTTCCTTGAAATCAATTACTGTTGGTCTCGTAAAAAGTCGTCATTCCCGTGAAAACGGGAATCCAGAAAACCTTAACTATCCGAAAAGACTGGATTCCTGCTTGCGCAGGAATGACAGAAAATAGGTTTTTCAGACTTTTTACGATTCCAACATTACTGTCTTTTGATTAATTTAGGGTTGGAAGCGATGGGTTGTTTAAGGGAGAGATGGCCTGCGATGGTTTCTACGGGTTTTCCTTCGATGAGGAATTGAACCTGCTTGATCTGGGGAAAGTTTTGGGTGAGGGAATTAACAATAGAATAAGCTGTCAGAATTTCAGCAGAACTTCCTCCTGGGTGGTCCTTTGAGAGGGCCTTGTTAAAATTGACAGCCGCCACCCCTTTTTCATTGAGTTTAAGGCTTAAACATTTTGTTCGGGAAGGAAGGGTGGGGATAAGTTTTCCCCTCGGTCCTTTGATCAGTTCATCAATAACTTCTTTTCCTTCCTCCTTGAAGTCCCCTTTCTTTATGATCTTCCTTTTCTCTCCGATTAAATACTCTCCATCCTGATCCGAGAAGTAAAGGACAACCTCTTTCCTCTCCTCTACTAAACTTAATTTTTCAAACAACGGGCCAAAGGTGTTGACGATCTCCTTTCGGAAAAGGACAGATAGGGAGGCAATAATCCCAATCAGGAACAGTAAGATAACGAACTTTCCTGTCCCCCCTTTTTTCTTACGTTTCTTCGCCATGGATGCCCTCTTTATTTAGCCTTTTCTTCTGCCATCTTTCCGACAATGGGAAGAGAATACCGTTCTCCCTGAAGGGCTTTGACCATGAGGATCAGCCACACGATGAGGCTTAAAATCCAGATGGGGTAAACGAGGAGTCCGATGATAGGAATCCAGCCAATGACGATCGAAATGACGAAGAGGCCAAGAAATGTGATCGTAGACTGCATGGCATGAAACCTCACGAAGCTGCTCTTCTTCTCCACAACCAAGAAGACGATCCCTGTGATGAATCCAAAGAGATAGCAGAGAAAACCCGCCACATTTTCATCCAGCCCCGTACTCGATTTTTCTCTTTCTTCCATAACGGCCCTCCTTGGTCACTAAATTGAATATTGTCTGGCTTTTTACCAATAGGAGTGAAAAAAGTCAACCCTTCGACGTACTCAGGGTTGACCATGAGCGTGCCTAAATGTCAATCAACAAAATGGTTCAGCTTCCTCCTTAGATACTGACCAGTATAGGACTGGGGTACTTCAGCGATCTCTTCAGGTGTTCCAACCGCAACCACCCAGCCCCCCTCTTCTCCTCCTTCCGGGCCTAAGTCAATAATATAATCGGCGGATTTGATTACTTCCATATTGTGTTCGATCACGATGACTGTATTCCCCCTGTCCGTAAGGCGGTTGAGGATATCCAAGAGCCTCTGAATATCTGCAAAATGAAGGCCGGTGGTGGGTTCATCCAGAATATAGACCGTCCTTCCCGTATCTCTTTTGCTCAACTCTCTCCCCAGTTTAATCCGCTGCGCCTCTCCTCCTGAAAGGGTTGTCGCAGGCTGGCCTAATTTGATGTAGCCCAGCCCCACATCACAAAGGGTCTGAAGTTTTTGATAAATCACGGGAATGGCTTTAAAGAAATCATAAGCTTCCTCTGCTGTCATCTCTAATGCCTCAGAAATGGTCTTCCCTTTATACCGGATATTTAGAGTTTCCCGGTTATATCTCTTGCCATGGCATTCCTCGCAGGTGACATAGACATCGGGAAGAAAGTTCATCTCTATGCGAAGGGTCCCATCGCCATGGCATGACTCGCATCGTCCTCCTGACACATTAAAACTGAACCGGCCGGGTTTAAATCCCCTCGCTCTTGATTCCGGAAGTTGGGCGAAGAGTTCCCTGATGGGTTGAAAAAGGCCGGTATAGGTGGCCGGATTCGAACGGGGCGTCTTTCCGATTGGCATCTGATCCACATGGACAACCTTATCAATATGTTCCAATCCCTCAATCTTTTGAACAGAAGTGCAGCGCTCACGACTTCGATAGAGCTGTTGAGCCAACAGGCAATAAAGGGTATCAATCACCAGTGTCGATTTCCCGGAACCTGAAACACCCGTAATACAGCAAAAAACACCCAGTGGAATCTTCACATCGATGCTCTTTAGATTGTTGGCCGTGGCGCCCCGGACCAAAAGATATTTATCTCTAATGGGCCTCCTCTTTTCAGGAAGAGGAATGGACTTCTTCCCGGAGAGATACTGCCCGGTCAATGAATCTCCATCCTTCATCAGTGTTTCCGGTGTTCCGGCGAAGACTATCTCTCCCCCCTTTTCCCCGGGTCCGGGGCCCATATCGATAATATAATCGGCAGAACGAATTGTTTCTTCATCATGTTCAACCACAATAACGGTGTTTCCCAAATCCCTCAACTTTTTTAACGTTCTCAGGAGTCGCAAATGGTCCCTCTGGTGGAGGCCGATGCTGGGCTCATCCAGGATATAGAGCACACCCACCAGGCTGGAACCGATCTGAGTGGCGAGACGGATGCGCTGAGACTCTCCTCCTGATAAGGTGGCCGCATTCCGGTCAAGGGTGAGGTAATCCAGACCAACCTCGATCATAAACTTCAGCCGTTCCTCAATCTCTTTCAAAACACCATTGGCAATCTTTTGAGATCGAGGAGTCAACTCCAAATTCCTCAAAAATTCCGATACTTCTTTAACGTAGAGACGGGTCACCTCTGCGATGGACTTCCCTCCCACCTTAACCGATAAGACCTCCCGTTTCAGCCGGGTGCCTTCGCATTCCGGGCAGGATATCGCGCTCATAAATTCCTCTGCTCCTCCCCCGTCATCTTCTCTTCTCTTTTCCAATTCTCGAATCACCCCTTCAAATTCCTGCCGGAAGAGGTGTGGCGCCCCCTTTCCTTTGACTTTGAACGAGATCTTTTCTCCTTTTGAACCGTGGAGAAGGATGTCTTGAACCGATTTTGTTAGCCGGCTGAAGGGAGTATCAAGACTGAAATCGTAGTGTTTTGCCAGACCTTCCAGAACAGGCCTCAAAAAAGCCTCTCCTCTCTCCTTCCATGGAAGAATGGCCCCCTCATTGATGGAGAGCGACGGGTCGGGGATAATGAGATGAGGATCAAAGTATTGTTTTGTTCCTAACCCATTGCAGGCCGGGCACGCGCCCTGGGGACTGTTGAATGAGAACATCCTCGGTGTCATCTCAGAGAAGCTGAATCCACAATCAGGGCAGGAAAACTTCTGGCTAAAGAGTATGGGGGGAGATCCCTCCCTTTCGACCTTCACAATCCCTCCGGAAAGGTGGGAAGCAATCTCCAACGAATCGTTGATCCTCTTTTCTGCATTCTCTTTTACCACCAGACGGTCTACGGTCACATCGATCTCGTGGCGTTTGTTCTTGTCCAGATGGATCTCCTCGCTCAGATCCAGGATCTCCCCATCGATCCTCACCCTTACAAACCCGTTTCTCCGGAGATCATCCATCTCCTTCTTGTACTCGCCCTTCTTTCCTCTCACTATTGGGGAGAAGAGGGTGAGGGGCGTCCCTTTTGGGAGTCGAAGGAGCGTCTCGGTCATCTGCTGGACGGACTGTGAAGCAATAGGAATGCCGCAATGAGGACAGAAAGGCTCCCCCGCTCGGGCAAAGAGGAGCCTCAGGTAGTCATAAATTTCTGTCACGGTTCCCACGGTTGAGCGAGGGGTCCGTGACATACTCCTCTGATCGATGGCAATCGCCGGAGAGAGGCCATCTATTGATTCGACATCCGCTCTTTCGATCTGCTCTAGAAACTGTCGGGCATAGGCGGAAAGGGATTCGACATATCGGCGCTGGCCTTCGGCATAGAGAGTATCGAAAGCAAGGGTCGATTTACCGGACCCGCTTAGCCCGGTAATCACCACCAATTGATTCCGTGGAATTTCGACGTCAACATTCTTTAAATTATGGACCTTGGCTCCACGGATGACAATCTTTTCCATCTTTCCCTCATCCAAAAACGTAACTTAAAAGCAGCGAGGTGTAAAGACAGGGGGGGAATGGGGGCGGGAAGAATGCATTTCTAATCAGTGTAATCTGTTCCTAATCGATGTAATCAGAGATTTCCAGGTTTTTCCGGAAATCTCTCGTAATCCCTCAGTTACGGGGTATAGATTTTGGCAGAGGGAAAAGGGGGCCTATTTGAACGTTGGGATTCTTAGCGAGTTCGTCGAGGAGGGTTTTAAAGATCGATTCGAGAGATTGGTCCCCTCGGCGTTTATTGAGGGTGTGAAGGATGGACATCAAAATAGAGCGAGTTTTTGCTCCTGCATCTGAACTACTGCCAAAGCTTACTTTTCTGGCAATCACGGTGGGTCGCAGGTCCCTTTCGGCTAAATTATTATCTGG